>NZ_JACXWY010000014.1:0-150758 GCF_014764685.1 Allobosea spartocytisi
CCCGGCCCCTGGAGCAACCAGCCCCAGCAGCCGGCCGCACGTGGCGGCGGCTTCATGGCCAGCGCGCTGACGACCGCGGCGGGCGTGGCCGGCGGCCTCGTGCTCGGCAATGTCCTGACCAACGCTTTCAGCGGTCACGGCGCCGCGGCAAGCGGTCTCGCCAGCTCGGTGAGCAACTTCGGCTCGGGCTCGAGCGGCACGAACGCCCAGCAATCCGCCTACGAGCAGGGGGCAGCCGACCAGTCCGCCTATGATCGCGGCGCGGACGACCAGGCGCGCACCGACAGCACTGCCGACAGACAGGATGTCAGCCAGGCAAATTACGACCAGGCGGATGACGACGACGATCCGGGTTACGACGACGGCGGCAACTCGGACGACGACAGCTGGGTCTGACAGCTCCCTGAACGACCTTAAAGCCCGCCTCCAGGAGGCGGGCTTTTTGCTGCCGAAGGGCTTCACAAGCCGATGCGCCGAGGATAGGTTAGAATAATTCTAATCTATGGATCCGCCATGAAGCGCCTCGACGATCTCGACGAAGCCGAACTCCTTGCCCTCGCCGTCGCCAGCGAGGAGGAGGACGCGCGAATCTATCTGACCTTCGCGCAGAGGCTGCGGGCCAACTATCCCCACTCCGCCGCGATGTTCGAGGAAATGGCAGCCGAGGAGAGCGGCCATCGCCACCAGCTCCTGGCGCAGTATGAGAGCCGGTTCGGCACCGAATTGCCGCTGATCACGCGGCAGGACGTCAAAGGCTTCCTCAAGCGCAATCCCATCTGGCTGCATGAGGACCTGCAGCTCGAGGCGGCGCGTCGCCACGCCGCCGTGATGGAGGTCGAGGCCAGCCGCTTCTATGCGCGCGCCGCCGAGCGGGCGCATGACACCGGCACGCGGAAGCTGCTAGCCGATCTGGCGGAGGCCGAGCGCGGCCATGAGAAGATGGCGGAACGGCTCGACGACGAGCTCAAGAGCTCGGGCGCGGCCGATGAGGAGGAGGAGACGCGCAAGCGCCTCTTCGTCCTGCAGATCGTCCAGCCGGCGCTGGCCGGACTGATCGACGGCTCGATCTCGACGCTGGCGCCGATCTTCGCCGCCGCCTTCGCGACACATGATTCCTGGAACGCCTTCGTCGTCGGCCTCGCCGCCTCCATCGGCGCCGGCATCAGCATGGGGCTGACGGAAGCGCTCTCCGACGACGGCGTGGTCACGGGTCGCGGCCACCCCTGGGTGCGCGGCGCCGCCTGCGGCATTGCCACCGCCATCGGCGGGCTCGGGCATACCCTGCCCTATCTCATCCCGGATTTCTGGCTGGCGACGGCCATCGCCGGCGTCGTCGTCGCCTGCGAGCTCGTCATCATCGCCTGGGTGCGCTTCCGCTACATGGAAACGCCCTTCGCCTCCGCGATCGTCCAGATCATCCTCGGCGGCCTCGCCGTGCTGGCCGTCGGCATCCTGATCGGCAGTTCCTGAGGGCCGTCGCCCTCAGATCACGACGACCTTCGCGCCGACGCCGACCTTGCCGTAGAGGTCGATGACGTCGTCATTGGTCATGCGGATGCAGCCCGAGGAGACCTCGTGGCCGATGGTGTTCGGCTCGTTGGTGCCGTGGATGCGGTAGAGCGTCGAGCCAAGATAGAGGGCGCGAGCGCCGAGCGGGTTCTCGGGGCCGCCCGCCATGAAACGCGGCAGGTCGGGCCGGCGCTTGATCATCTCGGCCGGCGGCGTCCAGCTCGGCCATTCGGCCTTTCGCGTCACCGTCTTGGTGCCGGCCCAGGAGAAGCCGGGACGCCCGACGCCGATGCCGTAGCGCAGCGCCCGGCCGCCGGGCTGAACCAGGAAAAGGAAGCGGTTCGGCGTGTCGACGATCACGGTGCCGGGCCGATGCGGCCCGTCATAGGCGACCTCCTGCTTCCGGAAACGCGGCTCGACGACATAGGGGATGCCGGCCTGCGGCTCGACCGGCTGGCCCAAGGCCGCGACCTGCCGCCCGGGCTGCGGGCGGCGCGTTTCCGCGAAGGGATCGGCGCCGTAGCCGGCGGGCGCCTGCATCGCCTGGCCATAGGCATAGCCGCCCGGCCGGTTATAGACCGCGCCGCCACGGCTCGCGGGCGTCGGATCGCGGCCGGTCATCAGCATCTCGATGAAGCCGCCGCCATAGTTCGAGCGGCCGCGCTGCGCCTGCAGCATCGGATCGTCGGGGCCGCGATAGCCATATCCTTGCGCGGCGGCGGGATCGGCCACGGCCAGACTGCCGGCGACAGCCAGACAGGAGAGGATGAACGCTCGACGCATGACACAACTCTCTCAACGGAAAGACTTGCCCGAAAGCCTGCGGAACGGTCTCGAAGGAATGGTGAATCGTTGACTCTTTCGGCCTGAAACAGGGCCGAAAGGCGCGAATTCGCGGAATTAACCTTAGTGCCTTGCCAAGAGACAGGGTGAAGGAAAGCTTTCCGCGTGCAGGTCAGGCAGAACCGCGCGGAGGCCGCGTCTTGCGGGCAAGCCAGCGCAACCTGAGCCCGGTGCGCCAGCGGGCGACGTCGCAGGCGAGGATGATGGCAGCGTAGACGAGCCCACCCAGCCCGATCTGGAGGATGAGTTCGAGCACCGGCGGCAATTGGTTCCGCAGCGGCCAGATCGCCAGCGCCATGACGGCTCCCGCGAACAGGACGCAGGCGATATCGCGCGGCGGCGGCGCTTTCGGCAGGGAGCGCAAGGCGACGAGAGCCGTCACCAGCAGCACGACCAGGAATCCCGCGCTCTGCGCGATGGCAAAGCGCGAGGGCGACGCGGTGCCGAGCAGGCCGGAGACGAGGGCGAGATTCACCGCGAGCCCCGCGAGCGCGACGATCGCCGCGATCAGGGTTCGCTTCTGGAGCAGGAAAACCGGATAGATCGCCGCCTGGAACAGGGCGATGGCGGCGAAGCCCGGCAGCAGCAACGCCATGTAGCCCGCGAAATGGCCGCGGAACGTCGCCGGGACGAAAAGCGCCTCGAAGGCCGGCAGCACGAGCCAGAAGCCGAGCGCGGCGGGCAGGACCACGGCCAGGACGAGCACCATGTTGCCGGCGATCCGCTTCTGGGCGGCGTTGCGCCCGCGCGTCTCGTCGAGGCGGATCACCTCGCGCAACAGCACGATCTCGAGCATCGACGCCAGCATCGGGAAAAGCCTGAGGCCGATATCGGAGGCGAGCGAGAAATAGCCGGACTCCGTGAGGCCGTGCGCCTCGGCCAGCAGGCTGCGATTGGCAAGCGGGATCAGCGAATAGACCGCATTTCCGGCGACGAGCGGCAGGCCGTAGCGCAGGAAGGCGCGTGCCAGATCCATGCGCGCCCCGGCGATGGCGAGCGGCCCGTCGGAGAGCCGGCCGCGCACGCTGAGCACCGAGGCGATGGTCCCCGCAAGCCCCGCAAGCAGCACGACCACCGGATCGCGCGTCAGCCAGGCGCCGCCGACCATCAGGACGAGCACGATGGCGGCGCGCACGGCGATCAGGCGGCCATAGGCAGCATCGAGGAAACGCGCCCGCGCGATGGCGCCGTGATAGTCGAACCAGCCAGCGCCGATCCCGGCCAGGACGGCAGCGACGAGCAGGGCCACCGGCACGCCACCATCGAAGCCCGCCAGCAGCACGATCCCGAGCAATCCGCACAGCGCCAGTGCGGCACCCGCAAAAAGCAGGTCCAGCGTGGAGCGGATGCCGGGATCGCTCGCGCGGGTCTGCGCCGTGTAGAAGCGCACGGCCGAGAGCTTCAACCAGTCGAGCGCCGCCGTGTTGACGAGGACGACCAGCGCCGCGCCGATCGCATAGAGGCCAAAAGCCTCGGGGCCGAGGAACAGCGCGATCAGCAGGCCGAGAGCGAAATTCAGCACCGCGTTGACGAGGAAGGGCAGCAGGACGGTCATCGCGTCTCGGTCATCCCCTTGTTTTCCCTCGCGACGCCCATGCGGCCAACGCCCTTGCGACTCGCCGACAAGTCGGGAAGCTCAGCGAAACATGGCGTAGCGGGGCGCGGATGGTTTTCCAAGCGGAAGGAGCCGGGTTGTGGCCGCGTCTCGGGCGAGGTCGGGGGCCTGATGCCTGAGCCGCTGTCCTTCTATCTCGTCGGCTGGGTGACGACGCTGATCATCGCCATCGGCAAGAGCGCCTTCGGCGGCGGTCTCGCCATCCTCGGCATTCCGCTGCTGGCGATGGTCACCACACCGCAGAACGCCGCGATCATGGTCTCGATGCTGGTCTCGCTGATGGACCTGATGGCGCTACAACGCTTCGGGCGCGACACCTGGTCGAAGCCCGACCTGGTCTGGTTGCTGCCGGGCCTCGTCCTCGGCATCGGGCTTGGCTATCTCGTCTTCATCCGGATCGACCCGCGCATCGTCAACCTGATGATCGGCGTCGTGACGTTGCTGTTCACCGCGCATTGGTTCCTGAGGGGGCGCCTCGCCCCGCCCGGCAACCGCCCGGTTTCACCGGTGCTGGCCCTCGCCGCGGGCACGGCCTCCGGCTTCACCACCTTCGTCGCCCATGCCGGCGGGCCACCCGTCGCGATGTATCTGCTCGCCCGCGGCCTGCCGAAAACCCTGTTCGTCGGCACGACGGTGGCGATCTTCACCCTCGGCAACTGGCTAAAGCTGCCGCCCTATTTCAGCCTCGGCCTGAAACATACCGAGGCGCTCTGGGGCGCGCTGGCGCTGGCTCCCGCCGTGCCGATCGGGATCTGGCTCGGGCGCGTGCTGCATGATCGGCTCGAGCAGAAGGCCCTGTTCCTCTGGTGCTACGCCCTGCTCGCAGTCGCCGCGCTGAAGCTCACCGCCGATGCTGCGCTCGCCCTGATGCGATAGCGGCATGGCGGAATGCGGCGGCCCCTCTAGGCGCGATACCGGTTTATCCCTAGAGCCGTCGTCATGACCGCGCTCCCGCCGATCCGCCTTGCCCGCGACACCGATTCCGAGCCTCTCGCCACGCTGATCGCGGCGAGCTTCGCCGAATATCCGAACTGCCATTTCGTCTGGGAGGAATTCCCGGAGTTGCGGCAGCCGGCGACGGCCTTCGCCAACAAGGGCGGCAAGCTCTGGATCGTCGACGCGCCGGATGGCGGCATCGCCGGCTCGCTCGGCGCCACGCCGCTGCCCGAGCAGAACGCCGTCGAGCTCACCAAGGTCTATGCCGACCCGGCCTTTCGCGGCACCGGGCTGGCGCAGGCGCTTTTCTCGGAGGCGCTGGCTTTCGCCAAGGCAGGCAACTTTGCCGAGATGATGCTGTGGTCTGACACGCGCTTCGCGCGCGGCCACCGGTTCTACGAGAAGCTCGGTTTCCGGCGCTGGCCGGGCGAGCGCTATCTCGCAGACGTCTCCGCCACCTGGGAATATCATTTCCGCAAGCCGCTCAGCTGCGTGTCATGACCTGGTCGACGGCGCTGCGCGCCGCCCTGGGCATCGCCCTGCTCACCGCCATGGACGCGGTGCTGAAGGGGCAGATGCACAAGCATCCCTTCGTGCTGGCGCTGTTCATGCGCTTCGCCATGGGCGGGCTCTGCGCGCTCGTCGTCCTGGCGATCGCCCGGCCCGCGAGGCCGACGCGCGACAGCCTGATCGGCAATCTCGCCCGCATCCCGCTGGTGGTGCTCACCGCCGGCAGCTTCTTCTATTCGGTCTCGGTGCTGCCGCTGGCCGAGGCGCTGACGCTCTCCTTCCTCGCCCCGGTCTTCGTCGCGCTGCTGGGCGGGCTTCTGCTCAAGGAGAAGATCGACAAGCGCGTGCTGCAGGCGCTCGCCTTCGGCCTCGCGGGCATGCTGGTGATGGTCTGGCCGCGGCTGCAGGGCCATGTCAGTGGCGCGGGGCTCGGCGTCGCCGCCGCCCTGTTCTCGGCCGTGAGCTATGCCTTCAACCTCATCCTGCTCAGGCGCATCGCGATGCGCGAGCACCCGACGGTGATCGTCGCCTTCCAGAATGTCGGCCCTGCTCTCTGCCTCGCCATCCCGGCGGCAACCGTCTTCGTGCCGATGGCGGCGATCGACCTCGCGATCTATCTCGGCGCCGGCATCCTCGGCGTCGCCGGTCATCTGACGCTGACCTCGGCCTATGCCCGGGCGGCGGCCTCGAAGCTCGCGGCGATCGAATACACCGCGCTGATCTGGGCGAGCCTGCTCGGCTTCCACCTCTTCGGCGAGGTGCCGCTCTACACGACCTATGCCGGGGCGGTGCTGATCGTAGCGGGAGCGGTGGCAGTCAGCCGGCGCTAGGCCTCGCCGGGAATACGACGCAGGTCTCGGTGCCATGCGCGAGCAGCTTGCCGCGCTCGTCGACGAGCTTGCCCTCGGTCGTGATGACCGTGCCGCCGCGATGGATCAGCTTGCCCTCGCAGCGGACCGTGCCGCTCTCCGGCATGACCGGGCGGACATAGTTCAGCTTCATCTCCAGCGTGGTGTAGCCCTCGCCCGGCTTCAGCGTCGCATGCGCGGCGCAGGCCATGGCGGAATCGAGGATCGTCGCCGTCCAGCCGCCATGGATCGTGCCGAGCGGGTTGAAGAAGCGCGGCGACGGCCGGCCGACGAAGACGACCCGGCCCTCATCCGCCTCGACCAGGTCGAAATCCATGGTCTGCGCGAAGGGCGGGGCCGGCTGCGAGCCATCGATGATGCCGCGCAGGAAGCTCAGGCCGTCGCCGGCGGTCAGCACTTCGCGGGACACCACTCCGAAGGTTCGATCCATGGCCGCTTCTCCAATCGTGTATCTGCACGATAGAGAGAGCCTGACTGTACCGTCAACCGGGCCGCCGGAGATCATGCCGCGAAAAGCGGGAGACGTGTTCTAAAGCCCTCATCCTGAGGAGTGCCGTATTTTTCAGGCAAGGTTCTTAGCGTGTCTCGCGTGCCGCGCGGCGCAGCGCCTTCAGCCCGTCGCGGGTCTCGCGCCAGCGCTCTTCGCCGAAGCCGCCCTCGATCTTGTCCTGCGCCGCCCGCCAGAACGGGATCGCCGCCGCGATCGCAGCCCGGCCCTTCTCCGTCACCGCATAGACGGAGGCGCGGCCGCGGCACTCGACCGGCTCGACCATGCCCTCGGCCGCCAGAAGCTGGAGATTGCGGGTCAGCGACGTCCGCTCCAGCGCGAAGCGCTCGGCCAATTCGGTGACCGACTTCCATTGCCCGGTGCTCAGCGCCGAGAGCAGCACGAACTGGGTGATCTTCAGCCCGCTCGGCCGCATCGCCTCGTCATAGGCGCGGGTGACGGCGCGCGCCGTCATGCGGATGTGCAGCGCCACGCAGGAGCGGGCGATCTCATCGAGACGGGGGTCGGGCGCGGGAGGGGTCGCGGATGTCGTCATGTCGCCATCTTAACGTGTTCTGCCCTTTACCGCAGCCGGAAGGCTAAGGGCTGCGTCCGGAGCGTTCACTTTATCGCTCGCGGCTTTCTTGACTCTCCGGACACCCGCGCCTATCTCCGCGCTATCTGTTAGCACTCCCAACAGGTGACTGCTAACAGCCTCCCCCGGGAGCCCATCAGCGGCGCCCGAAACGAATAAGACCGAGAGGAAGACAGAACCATGAAGTTCCGTCCTTTGCATGACCGCGTCGTGGTCCGTCGCCTGGATGGCGAAGAGAAGACCAAGGGTGGCATCATCATCCCCGAGACCGCCAAGGAAAAGCCCCAGGAGGGCGAGGTCATCGCCGTCGGTTCCGGCGCGCGCGATGAGGCCGGCAAGCTCGTTCCGCTCGACGTCAAGAAGGGCGACCGCGTCCTGTTCGGCAAGTGGTCGGGCACCGAGGTCAAGATCGATGGTCAGGACCTCCTGATCATGAAGGAATCCGACATCATGGGCGTCGTCGGCTGATAGCCGCCTGACCGCTCTCTTCCGTTTCAAGTTCAAGGAGTAGCTCTCATGGCTGCCAAAGACGTCAAATTCGGCACTGAAGCCCGCGACAAGATGCTGCGCGGCGTGGATATCCTCGCCAACGCCGTGAAGGTCACGCTCGGTCCCAAGGGCCGCAACGTCGTGATCGAGAAGTCGTTCGGCGCGCCGCGCATCACCAAGGACGGCGTCACCGTCGCCAAGGAGATCGAGCTTTCCGACAAGTTCGAGAACATGGGCGCCCAGATGGTCCGCGAAGTCGCTTCGCGCCAGAACGACCATGCCGGCGACGGCACCACCACCGCCACGGTTCTCGCCCAGGCGATCGTCCGTGAAGGCGCCAAGTCGGTTGCGGCCGGCATGAACCCGATGGACCTGAAGCGCGGCATCGACCTGGCCGTCGAGGCCATCGTCGCCGACCTCAAGAAGAACTCCAAGAAGGTCACGTCCAACGCGGAAGTCGCGCAGGTCGGCACCATCTCGGCGAACGGCGACGAGTCGGTCGGCAAGATGATCTCGACCGCGATGCAGAAGGTCGGCAACGAGGGTGTCATCACCGTCGAGGAAGCCAAGACCGCCGAGACCGAGCTCGACGTCGTCGAGGGCATGCAGTTCGACCGCGGCTATCTCTCGCCGTACTTCATCACCAACTCCGAGAAGATGATCGCGGAGCTGGACGACCCCTACGTCCTGATCTTCGAGAAGAAGCTGTCCTCGCTCCAGGCGATGCTGCCGATCCTCGAGGCCGTCGTGCAGACCGGCAAGCCGCTGCTCATCATCGCCGAGGACGTCGAGGGCGAGGCCCTGGCCACGCTCGTCGTCAACAAGCTCCGTGGCGGCCTGAAGGTCGCGGCCGTCAAGGCTCCGGGCTTCGGTGATCGCCGCAAGGCCATGCTCGAGGACATCTCGATCCTGACCGCCGGTCAGATGATCTCGGAAGACCTCGGCATCAAGCTCGAGACCGTGACCCTCCAGATGCTCGGCCGCGCCAAGAAGGTGCGCATCGAGAAGGAGAACACCACGATCATCGACGGCGCCGGCAAGAAGAAGGACATCGAGGCTCGCGTCGGCCAGATCAAGGCCCAGATCGAGGAGACCACCTCGGACTACGACCGTGAGAAGCTCCAGGAGCGTCTGGCCAAGCTCGCCGGCGGCGTCGCGGTCATCCGCGTCGGCGGCGCGACCGAGGTCGAGGTCAAGGAGAAGAAGGACCGCGTCGACGATGCCCTGAACGCCACCCGCGCCGCGGTGGAAGAAGGCATCCTGCCGGGCGGCGGCGTCGCCCTGCTGCGTTCGCTCCAGGCCGTCAAGTCGATCAAGACCGTCAACGACGACCAGAAGACCGGCGTCGAGATCGTCCGCAAGGCGATCATGGCCCCGGCCCGCCAGATCGTCGACAACGCCGGCGATGACGGCGCCGTCGTGATCGGCAAGCTGCTCGAGTCGAAGGACTACACCTACGGCTACAACGCCCAGACCGGCGAATACGGCGATCTGGTCAAGGCCGGCATCATCGACCCGACCAAGGTCGTGCGCACGGCGATCCAGGACGCGGCTTCGATCGCGGGCCTGCTGATCACCACCGAGGCGATGGTCGCCGACCTGCCGAAGAAGGAAGCTCCGATGCCCCCGATGGGCGGCGGCGGCATGGGCGGCATGGACTTCTGAGGAAGTCCAGACGCCCAAAGCGTCAAAGTGCCGAAGCCGGGCAAGCCCGGCTTCGGTGGCGGCATGGACTTCTGAGGAAGTCCAGCTTCTCGCAAGCTATCGAGAAGGCCCGGCGCAAGCCGGGCCTTTTTCGTTTGCGTGATTTTCCAAAGCAGCAAGCGAGGGAGCCGACGCTCCCCTGCGGCCATGCGTCCCAAGCGGCCCGCTTGGGAGCCGATGAGATGTCATCATCCCCTCTCCTCGCCTATAAAAGCGGCAAGCGCCTCCGCAACGGATGCGCGAACATGCAAAAACCGATCGGGAGAGGCCCATGAAGACCTCCAAATTCCTCACAGGCGTCGCTTTCACCGCCACGCTGCTGGCGTCGCAGATCGCTCGCGCCGACATCACCATCGGCCTGATCGCGCCGCTGACCGGCCCCGTCGCCGCCTATGGCGAGCAGGTCAAGAACGGCGCCCAGGCCGCCGTCGACGCCATCAACAAGAATGGCGGCGTGCTCGGCGAAAAGCTCGTGCTCAAGCTCGCCGACGATGCGGGCGACCCGAAGCAGGGCGTCTCGGCCGCCAATCTTCTCGTCGGCGACAAGGTGAAGTTCGTCGTCGGTCCGGTGACCTCGGGCGTCGCGATGGCGACTTCGGACGCGCTCGCCGAAAGCGGCGTGCTGATGGTGACGCCGACCGCGACCTCGCCGGCGCTGACCAGCCGCGGCCTCACCAACGTCTTCCGCACCTGCGGCCGCGACGACCAGCAGGCCGAAGTCGCCGCCGCCTATGTGCTGAAGACCCTGAAGGACAAGAAGATCGCCATCGTCCACGACAAGGGCACCTACGGGAAGGGCCTCGCCGACAACTTCCAGAAGGGCATCAATGCGGGCGGGCTCAAGGAAGTGGCCTATCTCTCGCTGACGCCGGGCGAGAAGGACCTCTCGGCCGTGATCACGCGCCTGAAGTCGGCCGGCGCCGAGGTGATCTATTTCGGCGGCTATCACCCCGAGGGCGGCCTGCTCTCGCGCCAGCTCGCCGATGCCAACGTCAAGGCGACGATCATCGGCGGCGAGGGTCTCTCCAACACCGAGTTCGCGGCAATCGGCGGTGACCACGCCACCGGCACGCTGTTCACCAACGCCACCGACGCACTGAAGAACCCGGATTCGGCGCAGGCCGTCGCCGCGCTGAAGGAGAAGGGCATCCCGCCGGAAGCCTTCACGCTCAACGCCTATGCCGCGGTCGAGGTGCTGAAGGCCGGCATCGAGAAGGCGGGCAAGGCGACCGACGCCTCGGGCACGGCCAAGGCGCTGCAATCGGGCATGCCGATCAAGACCGCCATCGGCACGCTGACCTATGGTAAGACGGGCGATCTGAGCTCGCCGAGCTTCTCCATGTACAAGTGGGACGCCGGCAAGATCGTCGCGGCGGAGTGAGACAGAGGGCGAAGCGGGTCATGTCCGCTTCGCCTTTTTTCGGGGCGCGGGTCATCCTAGGCAACCTCAGTTTGACCCGGGATGACCTCTCGATTGGAGCGCTCCGGGTGGCCGCAAACAGCCACCTCGCTGGGTAATATCACGCTGTTGTTCGCCTCTCCGGCGGATGACAATTTGCTCATCTGCGCGCGTTGCCATTGAAAGGCCATCGGCGCTGCGACATGGTCCGAATCGTGGCTTTCACCGTTTCCCGCCAGGATTTCAGCCCATGCGTCTGTTGAGCATTCTCGTCGCCGTGATGGCGGCCGCCGCGCTGGCGGTCGGCGCTTCGGCCCAATCGGCCGCCATCATCGGCATGGGCGTCATCGGCCTGCTGTTGGCGGTGGTGACCTTCCGCTCCCCGGCGCTGACGTTCTTCCTGCGCATCTTCTCCGGCGTCTTCGCCATCGAATATGTGCTGTTCGGCGCGGCCGCGCTGCTCGCCCAGACCGGGCTGTGGCCGGCGCCCTTGGGCATTCCCGCGATTCCGACCAGCCTGCCGACCACGGTCGGCGTCTTCGGCGTCCTGATCTACGCGATCTCCTTCGTACCGGTGATCGCACGCATCTCGCGGCTCGCCTCGCCCTTCTTCGAAACCGACGAGGTGACCACCGCCAATCTCTGGCCGATCGGCCCCTACCAGATCCGGCTCGGACGGCTCGCCGTCGCGCTCCTCGTCTTCCTGGTCGTCATAAACCAGCTCCAGGTCGGCATCTCGCTCAGGATCTCGTTCTTCAGCCGCGACATGTTCGACTCGCTGCAGAACAAGGACGCGCCGAGCTTCTGGTATCAGATCTTCTGGGTGTTCGTGCCTTGGGCAACGATCTGGGTCGTCTCGAATCTGATCGAGCTGTTCGCCAACTACACGATCCTGATCCGCTGGCGGCAGTTCATGGCGCGCGAATACACCGAGCGCTGGCTCAGCCACGCCACGCATTACCGGATCGCCCTGGTCGGCAGCGTCGACAACCCCGACCAGCGCATCGCCGAAGACACGCGAGCCTTCGTCAACCAGACCTATAATTTCGCACTGCCTCTGCTCTCGCAGATCTCCACGCTGGTCTCGTTCTCGATCATCCTCTGGAACATCCCCGTCGCCTTCACCCTGCCCGGCACCTCCTTCGCGGTCCCCGGCTACATCTTCTGGGTGGCGTTCTTCTATGCGGCGGCGGCGACCTGGCTGACCCACCTCATCGGCCGCCCCCTGATCCGGCTCGAGTTCGAGCAGGAGAAGCGGGAAGCTAATTTCCGCTTCTCCCTGGCGCGCCTGCGCGAATATTCCGAGCAGATCGCGCTGATGGTCGGCGAGCCGACGGAGCGCAGCCACCTCGCCCAGCGCTTCCGCGATATCGTCGAGAACTTCTACCGGCTGGTCTGGCGCCGGCTGAAGCTCACCGCCTTCACCTTTTCCTACAACCAGGCCAGCGTGGTCGTCCCGACCATCATCCTGGCACCGTATTTCTTCGCGGGCACGATCACGCTCGGCATATTGCAGCAGGTCTCGGGCGCCTTCGACCGGGTGCAGACGGCGCTGTCCTTCATCATCAACAGCTACTCCTCGATCGCTTCCTACCTCGCTTCGATCAACCGCCTGACCTCCTTCGAGACAGCGATCGCCGATGCGCAGCACGGCGCGATCAGCGAGGAGGCGCTGAGCCGCGAGACGTCGCGCGACGGCGGCCTGCATGTCGGCAAGGCGGTGCTGTCGCTGCCGAACGGCCAGCCGATCGTCCGGTTCGAGCGGCTCGATTTCGGCCAGGCGCGCTCGACCCTGCTGATCGGCCCTTCGGGCTCGGGCAAGTCGACCCTGTTCCGTGCCATCGCCGGCATCTGGCCCTTCGGCGACGGCAAGGTCGGAATCCCGGCGGATGCGCAGATCATGCTGCTGCCGCAGCGCCCCTATCTGCCGCAGGGCTCGCTACGTGCGGCGCTCGCCTACCCGGCCGAGGAAGGCGCCTATGACGACGCCGCGATCCGCGCCGCCATGGCGAAGGTCAAGCTCGGCCATCTCGCCGACAGGCTCGACGAGGTCGATCTCTGGGGCCAGCGTCTCTCGGGCGGCGAGCAGCAGCGGCTGGCGGTCGCCCGCGCCCTGCTGAGCAAGCCGGACTGGCTCTTCCTCGACGAGGCGACCGCCTCGCTCGACGAGAAGCTCGAAGGCGAGATCTACGCGACCATCGACACGGAATTGCCGGAGACGCGCATCGTCTCGATCGGCCACCGGGCAACGCTGCGCGAGATGCACGATGCCATCGTGACGATGGAGCCCAATGCCGACGGCACCTTCACACCGACGCCGACAGAAAAGGCGCCGGTCGCCTGATCGTCAGCCCGAGAAGCGGCATGCGGTTTTGAGAGAGGCCGACGCAAGAACAAAGCCCAGCAACAGCGGACTGAACATCATATTCAGTCCGCTGTTGCTGGGCGATTGGCGTCGGGAGAATGGTCCGGTTGAGCCCGAGCCTGTCGGCTCAAGAACTCAGAGCGTGCGGCTGAGCACCAATTCGCCGGCGCTGCCCTTGAGCACCAGGCGACCATTGACCAGGTCCCATTTCTGGGTGGCGCGCAAAGTCGTGAGGAAGGAGCGCTCGAAATCGAGCAGCCCCTTGTCGCAGGAGCGCTTGGTCAGCGCGATCGGCCCGACCGCGAGAGCCTGCTGGCGCAGCGGATAGGCGGAGGCCGAGAAGGTATTGCAGCCGCCGAAGCCGGTGCCGCGCAGGTTTGCGTCGATCATCAGGGTGGCGCGGCGATCATAGACCGGCTTGCCGTTGAGTTCGATGACGCTCCAGCTCGCGCCGATCGGGAAGGTCTTCTCCTGCTGCGGCAGCGGAATCGCCGTGCCGCCACCGCCGAGCTCCTCGCGGGACGGCATCTGCTGGCGGCGCTGCGCGGCGGCCTCTCCCGGCATCAGCATCGGTGCAACCAGCGCAGCAAGGACGGCCGCAAGGCCAAGGCGTCGAGTCATCTTCGTCTTACCTGCATTCACGCGCGCGGCCGCCTCGATCCAGGATCAAATGGGCCGCGGACCCCTTCATGGTTAAACGCGTAGATGCCAATTGGTTCAGGATCAAGGCTGCTGCACCGGAAAGCGCACAGCCGGATGGCCGGTTATGCGTTCAGATCCGGGCGTCGAGCCGCTCCAGCAGCCGGTTCGCGCGGCGGAAGACATAGGTCGGCGCGGTGACGGTGATGTCGTCCGCACCCTTGCGGTCGAGCTCCTCGACCAGCGCGAAGACCGCCTTGTCCGGGCAATGCAGGGTCAATGGCGCCCCCGCGGCCGGGGCGCCAAAGGGCAGCCGCGCCCCGAAACGCTCGGTCAGCGCAGCCAGCGCCGACGCATCGAGGTCTAACCTGGCGCGGATTTCGCGGACCGTGCGCGCCTCCTCCTCCGCCGCGATGCGGGAGAGAATCGTCCTGGCGGCGGCCCTGGCGCGGTCGTCCCAGGGCGCGCGCGTCGAGGCGACCAGATTGGCTTCCGATGCGAGCATCACGCCATCGTCCAGCACCTTGAGCGCATTCGCCGCGAGCGTCGCGCCGGTCGTGGTGATGTCGACGACGATCTCGGCGGTGCCGGCGGCAGGGGCGCCTTCCGTCGCGCCCAGGCTCTCGACGATGCGGTAATCGGCGAGCCCATGCTCAGCGAAGAAGCGGCGGGTCAGGTTCACATATTTGGTGGCGACGCGCAGCTTGCGGCCGTGGCGGGCGCGCATGGTCGAGGCGACGTCATCGAGATCGGCCATGCTGCGCACGTCGATCCAGGCCTGCGGCACGGCGACGACGACATTGGCGTGGCCGAAGCCGAGCGGCGTGAGCATCTCCACCGCCGCATCGGCATCGGAGAGCTGCTCGCGAACCAGATCCTCGCCGGTGATGCCGAGATGGGCCGCGCCCGAGGCGAGCTGGGCGACGATTTCCGAGGCGGAGAGGAAGGCGACCTCCGCCCCCTCGACGCCTGCGATGGTGCCGCGATAGCCGCGCTCGCCGCTGGCCTTGACGAATTTCAGCCCGGCGCGGCCGAAGAAGGCGGTGGCGTTCTCCTGCAGCCGGCCCTTGGAGGGGACGGCGAGGACGAGAGGAGCGTCATTGGCTTGCGGCGCTTGAGTCATGGGGTCTCTCCCGCCAGACGGTCGAGCCAGAGGGAGGCGCCGACCGCGGGGATCGCGCGCTTCGCGCCGAGGCGCCCGAGCAGGTTGTCGTAGCGCCCGCCGCCCGCCACAGGCTTGCCGTCGCCACGCGCGGGATCGTGCAGCTCGAAGATGAAGCCGGTGTAATAGTCGAGATTGCGCGCAAAGCCGGCCGAGAACCCGATGGCGCCGACATCGACCCCGCGCGCGGCCAGGAAGCCGGTGCGCTCGTCGAAGGCGTCCAGTTCGCGGCCGAGATCGAGCGAGGCCTGATCGGCCAAGGCCCTGAGCGCGGCGGAGGCCGTATCGGGATCACCCGAGACGCCCAGCACCTGCGCCAGCAACGCCTTGACGTCGCCATTGATCGGATTCTCGCGTTCGGCGGCGCGGGCGAGGAAGCGCTCGGCGATATCGGCGGCGCTGCGCCCGCCGACCGTCGAGATGCCGGCGATGGAGAGCACATCCTCGACGAAGGCACGGGCGGCCTTGGGATCCTGCCCTTCCAGCGCCTTGAGCAGGCCGGCATGGGCGGCCTCGCCCTCGGCGAGCGGGGGATCGAGCGCCGCGACGGCCTGCGTCCCCCTGCCCTGCACGATGGCGCGCACCAGGCGCCGGCGTGCGCCTTGGGGCACGGCCAGCCGGTCGAGCAGCGCGCCGAGCAGCGCGACGTCACCCATCAGGATGCGCGGCGCCTGCAGGCCCAGCGCAGCGGTCGCCTCGATGGTGAGCCCCATGATCTCGGCATCGGCGGCGGTGAAATCGGCACGGCCGAAGGATTCGATTCCCGCCTGCTGGAACTCGCCGGGCTCGCCGGCGCGCATGCGGAAGACCGGGCCGGCATAGCCATAGGCCGCAGGCTCCGTCGAGCCCGAGGCGATGTGATCGAGCGCGACGGGGATGGTGTATTCAGGGCGCAGGCACCAGTCGCGCCCGTCGACATCCTGCGTCATGAAGATGCGGCGGCGGATATCCTCGCCCGACAGGTCGAGGAAGACGTCGGCGGGCTGGAGGATCGCGGGTTCGGCATGCCCATAGCCCTCGCCCGCGAAGAGCGCGATCACGGTCTCGATGCTGGCGCGGCTTGCGGGCACGGGTCGTCCTGTCCTGTTGCGAGCGTCGTCCTAGCAGCGGCGCGGAGGATTTTCGAGGGATTTGAGGGAAATGGGTGAATGGGAATCGAAGGGCTGACCGGAACCCTCTCCCGCAGGGAGAGGGTTCTCAGTGCCTCACGAATGTCGCGCCAGCACCCGCTTCACGCCCTCGACCAGTTCCGCTACGGGCACAGCGAACTGAGCCTCGGCCTGCTTGGCCTTGTGCTCGGCGGAATCCTTGACGTCGCGGCTGGCGGCGGCGAGTTCGGCGCCGAGGATCAAATCCTTGATGACGACGGTCCCTGCCTCGCGCTCGGACGAGCCCTGAATGACCGCGCAGATCGCGCCGCGCCGGTCGGCATATTTCATCTGGGCGTTGAAGCCGGAGGAGCCGAGATAGAGGTCAGCGCGCAGCAGCGGCTTGCCCTCGGCATCCTTGGCCTGGCGCAAGCCTGCGACCATCGCCTGATAGCCCGGCATGAACTCCGGCGACTTGTTGTCCATCGCCGTGACGACGACGAGAGGCAGTCCGTTCCTGCTATCGACGATGGGCGACTTCACCGCCTTCAGCGCCGAATAGAGCCTGGAAACGCCGATCGAGAAGCCGACTGCCGGCACGGGCTCGGGCCGGAAGCGGCCGACCAGCCCGTCATAGCGCCCGCCGCCCGCGACCGAGCCGAAGCGCACGATTTGGCCGTCGTCATTGGTGACCGGGAAGGTCAGCTCCACCTCGTAGACCGAGCCGGTGTAGTATTCGAGGCCGCGGACGACCGAGGGGTCGATAATGATCCGCCCGAGATAGCCGGCCACCGTGATCAACTCGCGGATCTGCTCCAGTTCCCCGATGCCGGCGCGGCCATTCTCGGCATCTTCGACAAGGCCGCGCAGATCGGTGAGAGCCTCGGCCGAGAGCTTGGCAGAACCTTCGCTGTCCTCGGCATTGGCTTTGCCCAGCTCCGCGAGCTTCTGGCCGAGCTCCAGATAGCGAATGATGCGATCCGTCTGCGCGGGGGACAGACCCGCCCCCTTGGTGAAGTCGCCGCTCTCATCCTTGCGACCGTCGCCGAGGAGCTTGCGGACCTCCTCGAGCGGGAACTTGTCGGCCTTGTCGATCGCGCGCAGCACGGTGAGGCGCACAGCGGGGTCGATGCCCGCCGCATCCATCACGCCGTCGAGCACCTTGCGGTTGTTGACCTTGACGACATAGTCGCCGCGCTTGATGCCGAGCGCCTCCATCGTATCGGCGGCGAGCATGCAGATCTCGGCATCGCCCGCGACGGTGCCCGAGCCGACGATATCCGCGTCGAACTGCATGAACTGACGGAAGCGGCCGGGGCCCGGCTTCTCGTTGCGGAAGACATAGCCGACTTGGTAGCCGCGATAGGGCTTCGGCAGCGCGTCGAAATTCTCGGCGACATAGCGAGCGAGCGGCGCCGTCAGATCGTAGCGCAGCGAGAGCCACTGCTCGTCATCGTCCTGGAAGGAGAAGACACCCTCGTTCGGCCGGTCCTGATCCGGCAGGAATTTTCCGAGCGCGTCGGTGTACTCGACGAAGGGCGTCTCGACTGGATCGAAGCCATAAAGGGCGAACTGCTCGCGGATGACGGAGAGCATGCGCTCGGTGGCGGCGACATCGGCCGGGCCACGATCGACGAAGCCGCGCGGCTGGCGGGCTTTCAGCTTGGCAGGGGCGGTCTTGTCGGCGGACATGGGCGAACTCGGAAAAACGGATTTCGTGTACACGAAAGGGGCTGGATGGCGGGTTAGACCGTACGGGCGCGAGGGGCAAGCGCGTTCCCTTCTCCCCTTGCGGGAGAAGGTGGCTCGGCCAAGCCGAGACGGATGAGGGGGTCGCGCCATCCTCAGCCGTCATTGCGAGCGCAGCGAAGCAATCCAGTATCGCAGAGCGCAATGTCCCCTGGATTGCTTCGTCGCTTCGCTTCTCGCAATGACGGAGAGTGCGGCGCGACCCCTCATCCGCCTACCGGCACCTTCTCCCGCAAGGGGAGAAGGAAGGCTATTCCGCAGCCGCGAGCCTCGTCTCTCGTAAAGGCCGATCCTCGATCCCTGCCCGCGCCAGCTTTTCCGGCAGTGGGCCCCCGGTCGCCCAATCCAGCAGTTCGGCGGTATGCACGACCGGCACGCCCGAGCCCTTGTCGGCAAAACCCTTCGCGAGCTGGGTCATGCAGCCGATATTGCCGGTCGCGACCAGCATCGGCTTCGTCCGCTCGATATTGCCGATCTTGCGCTCGCGCAGCTTCCCCGCGATCTCGGGCTGGAGGATGTTGTAGACGCCGGCCGAGCCGCAGCAGATATGCCCTTCCGGCACCTCCTTGACCTTGAAGCCGGCGCCCAAGAGCAGGCGCTTCGGCCCGTCCTTGAGCTGCTGGCCGTGCTGCATCGAGCAGGCGGAGTGATAGGCGATCGGCATCGCGACGTCGCGGACCGGAGCGAGCTCCAGCGTCTCCAGGAACTCGGTGACGTCCTTGGCCAAGCCTGAGACCTTCGCCGCCTTCTCGGCGTAAGCCGGTTCGTTGCGGAACATGAAGCCGTAATCCTTGATCGTCGTGCCGCAGCCTGAGGCTGTGATCAGGATGGCGTCGAGCCCCTCGCCCTCGATCTCCGCCGTCCAGGCGTCGACGTTCTTCCGGGCGAAGGCGAGCGCGTCGTGCTCCTGCCCCATATGGTGGACGAGAGCGCCGCAGCAGCCCTCGCCCTTCGGAAGCACGACCTCGACGCCATGGCGGTTGAGCAGGCGGATCGTCGCCTCGTTGATGGCGGGGTCGAGCACGGGCTGGGCGCAGCCGGAGAGCAGCGCGACGCGCTTCGATCGCTCGGCCGGCGGCGGGAAGCTTTGCGGGCCTTCCATCGCCGAGCGCGTCGGCAGGCGCGCGGGCGCCAGCGCCAGCATCGCCTTCAGCCGGTTGCCGACGACCGGGAGAACGCCGAGCACCGGAGCGAGCGGCTTGGCCGCCAGGGCCATCAGCATCGCGGCGCGGAAGCGGCCGGGATAGGGCAGGATCGCCGCAAGGACCTTGCGCAGCAAACGGTCATGCCAGGAGCGCGTATAGGTCTCCTCGATATGCGCGCGGGCATGGTCGACGAGGTGCATGTAGTTCACGCCGGACGGACAGGTCGTCATGCAGGAGAGGCAGGAGAGGCAACGGTCGATGTGCTGCACCACCTCGGCGGTGGCCGGCTTGCCGTTCTCCAGCATGTCCTTGATCAGGTAGATGCGGCCGCGCGGGGAATCGAGCTCGTCGCCGAGCAGCAGATAGGTCGGGCAGGTCGCGGTGCAGAAGCCGCAATGCACGCAAGTGCGCAGGATCTTCTCCGAGGCCGGCATGCGCGGATCGGAGGCGAGGCGCTCGGAGGTGAAGTTGGTCTGCATGGCTCAGGCTCCGCCCTGCCAGGCTTTGATCCAGTCCATCGGCCAGAGCAGCATGATGACGTTGAGGGTGAGGTTATCGCGGATCAGCCAGCCGACGATGAGCTCCATCGCCAATGCGCTGGTCACCGTCAGCCAGACCGGCGCGAGCCGCGCGACGAGAAAGCCCAGCACCATCGAGAGGATGTCGCTGACCGAGTTCAGGACGCTGTCGCCGTAATAGTCGAGCGAGATCGTCGCCGAGCGATAATGCTCGATCACGGCCGGCGAGTTCTCGGTGATCTCCCAGGCGCCTTCGATGATGATGGCGAGCAGCAGCGCCAGCCCGAAGGAGATCGGCAGGCCGGTGATGCGGCGCACCAGCCAGAACAGGCCATAGAACAGGAAGCCGTGGATGATGTGCGAGAAGGTGTACCAGTCGGCGATGTGCTGGGAGTTCTCGGAGGAGAAAACCTGCCCCTGCCAGAACTTCACATAGCCGCATTTGCAGATCGGTTCGCGGCCCATGGCCAACAGGATCACGGCGGCCGCCGCCACCAGCAGCAGCGCCAGCCCGGCGATTGCAAGAGGGCCGAGACGCCCCGGCGCCCAGCTCGGGCGCGGCGCGGCAAATTCGCTGGAAACCGGTTCGGCGAGCGCCATCATATCCCCGCATACATCCGGCCGGGCTCGAAGATGCCGGCGGGATCGAAGCTTTTCTTGATGCCGGCCGTCACCCGCATCAGCGGCTCGGCCAGCGGCTGGAACACGTCGACGGCGGCGCGGATCGCATCCGGCGCCCGGACCAGCGTGGCATGGCCGCCGAGCGGCTTCAACGCGGTGCGGATCGCGGCGGCGCCGGCATCGCCATAGGCGGGAACCGCGAGCCAAACCAGTCCGCCGCCCCAGTCGTAGAAGCAGCGTGCAGCCGGGATCATCCGCGCAATCGCAGCGGCGGCCTTCGGGCCGTTGGTCGGGGCGAGCGAGAGCCGCCAGACCGCGTCATCGCTCCCGGCGAAGAAGGCCGCATCGCGGATGTCGACCCAGAGCTCGGTCGGGGCTGTTCCTTCCAGCCGATCGGGCGTGCCATAGTCGCCGAGCAGCAGCGCGAGTTCAGCGGCACGGTAATCGATCGAGTCCGAAAAATTCTCCAGACGCAGCAGGGTCAGCGCCTCCTCGCCAGCGATCCGGGCCGGGAGATGCGCCGCCGCCATCGGCTCGAAGGGCGAGCCCAGCGCTTTCGCCAGCAGCGCAACTCCCACTTCGTCGGAGAGGCCGCGCCATTGCAGCGTCGCGATGCGCTCCGGCCGCGGCAGCACGCGGAAGGTCACTTCGGTCAGAAAGCCGAGCGTGCCGTGGCTGCCGCTCAGCAGTTTAACCAGATCGAGACCGGTGACGTTCTTCATCACCCGCCCGCCGGACTTGATCATCTCGCCGCGGCCATTGACCAGCCTGACGCCGATCAGGGAATCACGCGCGGCGCCGGCGTTGATCCGGCGCGGGCCCGAGACATTGCAGGCGGCGACCGCGCCGATCGTCGGCTCGCCCTCGCTGCCAAAGAGGGCGCGATGGTCCATCGGCTCGAAGGGCAGCATCTGGCCGCGCTCGGTCAGGGTTTCCTGCACGATCTGCAGCGGCGTGCCGGCGCGGGCGGCGATGACCATCTCGGCCGGTTCGTAGAGGGTTATGCCGGTGAGGCCGGCGCTGGAAAGCGTGCTCGCAGCCTGGGCGGGCCGGCCGAGGCCGGCACGCGTGCCGCCGCCGCGCAGGATCAGCGGCACGTTGTTGTCGACCACGGATTTCACGACGGCGCAGGCCTGCGCCTCGGTGGTGGGGGTGTGGATGGTCACGCCGCGACCCTGCCTTCCAGCGGGAACACCTTGGCCGGGTTGAGCAGCCACCCGGCATCGAACACCGCCCTCACCCGCATCTGCTGGGCGAGGTCAGTTTCGGTGAACTGGAAGGTCATCAGATCGCGCTTCTCGATGCCGACGCCATGCTCGCCGGTGAGGCAGCCGCCGACCTCGACGCAAAGCTTGAGGATGTCCATGCCGGCATCCTCCGCCTTCTGCGCCTCTACGGGATCGTTGCAGTTGTACAGGATCAGCGGGTGGAGATTGCCGTCACCGGCGTGGAAGACATTGGCGACGCGCAGGCCGTAAGCTTTCACGATCTCGTCCATGCGCTTGAGCACATAGGGGAGCTGGCCGGTCGGGATCGTGCCGTCCATGCAGATGTAATCCGCGATGCGGCCGGTCGCGCCGAAGGCCGATTTGCGGCCCTTCCAGATCGCCGCCGACTCCATGGCCGACTGGCTCTCCTTCACCGTCTTGACGCCGTGCTCGCGGGCGATCGCGACGATGCGGGCGAGCTGGGCGTCCATCTCCGCATCCGAGCCCTCGACCTCGATGATCAGCAGCGCCTCGACATCCATCGGATAGCCGGCCTTGGCGAAGGCCTCGCAGATCTCGATCGCCGGCTTGTCCATGAACTCCATCGCGACCGGGATGATGCCGGCGCCGATGATGGCGGCCACAGCCGCGCCGGCCTGCTCGCTGGTCGGGAAGCCGAAGAGCACGGGACGCGCTCCTTCCGCCGCGCGCAGAATGCGCACCGTCGCCTCGGTGACGATGCCGAGCTGGCCTTCCGAGCCGTTGATCAGGCCGAGCAGATCGTAGCCGGGGGAATCGAGATGGCCGCCGCCAACTTCAACGATGCTGCCGTCGAGCATCACCATGGTGACGCCGAGGACGTTGTTGGTGGTGACGCCGTATTTCAGGCAATGCGCCCCGCCCGAGTTCATGCCGATATTGCCGCCGATCGAGCAGGCGAGCTGCGAGGACGGATCGGGCGCGTAGAAGAAGCCCTCCGCCGAGACTGCACCGGTCACCGCGAGATTGGTGACGCCGGCTTCGACCCTGGCGATCCGGTTGGCATAGTCGATCTCGAGGATGCGGTTCATCTTCGAGACGCCGATCACCACGGCGTCCTCCTGCGGGATCGCCCCGCCGGCGAGCGAGGTGCCGGAGCCGCGCGGGACCACCGGCACGCCCTGTTCCAGGCAATAGCGCAGGACCGCCGCGACCTCCTGCGTCGTCGAGGGCAGGACGACCGCCAGCGGCATGCGGCGATAGGCGGTGAGCGCATCGGTCTCATAGGGGCGCCGCTCGTCGTCGCTGGTGATCAGGGCCTGCGGCGGAACGAGCCGGGACAGGCCGGCGATGATCGATTCGCGGCGGGCGAGAATGCCGGCATCCGGCTCCGGAAAGGCAATCGCGCTCATCTGTCCCTCCCCTCGCCCCGCGAAACACACGGCTCTGATTGCGCCGGAGACTAGACCAATTCAAGACCACTTGCAGCGCGTGTGGAAAGCCAGCCATTATTTCCAAAATGGAAAAGGTGGGCTTGCCATGGATCGGTTCGGCGATCTCGACGTCTTCGCCCATGTCGTCACGGCGAAGAGCATGTCAGCCGCGGGACGGCAGCTCAATCTGTCACCCGCGGTCATTTCGAAGCGCATCCGCCGCCTCGAGGAGCGGCTGGGGGTGCGGCTGCTGCAGCGCACGACGCGGCAGCTCGCTTTGACCGAGGCCGGGCAAGGCTTCTACGAGCGCGTCGTCTCGATTCTCTCCTCGATCGAGGAGGCGGAGGCCTGGGTCGCGAGCGGCGCGGGGCAGGTGCGCGGCACCTTACGCGTCTCGGCGCCCACCTCTTTCGGCCGGATGCATATCGCCCCCCATCTCAAGGCCTTCCTCGACGCCAACCCGCTGGTGACCGTCGAGCTCGTGCTGAGCGACGCCTTCGTCGATGTGGTGGGAGAAGGCTTCGACCTCGCGGTTAGGATCGCCGATCTGCAGGATTCCAGCCTCGTGGCGAAGCGGCTCGCCCCGAACCACCGCGTGCTCTGCGCCACGCCGGGCTATCTCGCAGCGCACGGGACGCCGACCGACATCGCCGCGCTCTCGCGGCATACGCTGATCGCGCACAATGCCGACCATTGGCGGCTGGATGGGCCGGAAGGTCCTGTCTCGGTGAGGGTCGGCGGTCCGCTCAGGACCAATTCGAGCGAGGTGGTGCGTGAGGCGCTGCTGGCCGGCGTCGGCATCGCCCTGCGCTCGACCTGGGATGTCGGGCCGGAGCTGAAATCCGGCGCCCTGCAACGGGTCCTGCCGGCCTATGCGGTGGGCTCTCGCGTCGCGGTCCATGCCGTCTATCCGAGCCGCCGCCACATGGAGCAGAAGGTGCGCGCCTTCGTCGACTATCTCGCCGAACTCTACGGCGCCACGCCCTATTGGGATGCGGGGCTTGCGCTATAGGGCATTGCCGGCGGCCAGGCCGCCGGGGGATGCTCCGGGAAAGGGCTTCTGGGAGGATACTCATGTTCGGCGTGCTCGAAGGCACAGGCGTCTCGGTTCTCGATCCGCGCTTCCACCGTATCGTTCCCGGCTCGGCCCGGGTCGAGCGGCTCTGGACGGGTGCGCGCTGGTCGGAGGGGCCGGCCTGGTTTCCCGCCCACAACACGCTGGTCTGGTCCGACATTCCCAACAACCGGATGCTGCGCTTCGACGCCCTCTCCGGCCAGACGGCCGTCTTCCGCGAGCCCGCCCGCAATTCCAACGGCAACACGGTCGACGCGCAGGGCCGGCTCGTCACCTGCGAGCATGGCGGGCGGCAGGTGACGCGCACCGAGCATGACGGCAGGGTCACCGTGCTGGCGAGCCATTATGGCGGCAAGCGATTGAACTCGCCCAACGACGTCGTCGTGAAATCGGACGGCTCGATCTGGTTCACCGACCCCGATTACGGCATCCTCACCGACTATGAGGGTGACAAGTCGCCGAGCGAGATCGGCGCCTGCCATGTCTACCGGATCGACGGGCAAACCGGCGAAATCGCCATCGCCGCCGATGATTTCGTCAAGCCCAACGGCCTCGCCTTCTCGCCCGACGAGAGCATCCTCTACATCGCCGATACCGGCGCCAGCCACGATCCCGAGAACGGCCCGCGCCATATCCGCGCCTTCGCGGTCGGCGCCGACGGCAAGACGCTCGGCGCCTCGAAGGTCTTCGCCACCTGCACGAATGGGCTGTTCGACGGCTTCCGCCTCGATGTCGAGGGCCGGATCTGGACCAGCGCCGCCGACGGCGTCCACATCTACCACCCGGACGGCACGCTGATCGGCAAGGTCGCGATTCCCGAAATCGTCGCCAATCTCTGCTGGGGCGGCCCCAAGCTCAACCGCCTCTTCATCTGCGGCACGACTTCGCTCTATTCGGTGATGACCCACACCAACGGCGCGCGGCGACCCTGATCCCAAGCGGATCAGCGCGGCAGGGCGCTACACGTCCTGCCCGACATAATCGGCCACATGCTGCATGCGCTTCAGCGTGCGCCAGTAGATGTCCTCCATCAGCAGATGGGCGAACTCGCCGTTGCGGCCGATGCTGTAGAGCCCGGCGACTCCGGTGCCGCGCGCGAAGGCCTGCCGCCGCTGCTCGTAGCGCGAGAGATAGACCGGATAGGCGAAGGGCGTCTTCAGCATCCCGCCGGCGCCGATATAGCGCGCCCGCAGATGCGGATAGATCCTGCAGAGCCCTTCAAGGCAGAGCGTCGCGAGTTCCTCGTCCGACATCGACCAATGGGCGTCGCCAACCTCGCAGCCGATGTCGAAGGTCAGTTGCGTGCGCCCTTCCGGCGCAAGCCAGGGCATCGCGGCCGGAGCTTCCGTCACCCGGAAGAAGGGCTGCGAACGGTCCGGCACCCACAGCATCGTGTCGGGCAGCAGGTTGCGGCCCTCGAAGCGCAGATTGACGAAGATCATCGGCCGGTAGCGGAACTGGCCGAGCTCGTCGAGCTGGTCCGTGCCCTCGACGAGGCGCGGCAGGACATGAACGGGCGCCGTGCTGATCGCCGCCGAAACGCCGATCTCGCGGCCATTGACCTGGATCGCGGCGACGCGGCCGCGCTCGACGAAGACGCGCTCGACGCGCGCTTCCAGTTCGATGCGGTGGCCGACCTGCTTCATCGTCGGCTCCAGCAGCCGCGAGACGCCACCTTCCGGATAGACATGATAGACGCGCGGGCTCTCCGGCATCTCGTGCGAATAGCCGTTGCAGACCGCACGACCCGTGACGCGGGAGGCGGCCTTGAGATAGAGCGTCTTCATCACCCCGGCCGAGAGCTTCTGTCCGACGGCCGGAGAAAGCTCGCTCGCCGGAGCGCCGGACCAGGCCTCCGCCAGCGGAATCGCGACATCCTGCGCCAGCGCCTCGCCATAGGCGTTTCGGAACCAGTCGGCGGCGTTCTCGACCTTACCGGGGCTTAACCGGGCCGCGAAGGCGCTGACCGCGTAGCGCGGCGACGCCGCCAGCCCGAAGGGGTAGCTGTAGCTGCGCCCACCGAGCGAGACCGCCTCGCCGTAGTGACCGACGGTTCGCGAGATCTCGCTCGCGCCGAGCGCGTCCGCCAGCCGGTTGCTGACGAAATGCGCGCCGAAATCATAGGTGTAGCCTTCGGCATCCTTGAAGGAGGAAGCCATGCCGCCGACCGCGCGGCCGGTCTCGAAGACCGCAGCCTGCAAGCCGCGCCGCTCGATATCGAAAGCCGCCGTCAGCCCGGCGATGCCGGCGCCGATGATCGCGACAGGCTTGGCGAGACGGCGCCAGACAGCCGGCGCCTTGACTGCGATGTCCATGGAGAAAGCCCCCGCGTTCCGAAGCCCGCCGGCAGGTTCCGGCATGAACTGACGTAACAGGAGCGGATGAATCCCGATTTGAGCCGACTTCACAATCAAGGGCTCAGATCGTCATGAACTGTTAACGCTAACGGAGCGGCGGCACTCAGGAGCCGGGCTTCTCGCCCTTGATCCGCATCAGCACGAGCGGCATGGCGAGGCCGATCACCACGAACCGCACCAGATGGTGGGCGCCGACATAAAGCGTGTCGAGCCCCATGGCGAAGGCGAGCATCGCCATGGCCTCGAGCCCGCCCGGCGCGAAGGCGGCCATGCCGCTGGCATAGGGGACATCAGCCAGCCAGGCCGCCGGCCAGGCAAAGAGGAAGGCGACGCCCATCGAGACGGCGAAGCCGCCGATCGCCAGCGGGAACAGGCCGCGCAGCTCCTTGCGCGGGATATGGGCGATGCGCCCGCCCATGGTCGAGCCGAGCAGGATCTGCACCGCGATCTGGATCGGCTGCGGCAAGCTGCCTTCGACGAGCCCGCTGCCATGGAGGATCGCGCTGGCGAAGGTCGCTCCGAACATCAAGGGCGCGGCAAGCCCGATGCGCTCGAAGCTGAGACCCAGCAGCAACCCGGCCATGACCAGACCCAGCATGGTCGAGGGACCGACTGCCGTCAGGACCGGCGCCGGCGCGCCCGCCGAGGTGCCGGTCGCCTGCATCAGGCTCGGCAGGAACGCGACCAGGACCAGCAGCCGGAAGAGCTGGACGACCGAGATGCGGCCGATATTGGCGCCCTTCGCCTGGGCGATCGCCAGAACGGTCGAGAGCGCGCCCGGCGCGGCGGCGAGAAGCGCGTCGATCCAGGGCCAGCGCGCGACATGGCGCAGATAAGCCCCGGTCGCGAGCATGATCGCCGCGACGCCGACCAGCAGAACCGCGAGCGAAGCCGGATAGCGCGCGAGCGCGGCCAGCGCCTCGGGTGTCGCGGCCGAGCCGAGAATCGTGCCCGAGAACAGCATCGTCGAATCGAACCAGGGGCGCCGAAGCGCCGGCAGCGGGCGAATCAGCGACACGATGGTGCTGAGCAGCATCGACCCCGACAGCCAGGCGGCGGGCATGCCGAGCGTCGCGAACAGGGCGCCCCCGAGCGCCGCGATCGCGATGACGACCGCCTCGCGTCCGAGGAGCGCAAATCGCGAGGAAGGGTAGCCGAACAGTCTCATTCTGCCCCGAAGCGTGCCGCATCGGCGACGCCGGGCGTTCATGACCATCGCTGGCGCAACGGTCAACCGCGCCGGCCGCCGGCCCGCGCAGGGCCGCCTTGCGTGGCGGGCGGTCAGGCCGCCATCAGCGCCTTCTGCAACCGCGCTACCGCCTCCGTGAGATCGGCGGCGTTGCGGGCGAAGCAGAGCCGCAGGCCCTTCTCGCCGCCGGGGCCGAAGGCTGTGCCCGGCGCCAGCCCGACATTGGCGGTATCGACGAGATCCAGCGCCAGTTTGCGGGAATCCTCGCGGCCATCGACAGTGAAGAATTGGTAGAAGGCCCCGACCGGCGCCGCGAGCGAGACGCGGTTGGTCGCCTTGAGCCCTTCATGGACGATCCGGCGTCCTTCGGCTGCGCGCGCGATCTGGCCGGCGATGAAATCCTCGCCCTCGTCCAGCGCCGCAACGGCACCGCGCTGCACGAAGACCGGCGAGCCGGAGGTCGAATACTGGATCAGGTTCTCGATCACCTGGCCGAAGGCCTCCGGCGCCTCGATCCAACCGATGCGCCAGCCGGTCATCGCCCAGTTCTTCGAGAAGGTCTGGACGAAGATGACGCGGTCCTCCGGCGCCATGATGTCGTGGAAGGACGGCGCCCGCGCCGAGCCGTCATAGACGAAGCGGCCATAGATCTCGTCGGCGACGATCCAGATACCGTGCTTGCGCGACAGGGCAAGCAGCGCCTCCTGCTCCGCCTTCGTCGCCGTCCAGCCGGTGGGGTTGGAGGGCGAGTTGATCAGCATGCCGCGCGTCTTCGGCGTGATCGCGGCCTCGAGCTTGCCGAGATCGAGCGTGAACCGGCCCTGGTCGTACTCCATCGGCACGCAGACGGGCCTGGCGCCGCCGACGCTCGTCGCGGCCACGAAATTGGGCCAGGCCGGAGTCGGGATGATGAGCTCGTCGCCCGGCCCCGCGATCATGCGCACCACGATCTGGAGCGACTGCATGCCGGAGCCGGTGACGAAGAAGCGCTCGGGCGAGAATGGCTGCCCATACAGGCGCTCGTGATAGCGGGCCAGCGCCTCGCGCAGTTCCGGGATGCCGCGCTGCCAGGTGTAGAAGGTCTCGCCGGCGGCGAGCGAGCGCGCCGCCGCGTCCCGGATGAAGGCCGGAGTCGGCAGATCACCCTCGCCGACCCAGAGCGGAATCAACCCCTCCCGCAGGCGGCCGTAATTCATCACCTCGACGATACCGCTTTCGGGCGCCTCGCGCGCCTCCGGCCGCAGATCGGCGATCAGCGTGCTGCCCGTCGGGAGAGCGGAATTCATCGGCTTCGACCTCGCGATTTGTCCTGCCCTTCTTTAGCCGATGACGGCGCGGCGGGGCATGAAATCGCGAGATCGGGTCGATCGGTCGCGGTGATGAATCGCGACCGGCGGCGTCAGCCGATCAAACCGTCTTCTGCTTGAGCAGATCGCGGATCTCGGTGAGCAGGACGACGTCGTCGGCCTTCGGAGGCGGCGCGGCCGGCTCTTCCTTCTGCTTGCGCTGGAGCGTGTTGATGCCCTTGACGACGAGGAACAGCACGAAGGCGATGATGATGAAGTTGACCGCGACCGTGATGAAGTTGCCGTAGGCGAGGACCGCGCCCTGCTTCTTGGCTTCGGCCAGCGTCGTGGCGGTGATGCCGCTGTTGAGGCCGATGAAATAGTTCGAGAAATCGACACCGCCCAATGCGCCGATAAAGGGCATGATGATGTCGTTGACCAGGGAGTCCACGATCTTGCCGAAAGCGGCGCCGATGACGACACCGATCGCGAGATCGATCACATTGCCTCGCAGCGCGAATTTCTTGAATTCATCGAGCATGCTGCACCCCTTCTTTAGTCGCCCGGATTTTTCCATCGGCCGGCGCAGGCTAGACCATGCAGCCCAGGCAGGAAAAGCCCGCAGGCGGTATATTCGGCGCGTTCGACCCGGTTTGCGCGAAATATTCGGGGGACGACTTGGACAAATGACCTGTGGCAAGCCGGAAGACACATCGCTAGACTGGTGGGAAACCTGAAACGGAAGGTCATGCCGGCAGCTTTTCGGCCCCGATTGCAGGCGCTCTCGCAGGACATGGCATCGTGATTCCAGCCTGGTCCGTCGTACTGGTCGCGCTCGCCTATCTGTGCGGGCTCTTCGCCGTCGCCCACACCGCCGACATATCCGGCCGGCGGCTGATGACCGGGCGGGCGCGCTCGACGATCTATGCGCTGGCGCTCGGCGTCTACTGCACCTCCTGGACGTTCTACGGCTCGGTCGGCTTCGCCAACCGCGCAGGCTTCGATTTTCTCGGCATCTATGTCGGGCCCATCCTGGTCATCGGCTTCGGCCATCGCTTCGTCGCGCGCATCGTCGGCATCGCCAAATCGCAGAATATCACCTCGGTCGCGGATTTCGTCGGCGCGCGCTATGGCAAGAGCGAGCGCGTGGCGGCGCTGGTCTGCCTCGTCGCCGTGATCGGCGCCCTGCCCTATATCGCGCTGCAGCTCAAGGCGGTCTCGAATTCGCTCTCCGTGTTCCTCGCCGCGACCGGCGGACACGCCCCGGCCTATGACGTGCCGATTCTGAGCGACATCGCCTTCCTCGTCGCGGTGGTGCTGGCCGGCTTCGCCTGCGCCTTCGGCACGCGCCATATCGATGCGACGGAGCATCAGGACGGCCTCGTCCTCGCCATCGCGGTCGAATCGGTGGTCAAGCTCATCGCCTTCCTCGTGCTCGGCATCTTCATCGTCTACGGGCTGTTCGACGGCATGGGCGACCTGCTCGCTCAGGCGGCAAAGCCAGCACCCGACATGCCGCCGATCTGGGACCGGACATCGAGCTGGCCGGGCTTCCTGACGCTGACGCTGCTGTCGAGCTGTGCCGCGCTGCTGCTGGCGCGCCAGTTCCATATGACCATCGTCGAGAATCGCGATGCCCGGGACGTGCGCCGCGCGGCCTGGATGTTCCCGCTCTATCTCGTGCTGATCAACCTGTTCGTCCTGCCCCTGGCGGCCGCCGGCGAGATCCTGCTGCCCGGCAGCGGCATCGATCGCGACATGACGGTGCTGCTGCTGCCGCTCCAGCGCGAGGCCGGGCTGATCGCGCTTCTCGTCTTCATCGGCGGGCTCTCGGCGGCGACGGCGATGGTGATCGTCGCCTCGGTCGCGATCGCGATCATGATCGCCAACCACCTCGTCATGCCGCTGCTGCTGCGCGGCCGCCGGGCCCTCAGCGAGCCCAGGAAGGCGAAGGCTTCGCTCGGCCCGCAAACGCCGGGCAACGGCAATCCCGGCGGCGATCTCGGCTCACAGATCCTGATCATCCGCCGGGTGAGCATCTTCCTCGTCATCCTGCTCGGCTATGCCTATTACCGCGCCGCCGGCGAGGCGGCGCTGGTCTCGATCGGCCTGCTCTCCTTCGCGGCGACGGCGCAGATCGCGCCTGCCTTCTTCGGCGGGTTGATCTGGCGGCGCGGCACGTCGCTGGGCGCGGCGGCGGGGCTCATCGTCGGCACGACCGTCTGGGCCTATACGCTGCTGATGCCGAGCCTCGCCATTCCCGGGAGCTGGTGGAGCGAGATCGTCGCGCATGGCCTTCTCGGGCTCGACCTGCTGCGGCCGGAAGCGCTGCTGGGCTTCGACGGCATGCCGGCCCTGCCGCACGGCGTCGCCTGGAGCCTCGGGCTCAACATCCTCTCCTATGTCGGCTTCTCGCTGCTCAGGCCGGCCAATCCGATGGAGCGTCTGCAGGCCAACGCCTTCGTCGAATCGGACCGGGCGACGATGGCGCAGACCTTCTCGCTCTGGCGCACCAGCGTCACCGAGGGCGAGTTGCAGGCGACCATCGCCCGCTATCTCGGCCGGGAGCGCACGGAAGGTGCCTTCGAAAGCTTCAACCACAGCCGCGGCGAAACGCCTGAGCCCGCTCGCGACGCCGACATCCACCTGCTGCGCTTCGGCGAGCACCTGCTCTCCTCGGCGATCGGCGCAGCCTCCTCGCGGCTGGTGCTGTCGCTGCTGCTGAAGAAGCGCAACCTCTCGACCGAGGCCGCCTTCAAGCTGCTCGACGATGCCTCGGCGGCCTTGCAGTACAACCGCGACATCCTCCAGCACGGGCTCGACCATGCCGGCCAGGGCATCACGGTGCTCGACCGGGATCTTCGGCTGCTCGCCTGGAACCAGGCTTTCCTCCAGCTCTACGACCTGCCGCCCTCGCTGGTGCGCTTCGGCACGGGGCTCGACGAGATCGTGCGCTTCAACGCGGCACGCGGCGCCTATGGCGACGGCGCGCAGGACGACCTGATGGCGGCGCGGCTGGAAAGCTTCGTCAACGACCGCGAGCCGGTCCGCCTCAAGCTCTTCCCCTCGAAGAAGGTGATCGAGGTCCGCACCAACCCGCTGCCGGATGGCGGCTTCGTCACGACCTATACCGACATCACCGAGACCGTCGCCGGCGAGGAGAAGCTCGAACGCGCCAATGAAAGCCTGGAAAGGCGCGTCGCCGAGCGCACCGAGGAGCTGCTCCACGTCAACACGGAGCTCCAGCGCGCCAAGGCCGAGGCCGAGGCCGCGAACCTCTCCAAGACGCGCTTTCTCGCGGCCGCGAGCCATGACATCCTGCAGCCGCTCAACGCTGCGCGCCTCTACGCGACCTCGCTGGTCGAGCGGGATCGTACCGCCGGCCAGCCCGACCTCGCCGAGAACATCGACGCCTCGCTCGACGCGGTGGAAGAGATCCTCACCGCACTGCTCGAAATCTCGCGGCTCGACGGCGGCGCCCTCAAGCCCGAGCTCACCGCCTTCCGCCTCGACGAGCTGATGCGCCAGCTCCAGCGCGAATTCGAGCCCAGCGCGCAGGAGAAGGGGCTGAAGCTCGTCTTCGTGCCGACCGGGCTCGCCGTGCGCTCGGACCGGCGCCTGCTCCGGCGCCTGCTGCAGAACCTGATCTCCAACGCGATCAAATACACGCCGAACGGCAAGGTGCTGATCGGCTGCCGGCGGCGCGGCAACCAGGTCGCGGTCGAGGTGATCGATACCGGGCTCGGCATTCCCCAGAGCAAGCAGAAGACCGTCTTCCGCGAGTTCCAGCGGCTCGACCAGGGCGCGCGAGTAGCGCGCGGCCTCGGGCTCGGCCTGTCGATCGTCCAGCGCATCGCCCGCGCGCTCGACCATGGGCTGACGCTCGATTCGGTGCCCGGCCGCGGCACGCGCTTCTCGCTCATGGTGCCGCGCACCGCGCCGCTGCCGGCGATGACGACCGGCGCGGCTCCGCGCCAGTCCCCGGCCGGCCAGCTCGCCGGAATGCGGCTCCTGGTGATCGACAACGAGCCGGCGATCCTCGACGGCATGAAGCGCCTGCTCGAAGGCTGGGGCTGCCGGGTGACGATCGCGGCAGGGCTCGAAGAGGCGCTGCCGCATGTCGGGGGCAAGAACGAACCGGACGTGCTGATCGCCGATTATCACCTCGACCATGGCAATGGGCTGACCGCGATCAGCTCGCTGCGGGCCCATGCCCGTACGCCGATGCCGGCAATCCTGCTCACCGCCGACCGCACGCCGCATGTGCGCGAGGCGGCGAACGCGCTCGACGCCCATCTGCTGAACAAGCCGCTGAAGCCGGCGGCGCTGCGCGCCTTGCTGGCGCAGTGGCGCGCGACGCGGCTGGCGGCGGAGTAGGTTTCCAGCCCTCAGCGCTCGCTTGCGCCGGCGCCGCGCAGCACCTCTTCCGATGCCAGGAAGGCCGCGACCTCGGGGCTCGGCGCCGGGCTTTGCGCGGTGATGCCGATCTCCGCGAGAAGCCGCTCGACGGGCACATAGGCCCTCGCCCGCCGGTCGTAGATCGCCGCCCGCACCAGCGCGACGGCAGCGACGATCTCACCCCCGTCGCGGCCCTGCATCAGCATGCGGTGCTGCATCACCAGCCAGTTCTCGCTCCAGCACAGGATGCGCGTCTCGAGATTGAAGGAACGAAAGAGCCGCATCTCGCGCCTGAAGCGAATCGTCCCGGCATTGACCACCGGAACCCAGCGGTGCCGCAGGATCGCGCGCCACAGGCTGCTGCGCAGCACGAGGTCGGTCCGCCCGAGATCCATCAGCGTCCAGTAGCGGCCGTTGTTCATGTGCAGGCTGGTGTCGAGATCGTGGAACCAGACGCGGAACGGCAGGAGAGAGGCTCCGCCCGGCATCTTCAGGCGCGGGCGCATCCGAAAGGTGGCGAGGAGCCAGATCAGGCGGAACCAGAGATTCATGTCGGCCTTCCGATTGTGGACCGGTCGCTGCGAGCCCCATGTCATACGGGCGGCATCGCTGTCGATCATGCTATCGTCTGGTTCGAACCCGCCAGAGAGCGGCAGCGGAGTCGCCGGCTTGCCCACCCTTCACGTCTCGCCCCTGTCGAAGCTCGACGTCACGGTCGCGGCCTGCGGCGCCAGCCATCTCGTCACGCTGATCAATACCGACACCAAGGTCGAGCGGCCCGCCGGCATCGCGGAGAGCCGCCATCTCTTCCTCGGCATGTCCGACATCAGCCAGCCGATGGAGGGGCATGTGCTGGCGGGGCAGGAGCATATCGCGCGGCTCATCGCCTTCGTCAGGGACTGGGACCGCGCCGCGCCGCTGGTGATCCATTGCTGGGCCGGGATCAGCCGCTCGACCGCGGCCGCCTACATCACCGCCTGCGCGCTCGCGCCTGAGCGGGACGAGGCGGAAGCGGCGGAGGCCTTGCGCGCCGCCTCGCCCTCGGCAACGCCCAATGCCCGCCTCGTCGCACTCGCCGACGCCAGCCTCGGACGGGGCGGCCGGATGATCCGCGCCATCGAGCGGATCGGCCGCGGAGCCGACGCCTTCGAGGGGCAGCCCTTCGTCTTCCCGCTGGCTTGAGCCAGGATGCCGCAACGGCAGCTTCATGCGGCCTTCCGGAGGATCGTCGCGGATCGTACCGGGCTCCTCGACGAGCGAGGCAGAAGATTGCTTGCATCCGGCAAAATTTGCGACGATTGATCGCGCGGGAGGCAATTCCGGCACCATGACGATCGAACTCGACTCGCGCGACCGCACGATCCTGCGAATCCTGCAGCAGGACGGACGCATCACCAATTCGGACCTGGCCGAGAAGGTGCACCTGTCGCCCTCCGCCTGCCTCAGGCGCGTGCGGCAGCTCGAGGAAAGCGGGTTGATCCGTGGCTATGCGATGATGCTCGACGACAAGATCGCCGGCTTTCCGGGCACGGCCTTCGTCTTCGTCACGCTCGACCAGCAGGGCCGGGCCTCGCTGGAGAGCTTCGAGCAGGCCGTGCAGAACCTGCCCGAGATCCTCGAATGCCACCTGCTCGCCGGGGCGCATGATTATCTGATGCGCGTGATCTATCGCGACAGCGCCGATTTCGAGCGCATCCACACCGACATCATCACGCAATTGCCTGGCGTGACGCGCGTGCAGTCGACACTGACGCTACGGACGATCAAGAAGACCTCTGCCCTGCCGGTCTGAGCCCGGCGGATCTAATTCCGGCTCGCGGGTTGCGACGGGGCGCCGTCCGACCGATAAGCTTGCCTCAAACAGGAATCAGGCCCGTGAGCGAAGACAAGACCCAAGGCACTCCCCATGCCGACGTCGCCGCCCTGCCCTTCGAGGCGGCGCTGAAGGAACTCGAAGGCATCGTCGCGCGGCTCGAGCGCGGCGACGTGCCGCTCGAGGAATCGATCGCGATCTACACGCGCGGCGAGGCACTGAAGGCGCGCTGCGACGCGCTGCTGAAGCAGGCGGAAGCCCGCATCGAGCGCATCACCCTCGGTGCAGACGGCAAGCCCACGGGCACGACGCCGCTCGACGTCGAGAACTGAGAGGGCGGAGGCGACCGGCAGGATGCGCACGACGCCGACGATCCGCCGCGCTGACGCAACCGATCCTCCCGAGGCTTTCACGATCGAGGCTCCGGTCCGCCTCGAAGACCGGGTCGCGGCCGCGCTCTTCGCTTATGCCGATCTGTTCGCGGTGGCACGACGGCGCCAGCTCCATCTGCTGATCTGGGTGGTTATCGCGCTTCTGGCGATGGCCTACTACGCCTCCTGGCAGGAAAGCGGCCATTTGGGCGCCCGCGCTTTCCTGTCGCGTTTCGGCGCGGACCTGCTCGGTCTCGGCGGCCTGCCGATCCTCGTCGTCGCGGGGCCCATGCTGGCCTACTACCTCGTCCAGCCGGCGCTCGTTCGCAGCCGGCTGAAGCGCTGGTATCGCGACGAACGGCTCGACCGCCCCATTGGCACTACCTATCGCTTCGAGCCCGGCGGCATCGCCGTGACCCTGCCCGGCCGCGGGAGCGCGCTCGCCTGCCGCCGCATCGGCGGCATCTCCGAAAGCTCCACCCATCTCTTCATCCGGTTGAAGGACATCGAGGATGTCTTCGCCCTGCCCCGCAGCGCGCTATCCGGGGAGCAGGTCGCGCAGATCGGAGCATGGGCCGCCTCCTGTCATGTCGATGGCGCGGGAGCGGCCCGCGCCTTTCCGGAGCTGGAAACGCCGCCGGGGCGCGCGCCCCTGCTGACCGCGCGTTTCGAGCTGACCGAGGATGATCGCGCGGTCGCGCTCGGCTGGCAGATGGAGCGCCCGGGGACGCGGCGGCGGCGCAGGCGCGGCTTTATCCTCGCCTTCCTTGTCGCGGCACTGATCCCCCCGCTGCTCTTCGGCGTCCTCTGGCTTCTCGATCCCGAGAGGGTGCCCTTCCGCTATGCCTTTCCCTTGTTCGTCGAGATGTTCGCGAGCACCTTCTGGAAATGGGTGCTCGGTCTCTGGGCGGTCATGACGGCCGTCATCCTGCTCCATCCCTGGATGAGACGCCGGCATGCGCGCCAGCTCGCCCGGCAGATGCAGAAGCGCGTGCAAGCCTATGAGCACGAGGTGCGGCTCTACGACGACGGCCTCGAAACCTGGCAGGACGGCTTTTGCAACGGCTTCGACTGGAAGGGGTTCGAGCGGATCGAACGCCAGGGCGACCATCTCATCCTGCTGCGGCGGGAAGGCGAGCCGCTGATCCTGCCTTTGCGCGCGCTCGACGGCGACAAGCTGGCCATCTTCCAGCGCATCGTCGATCATCGCATCGATGGGGGGAGCCATCGGCCGGAGGCAGGCACGTGACGAAGCCGCTCGCGAATTCCATTGCAACAGCGCTGGCGGCGCTGGCCTTGTCCGTCGCGGCCGCCACCTCTCACGCCGAGACCATCGTGATGCCGCACGGGCTTTCGGTCGACCTCCCCGAGGGCTGGCACGTTGACGGGTCGCCGGAAGGCGAGGTCTCGCAAACCGGACTTCGCCGCGTGCAGCTCGTCTGCGACAGCGAGGCCTGCAGGAAGACGCAGGAAACCTGCACCATCCTGATGCGCTCGAAGGAGATCGAGGGCGCCGACGATGCGGCCAGGCTGCGCGCGCTCTATGCCTCGCCTCTCGACCGCTACACCCGCCTGCGCGCCGTGCTGCGCTCGACCAGCAAGGACGCCGAGATTCGCAAGCCGCTGGAGATCGTGCGGATGGGCGAGCGAGAATGGTACCGCGTCGAGACCGATGCGCGGCACAACTACAAATCCGGCCTTTTCGCCGAGACGGTCGTCAGCGGCCTCTATGTCGGCGGGATCTGCAAGACCTGCGAAACCGGCGAGGAACGCCATCGGGACGGCCTGAAGATCCTGATGAGCCTGAAATCGAGCGCCGCAGCCGCCTCCCTGCGCTAGGCCTGCCGCTCGCCGACGGCAATCTCAGCCTCCGACCGGCAGCGCGAGGATCAGATCCTCGATCAGCCTTGCGACGTGCTGGACGGCTGGATCGCCGGCGCGGCGCTTGTGCCAGGCGCTGTGCAGCGGGAAGCCTTCCACGGCAAGCGGCGGCGGGAAAGTGACGAACGCGTCGTCGCCATCCTGCAGGCAGCGGCTCGGCAACAGCCCGATCATGTCGGAGCCGGCCACCAAAGGCAGCACCATCGTGAAGTTCGGCACGACCATGCCGACATGGCGCTCGCGCCCGATCCGCGCCAGGGCTTCGTCGAGAGGCCCCTTCGTGTCGCCGCGCCCCGAAACCAGAACATGCGGATGGGCGAGCCAGCCCTCGAGATCGAAGCCGGCCGCCGCCGGATGACCGCGGCGCATCACGACGAGATAGCTCTCCCGAAGCAATTCGCGGCGGGTGAAATCGGCCTCGACGACCGGGAAGACCGAGATCGCCAGATCGATGGTTCCGCGCCCAAGGCCTTCAAGCGCGGCGGCTGCGCCATGCCAGGGCATGAGGACGACCGTGATGCCCGGCGCCGTCCGCGCCAGGCGGCGATGCAATTCGGGGGCGATGGCCACGGCCGGATAATCGGCCGTCACGACCCGCACGGTCTGCCGGATCGCCATGAGATCCGGCTCGTTCCGGTCGAGCAGGGATTTCGTGCTCGCCAGAATGTCCTTCACCGGCCCGGCCAGCGCATGGGCCTTTGGCGTCAGGACCATTCCCCCGGGACCGCGCTCCAGCAGCCGGTCGCCAAAGAGCTGGCGGCAGCGGTCCAGCGCGCTCGACATCGCCGGTTGCGACAGGCCGATGCGATCCGCCGCACGCGAGACATGCGCCTCGTCGAGCAGGGCGTCGAGCACCACCAACAGGTTCAGATCGACCGACCTTAAATTCATGAAATCGATGATACGGTATATCGATCATCCATTGGAGTAATTTTATCGACGCAGCCATCCTCTGCTCATTCCGAAGGAGGATGCCATGACCAAGACCCTGATCCTGCTGTTCCACCCGCATTTCTCGGTTTCGCGTGCCAACAGGGCGCTCGTCGAGGCAGCGCAGCATCTGCCTGATACCGAGATCGCCGATCTCCATGCGCTCTATCCGGACGGGCAGATCGATGCCGATGCCGAGGCCGCCCGGCTCGTCGCGGCGGATCGCATCGTGCTGCAGTTTCCGGTCCAGTGGTATTCGACACCGCCGCTGCTCAAGGCCTGGCAGGATGTCGTACTCACGCGGATGTTCTACCTCGACTATGAGACGGAAGGCGCCAAACTCGTCGGCAGGCCGCTGCTGGTCGCGGCGACGGCGGGCAATGTCGAGACGGCCTATGCACCGCAAGGCGTCAATCTCTTCCCGCTGACGGAACTCCTGCTCCCGCTGCGGGCGACGGCGCATCGCTGCGGTCTCGCCTGGGCCGAGCCCTTTCTCGTTTACGACGCCCGTCGCGCCGACGATGAAGCCCTGAAGGCCGCAGGCGACTACTACGCCTCGCGGCTGCGGCGCCTGGCCGCGCCGGCACCGGCAGCGGCGGCCGCCTGAACAGCCTTGCCCGCCAGCGCGATCGGGGTAGGCTCTCGCCGACACAGGAGGCCGCCATGTCGCAACTGCCAGCCGAAGATCCCGTCCTGGGCGATGCCCGCTCCTGCGAGGCGATCGAGAAGGTGATCGTGCCCCGCTCCCATGACCTCGGCGGCTTCCAGGTGCGCCGGGCGCTCCCGGCGATCGGCCAGCGCATGGTCGGCCCCTTCATCTTCTTCGACCAGATGGGACCGGCCGAGTTCCATCTCGGCGAAGGGCTCGATGTGCGCCCGCATCCGCATATCGGGCTCTCGACCGTGACCTATCTCTTCGACGGCGAGATCATGCATCGCGACTCGCTCGGCACCGCACTCGCCATCAAGCCGGGGGCGGTTAATCTGATGACGGCCGGGCGCGGCATCGTGCATTCGGAACGCACTGGCATGGAGGCACGCGCCAGCGGCCCCAAGCTCTACGGCATCCAGGCCTGGCTCGCCCTGCCGAAATCGCATGAGGAGGTCGCGCCGGAATTCGTGCATCACGGCGCGCCAATGCTGCCGCGCATCGTCGAAGGCGGCAAGCGCATCAGCCTGATCATGGGCTCGGCCTATGGCCAGAGCTCGCCGGTGAAATTCCCCTGGGAGGCGCTCTATGCCGAGGCGGTGCTCTCGCCCGGCGCGATCCTGCCGCTCGACCCGGACTATGACGAGCGCGCGATCTACATCGTCTCGGGCAAGGTCGACATCGCCGGGGACGAGTTCGGCGCCGGCCAGCTCCTGGTCTTCAAGCCCGGCGACCGCATCTCGATCCTCGCCGTCGATCAAAGCCGCGTGATGATCGTCGGCGGCGAGCCGATGGATGGCCCGCGCCATATCTGGTGGAATTTCGTCTCCTCCTCGCAGGAGCGCATCGAGCAGGCCAAGCAGGAATGGAAGACCGGCCGCTTCGACACCGTACCGGGCGACGACAAGGAGTTCATTCCGCTGCCGGAGGGATGACACCTTCCCTCCCAGCAGCCACAACCCGTCAGGCGATCTCGGACAGGTCCCGCAATCTCGGCACCTGCGAAAAGGCGATGACGAGCAGCTGAACCAGAAAGCCCGCGGTTGCGAGACCCAGGCAGGCGGCGATGCCGAAATGCGCCGCCACGGAGGCTCCGATCGCGGCGCCCAGTGGACGGGCGCCGAAGGTCGCCGTCATGATCAAGGCCGAGACGCGGCCGAGCATCGCATTGGGCGTGACGGCCTGCCTCAAGGTCATCGTGGAGATCGTCCAGATGATCGGCCCGACACCGAACAGGAAGAAGCTCGCTCCGACCAGCTGGACAGACGGGAACCAGAGCGTCGCGAGCATCACGCTGGCCGCGCAAAGCCCGGCGAAGGGCCCGAGCAGGATCAACGTCCCGAAAGAGACGCGCCGGGCTATGGCGGGCGCGAGAGCAGCGCCGACGATCATTCCCGCGCCGTAGATGCCGAGCGTGACGCCGACCTGGGTCGCGCTCAGGCCGAGGTTCTGGATCGCATAGGCGACATAGACCGCCTGGAAGACGAACCAGGAGATGTTGAAGAAGACCGCCGTCAGCAGGATCGGCCTGAGCAGGTCGTGGCCAACCGCGAAACGGGCGCCCTCCCCCAGATCATGCAGCAGATGGCGCCGTTGACCGGAGGGCGGTTCATCCTTGGGCAGGCCGGCGAGCAGGAGCACGGCCAGGATGGAAAGTGCGGCGGCCAGGCCATAGGCCGTCGAGACGCCGATCCAGCCGACGAGCGCCCCACCGAGAGCCGGCCCGCCGGCATAGGCGACGCTGCGCGCCAGCTCCAGCCAGCGATTGGCATCCGCAAGCCGCGCGCGCGGCACCACGGAGGGAACGAAGGCCGGTGCCGCCACGCTGTAGCAGACCGTGCCGATGGCGCCGAGCGCGCCGAGCACGGCAAGCCAGGTCAGGTTGAGGCTGCCTGCGGCCAGCAGCAGCGGGATCGCCAGCAGCGACAGGGCCCGCAGCGCTTCCGTGCCGACCATGAGTCGGCGCCGCGAGGCACGGTCCACCATCAGGCCCGCCGGGATGGACAAAAGGAGGAAAGGCAGGGTCTGCGCCGTCTGCAGCCAGCCGGTCTCGGCCGGCCCGGCCGAGAGCAGCAGCACCGCGGCCAAGGGCGCGGCAGCCAGCGCAATCTGCTCCGAGAACTGGGCGGAGAGATTGGACCAGCCGATGCGGCGGAATGCCATCGGCAGCGGCGCGGTATCGGTCGTTTCCATCGCCCGGTGTCCTCGAAAGCGGTCTTGAGGGCACTAAACGGCGTTGCTGGCGCGGGAGCCACCCGTTTCGTGGGATGAGTCGGCGCTTGCCATGCGCGGGCCGCCCCCCACCTCTGGTTTGCCAGCGCGCCACGCAACCTCTATTTCAGGTGATCTCACCGAAGGATCACATTGCCTCGTGCCCCGTCCTGTCACGCCGCTCCTCGACACGATCCAAGCCCCGGCCGATTTGCGCAGGCTCGACGACACGCAACTGCGCCAGCTCGCCGATGAGCTCCGGCTGGAAACGATCGACGCCGTCTCCGTCACCGGCGGCCATCTCGGCGCCGGGCTCGGCGTGGTCGAGCTGACGGTGGCGCTGCATCATGTCTTCGACACGCCGCGCGACAGGCTGATCTGGGATGTCGGGCACCAGGCCTATCCGCACAAGATCCTGACCGGGCGGCGCGACCGCATCCGCACGCTGCGCCAGGGCGGCGGGCTCTCGGGCTTCACCAAGCGCGCTGAGAGCGAGTACGACCCCTTCGGCGCCGCGCATTCCTCGACCTCGATCTCGGCCGGGCTCGGCATGGCGGTCGGGCGCGATCTCGCCGGCCGCAAGAACAACGTCATCGCCGTGATCGGCGACGGCGCGATGTCGGCCGGCATGGCCTATGAAGCCATGAACAATGCCGGCGCGCTCGATTCGCGGCTCATCGTCATCCTCAACGACAACGACATGTCGATCGCCCCGCCGGTCGGCGCGATGTCGGCCTATCTGGCGCGGCTGGTTTCAGGCCGTACCTATCGCTCGCTGCGCGAGGTCGCCAAGCAGCTCGCCGAGCGGCTGCCGCGCTTCTTCCACGACAAGGCGAGGCGCACCGAGGAATATGCCCGCGGCTTCTGGACCGGCGGGACGATGTTCGAGGAGCTCGGCTTCTACTATGTCGGTCCGATCGACGGGCATAATCTCGACCATCTGCTGCCGGTGCTGCGCAATGTCCGCGACGCCGGCAACGGGCCGATCCTCGTCCATGTCGTGACGCAGAAGGGCAAGGGCTACGCCCCGGCCGAGGCAACGCCCGACAAGTACCACGCCGTCGTCAAATTCGACCCCGTCACCGGCCTGCAGGCCAAGGCGCCGGCCAATGCGCCGAGCTACACGAACGTCTTCGCCCAGGCCCTGATCAAGCAGGCGCGGGAGGACGAGAAGGTCGTCGCCGTCACCGCCGCCATGCCGTCAGGCACCGGGCTCGACGCCTTCGGCAAGGAATTTCCGGGCCGCACCTTCGATGTCGGCATCGCCGAGCAGCATGCGGTGACCTTCGCGGCCGGCCTGGCAACCGAGGGCTACAAGCCGTTCGTCGCGATCTACTCGACCTTCATGCAGCGCGCCTATGACCAGATCGTGCATGACGTGGCGATCCAGAAGCTGCCCGTGCGCTTCGCACTCGACCGCGCCGGACTCGTCGGCGCCGATGGCGCGACCCATGCCGGCTCCTTCGACATCGCCTATCTCGCCTGCCTGCCGGACATGGTGGTGATGGCGGCCGCCGACGAGGCGGAGCTCACCCATATGGTCGCGACCGCCGCCGCCTATGACGAAGGGCCGATCGCCTTCCGCTATCCGCGCGGCGAAGGCATCGGCGTCGAGATCCCGGATGTCGGCTTGCCCCTCGAAATCGGCAAGGGCCGCATCGTCCGCGAGGGCACGCGGATCGCGCTGCTTTCGCTCGGCACGCGCCTCGGCGAATGTCTCAAGGCCGCCGAACTGCTGGCACAGCGCGGCCTGTCGACCACGGTCGCCGATGCCCGCTTCGCGAAACCGCTCGATGAAGCGCTGATCCTCAAGCTCGCCCGCGAGCACGAGGTTCTCGTCACGGTCGAGGAAGGCTCGGTCGGCGGCTTCGGCAGCCATGTCCTGCATCTGCTGGCGCAGAACGGCGCGCTCGATGCCGGCCTGAAGATCCGGAGCCTGACGCTGCCCGACGTCTTCCAGGACCATGACAAGCCGGACGCCATGTATGCCGCTGCCGGGCTCGATGCCGCCGGCATCGTCAAGGCCGTCGAGGCTGCGCTGGGCACGCCGAGCGCGGTGAAACTGGCCTGACATCCCTGCCATGAAGAGCCGGGCCGATCAGTTGCTCGTCGAGCGCGGCTTCTTCGAGAGCCGGGCGCGGGCGCAGGCCGCGATCGCGGCCGGGCTGGTCACCGCCAATGGCACCCCCGTGCGCAAGGCCTCCGAGATGGTGGCCGCTGATGCGGTGCTGACCGCGCAGGCGCCGCATCCTTACGTCTCGCGCGGCGGGCTGAAACTGGCGGGCGCGCTCGATGCCTTCGGCTTCGATCCACAGGGTCTGGTCTGCCTCGATGTCGGCTCGTCCACCGGCGGCTTCACCGACCTGCTGCTGAAACGCGGTGCACGCCATGTCGTCGCCGTCGATGTCGGGCGTGACCAGCTCCATGCTTCGCTGCGGTCAGACCCGCGCGTCACCAGCTTCGAAGGGCAGGATATCCGCACGCTGGATGTCGAGGCACTGCCCGAGCGGCCGAGCCTCGCGGCGATCGATGTCAGCTTCATCTCGCTCAAGCTGGTCCTGCCGGCGGTCGCGGCGCTGCTCGCGCCTGCCGCCGGCATCGCGGCGCTGATCAAGCCGCAATTCGAGGCCGGGCGGGCGGCGCTGAAGAAGGGCATCGTCCGGGACGAGGCGATCCAGCTTCAGGTCTGCGACGAGATCGTCGGATTGCTGGGCGAGCTGGGCTTCACCGTTTCTGGGCCGATCCTCTCTCCGATCGAGGGGGGCGACGGCAATCGCGAATTCCTCGTCGGCGCGCAGCGCTAGCATCGGACCGAAAAGTGGAATCCACTTTTCGGAGAGATCTGATGCTGAGACAAAGCGCCTGATCAGCGCGCCAGCAGTGCGTCGATCTCGCCTTGCAGGCTGGCATCGTCGAAGGTCGCGATGTCGATCGTGCCGTTGGCGTTGATGAACTGGGTGGAGCGCGTGATGAGCCTGCGCAAGGCCTCGCTCGCCACCTCGATGATCGTCGGCAATTCGGCAGGGCGCGGTTTCTCGACGAGGAGCGCGGTCACCGTCGCGACGAGGCGGGCCATGGAACGGCAGACCTCCTCGAAGCTCTTGCGCCGCGCCGGGTCAAGCCGGTCATAGGCGACCAGCGCCTCGCCAGCGCAGCGCAGGGCCGATATCTCGAAATGCCCACGATAGCAGAGGTTTCGCCAGGATTGCAGGTCTTCGATGACGCTGTCGTCGCTCTCCGCCATCTCGATCAGCATCAACGCTTCGCTGTAGCGGTTGAGGAAATCGGTCGAGAGACGGGGGGCGCGGAGCCCGTCCATCCGATCAGCCGCCTCGCCGGCCTGCAATTGCGTCGCGGAGACGGTCATCCTGAGCCCCAACTCGCCGCGACTATGGTGGGCCAAACCCCAACAAAGTGTTGCTTTGCTCTGCCGCTATCGCGCTAAACAGGCGCCATGTGCGGACGCTATGCGATCACCCTGCCCCCCGAGGCGATGCGCGCGAGCTTCGGCTATCGCGAGCAGCCGAATTTTCCGCCGCGCTACAACATCGCGCCCACGCAGCCCGTGCCGATCGTCAGACTTCATGACGGGGCGCGGCAGTTCCTGCTGATGCGCTGGGGCTTCATTCCCGGCTGGGTCAAGGACCCCAAGGATTTCCCCCTCGTCATCAATATCCGCATGGAGAGCGCGGCCGAGAAGCCCTCCTTCCGCCACGCACTGACGCGGCGGCGCTGCCTGCTGCCGGCGGACGGCTTCTACGAGTGGCGCCGCTCCGGAACGGGGCGGCAGGCGCGCGCCGACGCCTTCCTGTTCCGCCGGCCGGATCGCGGCTTCTTCGCCTTCGCGGCGCTCTGGGAAACCTGGCATTCGCCTGATGGTTCGGAGATCGACACCGTCGCGATGATGACCGGCCCGGCCAACGGCACCATGGCCGCGATCCACCACCGTTGCCCGGTCATCCTCGACCCGGCCGATTACGATGCCTGGCTCGATCCGGGCGCCGCGCCGCAGCAGATCGATCGCCTGCTCAAGCCGCCACCGGACGCTCTGCTGGAGCCGGTCGCGATCGGACCCGCCGTCAACAAGGTGGCGCATGACGGGCCGGAAGTGCAGGCGCCAATGGCGGAGACGGTGCCGGAGCCTCCCGCGGCCGAGCCGGCGAGCCATGCGCGCAAAGCGACCCGGCGTCCCGTCGATGATGGGCAAGGCAGCCTGTTCTAGCGGCGGAATCATGCTCTGATCGTGCAAAAGCACGATGAGGAGAACGCGCAGATGCACGGCCGCCGCCCCACCATGACCTCCCGCCACGGCATGGTCGCCGCCGCACATCCGCTCGCAGCCCAGGCCGGGGCCCGGCTGCTGGCCCAGGGCGGCAACGCCTTCGACGCCGCCGCAGCCACAGCCGCGGCGCTCAATGTCGTCGAACCCTTCATGTCCTGCCTCGCCGGCATGGGCTTCGCGACGCTGTGGGTCGCAGCCGAGCAGCGGGTGCGGGTGCTCGATTTCGTGCCGCCGATCCCGGCGAGCTTCCCGGTCGAGCGCTTCAGCAAGCGCTCCGATCTCGAACGCGGCGCCCTCTCGGTCGCCGCGCCCGGCAACCTCGCCGGCTGGTGCGAGCTGGTGAAGACCTATGGCCGCAAATCGCTGCCGGAGATCTTCGCACCGGCGATCGCGCTCGCCCGGGACGGTTTCGCTCTCGCCGAATTCGGCGCGGCGGAGTTCGAGGAGAACGACCCGCTTCTGAAGACATACCCGGCGCTTTATCCGGCCTGGTCGAAGAACTACCAGCCCGATGGCGCCCTGCATCTCGGCTCGCTGCTGGTCCAATCCGATCTCGCCCGGACGCTGAGCGAGATCGCGGAAAAGGGACCGGATCACTTCTACCGCGGCACGCTCGGCGAGACGATCGTGGCCCATCTGCAGGGGCTCGGCGGCTCGATGACGATGGCCGACCTTGCGGCGGTGAAGACGGTGTGGCGCGAGCCGCTGGCCGCGAGCTTCAAAGGGCTGTCGGTGCATGTGCCGCCGCCGCCCTGCGAAGGCTTCCAGTTCCTGCTGACGCTGCGCCTGCTCGAAGGTCTCGATCTCGCCTCGCTTCCCAGGGACGGCGCGGACCATCTCGACCTCGTCTATCGCGCGATCCGCCTCGCGGCGGGCGAGCGCATCGCCCACAACAATCCAAGCCCGGAGACGCTCGCCGAAATCCTGTCCGAGGCTTCCGTCGCGCGTTTGCGCCAGCGCCTCACCGACGGCAAGCCGGTGACGGGACCGACCGAGCAATGGACGCCGCAGGAGAAAGAGGATCCGGCGCATACCACCTCCTTCTCGATCGCCGACAACGAGGGCAACCTGATCTGCATCACGCAGAGCCTCGGCAGCCCGTTCGGCAGCGGCGTCGTGGTGCCCGGCACGGGGCTTTGCCTCAACAATTTCCTGTACTGGGCGGATGTGCAGACCGGCAGCCCGAACCGGGCCAAGCCCGGCGATGCGCTGGCCATGTGCATGTCGCCCTCGATCTCGACGCGCGACGGCAAGCCGGTGCTCGCACTCGGCACGCCCGGCAGCTACGGCATCATGCAGACGCAGGCGCAGGCCATGGTGCAGCATCTCGTCTTCGGGCTACCGCTGCAGGAGGCGATCGAGGCGCCGCGCGCCCGGCTCTGGGATGGACGCCTCGTCGAGATCGAGAACCGGATCGCGCCGGAGACCATCGCCGAACTCGTCCGGCGCGGCCATGATGCGAAGGCGTTCGATGTCGGCTGGACGATGCGCTGCGGCGGCATGCAGGCGGTCGCGGTCGATCCGGCGACCGGCGTGTTCACCGGCGCCGCCGATCCGCGCCGCGACGGCTACGTCGCGACACCGTAGGCGCCTGGAAGCTCCCGGCGAGTTCAGACGTCATCCCGGGCTTGAGCCGGGATCCATCGGAGACCGCTACGCTCTAAGATGGATCCCGGAGCGTCGCGGCTACGCCGCTTGTCCGGGATGACGGCGTGGCTCTCAGGGCAAACTGCCCGTTTTAACTCACGATCTCGGCGCGAAACGCCCAGCGGGTCATCCGCCGCTCGACCAGGGCGCAGAGCGCGTAGAGCGCCATGCCCATGATGGCGATGGAGAACAGGCCGGCGAAGGTCGTCGGCGCGTCGTTGCGCGCGCCGGCGGACAACATCAGGAAGCCGATGCCGCGATTGCCGCCCACCGTCTCCGACAGCACCGAGCCGACGAAGGCGAGCGTCACCGCCACCTTGAGGCTGGCGAAGAGATAGGGCATCGCGCGGGGCACGCCGACTTTGGTCAGGATCTCCCATTGGCTCGCGCCGAGCGAGCGCATCACGTCGCGCATCTCGGGCTCGATGGTGGCAAGCCCCGTGGCGACGTTCACGACGATGGGGAAGAAGGAGATGACGAAGGCGGTGATCACCGCCGGCAAGGCGCCGACGCCGACCCAGATCATCAGGATCGGCACGATCGCGACCTTCGGGATCGCGTTGAAGGCGATCAGCAGCGGGTAGAGCCCGGCATTGATGAAGGGCGATGCGCCAATGGCGAGGCCGAGCAGCAGGCCGAAGCCGATCGCCAGCGCGAAGCCGATGATCGTGGTCCAGAGCGTCTCCAGGCAGAAGCGCAGCAGGATGTCCCAACGCTGGACCATCGTCTCGAAGATCCGGCTCGGACGCGGGGCCAGGATTTCCGGCACGTCGAAGACGATGCAGGCCAGCTCCCAGAGCAGCAGCAGCCCCGCCATGGCGAGCCAGGGCATGGCGACGAGCAAAAGACGTTTCTGTCTCTCCGTCATGGTCTTTGTCCCGCCGGGGGCCGCATCACGCATGCTCCATGTGGATGCGCTCGCGCAGTTCGTGGACGATGTCGACGAACTCCACCGTGAAGGTCGTCTCCAGCGTGCGCGGACGCGGCAATTCGATCTTGCGGATCTTGACGATTTTACCGGGACGCCGGCTCATCACATAGACGGTGTCGGCGAGATAGACCGCCTCGCGCAGATCGTGCGTGACGAGCACCGCGGTGAAGCGGCGCTCCATCCAGAGCTTCTGCATCACGCTCCAGAGCTCTTCGCGGGTAAAGGCGTCGAGCGCACCGAAAGGCTCGTCGAGCATCAGGATATCCGGCTCGTGGACGAGCGCGCGGCAGAGACTCGAGCGCTGCTGCATGCCGCCGGACAACTGCCAGGGATATTTCTGGCCGAAACCGCCCAAGCCCACAGAAGCCAGCAGCGCCTCGACCCGCGCGACGTATTCGGCCTTGTTGGCGCGGAAGCGGCGCTTATGCGGCTCGACCACCTCCAGCGGCAGCAGGATGTTGTCGAGCGTGGTGCGCCAGGGCATCAGCGTCGGCGCCTGGAAGGCCATGCCGACGCCGCGGATCGGCCCCTTCACCACCTGCCCGTGCACGCGAACCTCGCCGCCGCTCGGCGGCAGCAGGCCGGTGACGAGCTTCATCAGGGTCGACTTGCCGCAGCCGGAAGGGCCGACCACGGCAATGAACTCGCCCTTGGCGATGGACAACGTCGCATCCTCCAGCGCCAGCATGCGCGCGGGGCCGCTGCCATAGGCGAGGCTGACCTGTCGCAGTTCGACGAGGGGCGGTTCCGAACTGTCAAGCATAGGCAGCGTCATCACCGGCAGGCGTGGGGAACCCCTCTCCCGGATGGGAGAGGGGCAGGGGTGAGGGACTGGGTCATCGTCGATACGACAAGGAGCGGCTGCGCCTTCTGCGGGAAAGGCGGGCCCTCATCCCTGCCCTTCTCCCACACGGGAGAAGGGTTCCCCGCATTCGTCATTCCGCTCATCGCTCTCTTCGGCACCCTTCAGGAATCAAGGCGCGACCATCCGCTCGGCCTTCGGCGGCAGGAACTTAGCCGTGAAGACCTTGTCCGGTTCCGGCGCCGCGGGCAGGCCGAAGGCTTCGGCCACGTCCTTGACCGAGCGGGCGAAGCGCGCCGGGTCGACATCGCCCATGCCGTTCTCCTTCACGTAAGGGGTCAGCACGTTCATCTTGAGCGACATGTCGAGGCGCTCGGCCTCAAGCTTCTCGTCGATCAGCGGGTCGCGCTTCTTGGCGGCGGCGATGCCGAGCGCCGGATTGGCGGCGACCTCCTTCCAGGCCTTGGCGGTGGCGCGCAGGAAGCCGGTCACGACCTCCGGCTTCGCGGCCAGCGCCGGCGAGACGATGATGCCGTTGCCGTACACATCCATCTTGTAGTCGGAGTAGTTGAACGAGACGACATCCTCGGCCTTCACGCCGCGCGCCTTCAGGTCGAGGATCGACGAGAAATAATGGCCGGAGATGAAGTCGACCGTGCCCTGCACCAGCGACTGCTCGCGCAGCTGCGGCGTCAGATTGACGTGCTGGACGCTTGCCGCGTCGATGCCGACCTTCTTGGCGAAGGCCGGAAACAGGCGGAAGGAGGCGTCGAAGACCGGGGCGCCGAGCTTCTTGCCGGCGAGATCGGCGGGTTTCGTGATCCCGCTCTTCTTCAGCGCGTGCACGCCGAAGGGCGGAAAGTCATAGGCCATGAAGACGCAGAGAATTTCCTTGCCGGCGTTCTTGGCGTTGTATTCGATCAGCGAGTTCACATCGGCGAAGCCGATATCGTAGGCGCCGGTCGCGACCCTCTGGACGGCGCCGGCCGAGCCCTGGCCGGGATCCATGGTCACGTCGAGCCCCTCGGCCTTGTAGTAGCCCTTGTCGAGTGCGACGAGGAAGGGCGAGGTCGGCCCCTGGAAGACCCAGTCGAGCGTGAACTTGACCGGCGTCTGGGCGATGGCGGGCGCTGCCGAGGCGAGCGCCAGGGCACAGCCGGCAGCGGCTGCGGCCAGCGCGCGGCGGGTCATCCCCCTGCCCTTCGCCGCCGCATTCTTCGAAACCCCACGCACCACGCCGATCATCTGAGCCGACCCCCGATTTTTGATTGTGCTTCAAAGGCTAGAGAGGGGCCCGAAAGCGGTCAATCAGGCGGGAAGGCCGTCCTGCCAGTTTTTTAGGCAGCCATGCAGGCAGGTGCGTCACTCTCGACCGCAGCTTACTTCGCGGCCAGCATCGCGCCCGGATTGAGCACGCCCCTGGGATCGAGCGTCTGCTTGATCGCGCGCATCAGGTCGAGCTCGACCGGGTCCTTCACGCCCGGCAGCAGGTCCCGCTTCAGGCGGCCGATGCCGTGCTCGGCCGAGATCGAGCCGTGCAGCTCCGTGACGATGGCGTGGACCGCCTCGTTCATCTCGCTCCAGCCGGCAAGATAGGCCGCCTTGTCGGCGCCGACCGGCTGACTGACGTTGAAATGGATGTTGCCGTCGCCGAGATGGCCGAAGGGCACCGGCCGGCAGCCCGGCACCATCGCCTCGACCACCGCGATGGCGCGCTTCAGGAACTCCGGCTGGGCATGGACCGGCACGGAAACGTCGTGTTTGATCGAGCCGCCCTCATAGGTCTGCACCTCCGACATCATCTCGCGCAGCTTCCAGAAATCGGCGCGCTGGGTCAGCGAACCCGCGAGCGCGGCATCGGTGACGATGCCCTTCTCCAGAGCATCGCCGAGGAAGGCCTCGACATGCTCGTCGAGCCCGGCAGCAGACTGGGCCGAGACCTCCATCAGCACATACCAGGGCGATGGTTCAGAGAGCGGGTCGCGCGTGCCGGAGGCGTGGCGCAGGACGAAATCGAGGCCGATGCGCGGCATCAGTTCGAAGGTGGTGAGCGTGCCGCCGGCGCCGGCCTTGGCGGCATTCAGCAGCGCGAGCGCCGCTTCCGGGTCCGGCACGGCGAGGAAGGCGGTGGCCCGCGCCGCCGGCAGCGGGAAGAGCTTCAGCACGGCCGCCGTGATGATGCCGAGCGTGCCCTCGGCGCCGATGAAGAGGTCCTTCAAATCGTAGCCGGTATTGTCCTTGCGGAGCTGGCGCAGGCCGTTCCAGATGCGGCCGTCGGGCAGCACGACTTCCAGGCCGAGACAGAGCTCGCGGGCATTGCCATAGGCCAGCACGGCGGTGCCGCCGGCATTGGTCGAGAGGTTGCCGCCGATGGTGCAGGAGCCTTCCGAGGCCAGCGAGAGCGGGAAGAGGCGTCCGGCCGCTTCCGCCGCATCCTGCGCCCGCTTCAGCGTGACGCCGGCTTCGACGATCATGGTGTCGCCATCGGTATCGACCGCGCGGACCTTGTCGAGACGCTGCAGCGAGAGGATGATCTCCCTGCCCTCGGCGATCGGGATCTGGCCGCCGACGAGACCGGTATTGCCACCTTGCGGCACCAATGTCGTGCCGGTTTCGGCTGCGAGCTTCACCAGTTCGGCGACCTCGGCCGTCGAGCCGGGGCGGACGATGCCTTGCGCCTTGCCGCGGAAGAGATCGCGCCATTCCTTGAGATAGGGCACCATGGCGTCGGCATCGGTGACGATGTTCTTCGCGCCGACGATGCCGGCCATGCGATCGAGAATTGCGCTCATCCTGAAGTCCTAGCCCTTCCTGCCGCGCCGGAACACGCCGACGAGCTCGACATGGGCGGAATAGCGGAACTGATCGACCGGCGTCACGCCTTCCAGCGCATATCCGCCCGCAACCAGCGTCGCAGCGTCGCGCGCGAAACTGCCGGCATCGCAGGAGACGTAGATCACGTCCCTGACCTTCGAGGCCGCCAGCCGCTTCGCCTGGGCCTCGGCGCCGGCACGCGGCGGGTCGAGCACGACGACGTCGAAACCGTTGAGCTCATGCTCCAGCAGCGGGCGGCGGAAGAGGTCGCGCGTCTCGGTCGCGATGGCTTTGAGCCCCGGCGTCGCGCCAAAACCTTTCGCCAGCGCCAGCATCGCGGCCTTGTCGCTCTCGACGGCGAGAACCTGCATGCGCTCGGCGATGCGGAAGCTGAAGGGGCCGCAGCCGGCGAAGAGATCGGCGGCGCGCTTGCCCTTGGGCAGAGCCGCCGTGACGAGATTCGCCAGCGTCTCCTCCCCCAGCACCGTCGCCTGCAGGAAGCCGCCGGGCGGCGGGGCGACGAGCGCCTTGCCCATATGCTGCAAGGGCGGACGGCGCTCGACGACGATCTCGCCATGGTTGGAGAGCCGGGCGAGGTCGAGCCGCTCGGCCAGTTGGGTCAAGGCAAGCCTGAGCTTGTCGCCGAGCGGTCCGTGGCCGCGCATATCGACGTCGAGCCCCGCTTCGGAGGCGGTGATCTGGATGTCGAGCGGCTTGTTCGCCCCGCCCATCCGGTTCGCCAACATCTGAGCGGCGGCTGGTGCCCGGTCGAGGCCCGGCGCCAACACCGGGCAGGCCTCGACGGGAACCAGATCGTGGCTGCGCGCCGCCATGAAGCCGACGACCATCGCCTCGCCCTGGCGGCGGGCATGGAAGGTGACGCGGCGACGCCCGGCGCCATGGGCGTCGACGAGATCGGCCACGGGCGCCTCGATGCCGGCGCGGCTCAGCGTGGTCACGACCTGCTGGCGCTTCCATTCGCGATAGAGACCGGGTGCCATGTGCTGCGCAGCACAGCCGCCGCAACGGGTAAAGAGCGGGCAGATCGCCGCGATGCGGGATTCGGAGGGCGCGATGATCTCGACGAGCTGGCCGCGATCGCCATCGACCACGGCGCGCACGGTCTCGCCCGGCAGCGCATAGGGAACGAAGATGCTGCCGGCGGGCGCCTGCACGATGCCATCGCCCTTCTGGCCGAGGCGATCGATGGTCAGGACTTCGTTCATCGCGAGGCGAGGCGAAGCATCCGGAGGCGGATTCGATCGGGCGGCGGGCATCGTGACAATCTCCGGCGCAGAGCCGGCCTGCTGATGACGGGAACGAGGCTTTCGCCTATCAGGTCAGGGACGAATTGGGAAATCCTGCCATGACTATCCGCGACGGCGTCATCGAAGCCATCGGCAATACCCCGCTCATCAAGCTCGAGCGCGCCTCGGCGGAAACCGGCTGCGCCATCCTCGGCAAGGCCGAGTTCATGAATCCCGGCCAATCGGTGAAGGACCGCGCCGCGCTCGCCATCATCCGCGACGCCGAGGCGAAAGGGCATCTGAAGCCCGGCGGCGTCATCGTCGAGGGCACGGCGGGCAATACCGGCATCGGCATCGCGCTGGTCGGCAACGCGCTGGGCTATCGCTCGGTCATCGTCATCCCGGAGACGCAGAGCCAGGAAAAGAAGGACATGCTGCGGCTCGCCGGCGCGACGTTGGTCGAGGTGCCGGCCGCGCCCTACGCCAACCCGAACAATTACGTGAAGGTCTCGGGCCGCCTCGCCGAGGAACTGGCGAAGAGCGAGCCCAACGGCGCGATCTGGGCCAACCAGTTCGACAATGTCGCGAACCGGCAGGGCCATCTCGACACCACCGGCCCGGAGATCTGGGAGCAGACGGCAGGCAAGGTCGACGGCTTCATCTGCGCGGTCGGTTCGGGCGGCACGCTCGCCGGCGTCGGCATGGCGCTGAAGGCTCGCAATCCGAAGGTGACGATCGGACTGGCCGATCCGATGGGCGCGGCGCTCTATTCCTATTACACCAGCGGCGTCCTCAAGTCTGAGGGCTCCTCGATCACCGAGGGCATCGGCCAGGGCCGGATCACCGCCAATCTGGTCGATGCACCCGTCGATGCCGCCTTCCAGATCCCGGATGCGGAGGCGGTGCAGATCGTCTTCGACCTGCTGGAGCATGAGGGGCTGTGCCTAGGCGGTTCATCGGGCATCAACGTCGCCGGTGCGATCCGGCTGGCGCAGCAGATGGGGCCGGGCCACACCATCGTGACGGTGCTCTGCGACTACGGCACGCGCTACCAGTCGAAGCTGTTCAACCCGGAGTTCCTGCGTTCGAAGAACCTGCCGGTTCCCGGCTGGCTCGAGCGCGACGGGTCGGCGCTGAAGCAGGTCGTCGCCAAGGTGATGGCCTGAGGCGGCAGCCGCCTCAGGCCCTTCGGCTTCACGCCGCCCGCGGCGTCGCGTCGATCGCGTCGATATCGCCGGCGCGGTCGTATTGCGCCTGGTCGAGCATGCCCTGGCGCTTGGCGACGAGGGTCGGCACCAACGCCTGGCCGGCGACGTTCACCGCCGTGCGGCCCATGTCGAGGATCGGGTCGATGGCGAGCAGCAGGCCGACACCCGCCAGCGGCAGGCCGAGCGTCGAAAGCGTCAGCGTCAGCATCACCGTCGCGCCGGTGAGACCGGCGGTCGCGGCCGAGCCGATCACCGAGACGAAGGCGATCAGGACATATTCCTGGATGCCGAGCGGCACGCCGTAGAACTGCGCGACGAAGATCGCGGAAATCGCAGGGTAGATCGCGGCGCAGCCGTCCATCTTGGTGGTCGCGCCGAGCGGCACGGCGAAGGCAGCGTATTCGCGGGGCACGCCGAGGCTCTTCTCGGTCACGGCCTCGGTCACCGGCAAGGTGCCGATCGAGGAACGCGAGACGAAGCCGAGCTGGATCGCCGGCCAGGCGCCAGCGAAAAAGCGCGCAGGCGAAAGCCCGTGCAGGACGAGCAAGGTCGGGTAGACGACGAGCAGGACGATGGCGAGGCCGAGATAGATCGCGAAGGCGTACCAGGAGAGCTGCTCCAGCGTCTGCCAGCCATATTGCGCCACGGCATTGCCGAGCAGGCCGACGGTGCCGATCGGCGTCAGCCGGATCACCCACCACAGGATCTTGCGGACGATCGCCAGGAACGACTCGTTCAGCGCGAGGAAGCTGTTGGCGCGCTCGCCGACCTTCAGCGCGGCGACGCCGACGACGATCGAGATCACCAGCAGTTGCAGCACGTTGAAGCCGAGGCGGGTGGTCGCCCCGCCACCGTCGACCCGCGTCGTCGCCTGCAAGCCGAGCATGTTGGCAGGCACGAGCCCCTTCAGGAAGTCGAGCCAGGAGCCGACCGTGCCCGGCGCCTTGGCGCTGGCGGCGACCACGCCGGCATTGATGCCGGGCTGGATCAGAAGGCCGAGCGCGATGCCGATCAACACCGCGATGAAAGCGGTGACGGCGAACCAGAGCAGAGTCTGCCAGACCAGCGCGGCTGCGTTGGAGAGCTGGCGCAGATTGCTGATCGAGGCGACGATCGCCGTGAAGATCAGCGGCGGCACCAGCGCTTGCAGCAATTGCACGAAGATCGAGCCCGTCGTCGCGAGCGTGGTCGTGAGCCAGTTGGGCTGTCCGGCCGCATCCGGGCCGATGTTGCGCGCGACCCAGCCGAGCGCGAGCCCGACCACCATCGCGGTCAAAACCTGGAAGCCGAAGTTGGAATAGAACGGCTTAGCGCCGGCAGCGGACGAACCGCTCCGGGATATCGATGTTGTCATGGCAAGAGCTCGTCAATCGCCGCAAATGGCTGAAGATACGCGCTATATATACGATCTGGCGCGATTTTCGCAAAAGCGGAGGCTTCCGTCTTTGGCCGCGCCGGCGGCAAAAATACTCTCCGGACTGGCGCAAAAAGAGAAAATGTATCCATTCGCGGCAAGAGCGTCGGCGACAAGCCCCCTCCGCCGCGAAGGCCGGAAATTCTTTTGCCGCAAAAATGATTTCCCCGAAGGTCGAAGCGTTCTAGCCTGCCCTAAGGTGATCCCGCGAAAGATGAGGTGATCGCATGACGGCTTCACAGGTCAGGTTCGCCGCCAGGACCGCGCCCGAACCCTCACCCTCCGTTGCCCCGGCCGAGCCGGGCCATCTCCATGCGGCCGGCGTCGTCGCCTCCAGCGTCTATGCCCATGGCGTGCGCGTCGCCGATGTCCCGGTCGAGGAAGCCGGCGAGTGGTCGCGCAAGGACGACCACGTTGTCTGGATCGGATTGCTGGAGCCCGACGCCGCCCTGCTTCACTGCGTCCAGCGGCAATTCAACCTGCATCCGCTCGCCGTCGAGGACGCGACCAACGCCCATCAGCGCCCGAAGCTCGAGCAATATGGCGACGCCCTCTTTGTGGTGGCACGCACCGCGCAATTGATCGAGGGACGCATCGCCTTCGGAGAGACGCATATCTTCCTCGGCCGCGGCTACATCGTCAGCGTCCGGCACGGCGCCTCGACCTCGTACACCTCGGTCCGGCAGCATTGGGAAACCTGCCCGACCTCGCTGGCGAAGGGCGAGGACTTCATCCTCTACGCCATCCTCGACTTCATCGTCGACAACTACATGCCAGTGCTCGAGGCCATCCATGACGAGGTCGAGGAAATCGAGGACAAGGTGCTGGCCAAGCCGATGGCGCGCTCGGACATCGAGCGGCTCTACATGCTCAGGCGCGACCTGCTGCGCCTGCGCAATGCGGTGGCGCCGCTGGTCGATGTCTGCCAGCGCCTGATGAACGGCACGGTGCCGCAGGTCCGGCCGACACTCGCGCCGATGTTCCGCGACGTGACCGACCATGTCCGCACCGTGCAGGAGAAGATCGACAGCCTGCGCGAGGTTTTGGCCTTCGCCTTCGAGGCGAGCCTGCTGGTCGGGCAGAGCCAGGAGAACGCGATCACCAAGCGGCTCGCCTCCTGGGCGGCGATCCTGGCCGTGCCGACCGCGGTCGCCGGCATCTACGGCATGAACTTCAAGAACATGCCGGAGCTGGAATTGCCCTATGGCTATTACGGCGTGCTGGTGGTGATCCTTGCCTCCTGCGCCGTGCTGTACTGGCGCTTCAAGCGCAATGGCTGGCTGTAGCCGGGCAGTCGCTCACAGCCACTTCTTCCAGCGGAAGAACAGATAGGGCAGCACCGCGAAGAGCACCATCGAGACCAGCGCCAGCGGATAGCCCCACTGCCAGTCGAGTTCCGGCATGGCCTTGAAGTTCATGCCGTAGATCGAGGCGATCAGCGTCGGCGGCATCAGCGCCACCGAGACGACCGAGAACAGCTTGATGATCTTGTTCTGCTCGATCGAGACGAGGCCGAGCGTCGCGTCGAGCATGAACTGGAGCTTGTTCGACAGGAAGGTCGCATGTTCCTCGATGGCCTGCACGTCGCGCACCGCCGAGCGCCATTCGGCGGAGAAGCCGGTCTGGGCCTTCTTCGGGCGCTTGTAGTTGGCCGAGAGGAAGAGCAGGACGCGCTCGACCGACATCATGCTCTCGCGGACATTCGAGATGATGTGCTCGTGCTGGCCGATCCGCTGGATCACCACCTGATAGACGCCCCCCTGCTCGACGTCCTGCGCCCGACCGGCGAAAATCCGGCGCGAGGCCATGTCGATCTTGTCGCCGACGCCGCGCAGCACCTCGGCCGCGCGGTCGACGATCGCCTCGATCAGCCCGTCGAGCACCGCCTCCGGCTGCTCGCCGCAGCCACCGGGCTTGGTCGCGCGGTTGAGGAAGATGTTGAAGGCGCCGGGCTCGTCATAGCGCACTGTCACCAGCGCCTTCTCGGTGAGGATGAAGGTGACGTCGGCCAGCTTGGGGACGATGGTTTCCGACTGGCAGATCACGCGCGCCGTCATGTAATGCGCGCCGTTCTCGGTATAGATGATCTCGGAGGGCTCGAGATCGTGCATCTCCTCCCGTGTCGGGATCGAGATGCCGAGATGTTCCTCGACGCGCTTGTCCTCCTCGGGCGTCGGGTTGAGCAGGTCGATCCAGACCGTATCGGCTGAAAAGATTTCTGCCGGCCCGAGCGTCGCCGAGCGCAGCTTGTCGCGCGAGTCGGGGCAGATGCCGTGGATCATCAGCATGGGCGCGAATCTCGATGCACGGTCAGGAGGGAAACCGGCAGGAACTCCGATCCGAGGCGGATGTCAAACCGATGACGGTCGGCGGAGCCTTCGGGCCCGCGCCCGAAAACCGGAAACTTAAAAGAGCGTCATTCTCGGGCGAAGCGAAGCGCCGACCCGAGAATCTCTTTTCAGGAAAGGCTCAGGAGCCTCCTTGTCATGAGATGTTCGGGTCAAGCCCGAGCAGGACGGCGTGTGACCTTCTTCAGACGCCGCCCTTCACGCCCTGCGGTGGCTTGCTATCGGCCGGGACGAAGAAGTCCGGCATCAGCGGCACTGACGGGTCGACGCGGTAGGGCGTGAAGTCGGTTACCCCCTCGCCGGCCATGAAGCTGTCGTCGATCAGGAAGTTGCCGGAGAATTCACGAGACGGCTTCGAGAAGATCATATGCGCGGCGTCGGCCAGGATCTCCGGCGTGCGGCTGGCCTGCACCATCTTGTCGCCGCCGAGCAGGTTTTGGACGGCGGCGGTGGCGATCGTCGTGCGCGGCCAGAGCGCGTTGACGGCGATGCCCTGGCGGGCCAGCTCGCCGGCCAGACCCAGCACGCACAGGCTCATGCCGTATTTCGCGATCGAATAGGCCAGATGCGGCGCAAACCACTGCGTCTTCATGTCGAGCGGCGGCGAGAGCATCAGGATATGCGGGTTCTCCGCCTTCTCCAGATGGGGAATGGCGTATTTCGAGACCATGAAGGTGCCGCGCGTGTTGATCTGATGCATCAGATCGAAGCGCTTCATGTCGGTCATCTGCGTGTTGGTGAGCTGGATCGCGCTGGCATTGTTCACGACGATGTCGATGCCGCCGAAGGTCTCGGCCGTCTTGGCGATCGCCTCGGCGACGCTTTGCTCGTCGCGGACGTCGACCATCAGCGGCAGGCATTTGCCGCCAGCCGCTTCGATCTCGGCGGCCGAGGTGTAGATCGTGCCCGGCAACTTGGGATGCGGCTCGGCCGTCTTGGCGGCAATGGTGACATTGGCGCCGTCCCGCGCTGCCCTGAGCGCGATGGCGAGCCCGATGCCGCGCGAGCCGCCGGTGATGAAGAGCGTCTTACCCTTGAGCGACATCGCCGCCTCCCTCCTGGTTCGTGATGATGAAGCGGCCGGGCTGCGAGCCGTCCCGGTCCGTGAAGCCATAGGCGCGCGCCAGATCGGCAACGTGCAGCACCTGCCCGGCATGACGCGCGACATCGGGGTCGGCGGCCAGTGCCGCGACGGCGCGGCCGGCATAGAGCGGCGTCTCGGTGGTTTGCGCCGCCAGCCCCGCATCGCTAACGCGCTCGGTCAGGACATGGCCGGGCGAGAGGCCGAGCGCGGTGACGCCGAAGGGCGCCAGCTCCTGCGCCATCGCGAAGGTCAGGCGATTCATCGCGGCCTTGGCGAGATCGTAGAAGACATCGCCGAGATAGCCGGTGCCTGTGTCGAAGCTCACCGTGACGATGAGGCCCGAGCGCATCTGCACCATCGCCGGAGCGACCGCCCGCGCCAGCAGGAGCTGGGCATAGACGCCGCTCTCGAAGCTCTCGCCAAGCCTCGCGACCGGCCGGCGCCAGAACGGCGTGCCGTAGCCGGAGCCATCGGGATAGCGCTCGCCGTCATAGCCCTCGTTCCCGCCCCAGACCGCATCGACGACGCAGTCGAGCCGGCCGAAGCGGCGCAGGGCCCAGGACACGAGGCCGTCGACCTCGCGCTCATTGGTGTGGTCGCAGCGATAGGGATGGCCCTTGCCGCCAGCGGCCTCGACCTCGCGGGCCGCGTCCTCGAAGGTTTCGGGGCGCTGGTCGGTATGCGGCCCGGCCTCGCTGGAGCGGCCGGTGACGATCACGGTCGCGCCCGCCTCCCCCAACGCCCTGGCGATACCGCGCCCAAGCCCGCGCGAGGCGCCCGCGACGAGGCAGATGCGGCCGAAGAGTGCGGGTGTGGCGGGGGTCATGCGGAGGCTCCCGGCCCTGATGGATCCCATCCCCCCAGATTTCCGCAGTCATCCCGGGCAAGCCGCGTCAGCGGCGCCGATCCGGGATCCATGCCTGAAACTCGATCGGAAACGCTCAGGCATGGATCCCGGGTCTCCGCTTCGCTGCGCCCGGGATGACACGCGTGGGTGCAAAGGAAATCCGCTAGCCACGCACCATCTCCTGCTCTATAGCCCCGCTCCCCTCGCAACGGAGCAGAACCATGGACAGCGCGGATGTCGCGGCCTGCTGGGAGGCCAATGCCGAAACCTGGACCCGGCACGCGCGCGCCGGCTACGACCTCTATCGCGACGCATTGAACACGCCGGCCTTCCTGGCGAACCTGCCCGATATTGCCGGCTTGGACGGCCTCGACATCGGCTGCGGCGAAGGCTCGAACACACGCAAGCTGGCCGAGGCCGGCGCGCGCATGACTGCGGTCGACATCGCGCCGACCTTCATTCGCCATGCGCAGGAGACCGAGATGCAGGCGCCGCTCGGGATCGCCTATCGGGAGGGCGACGGCACCGCCCTGCCCTTCGCCGATGCAAGCTTCGACTTCGCCACGGCGTTCATGTCGATGATGGACATGCCGCGGCAGGACAAGGCGCTGGCGGAAGCCGCGCGCGTGCTGAGACCCGGAGGGTTCCTGCAGTTCTCGATCCTGCATCCGTGCTTTGCCCCACCCTATCGCAAGGTGCTGCGAGACGAGGCCGGGACCATCCGTGGAATCGAGGTCGGTCGTTATTTCGACGGCGTCGACGGCGAGATCGAAACCTGGCGCTTCGGCGCCGCGCCGGCCGAGGTCAAGGCCAGCGTCGAACCGTTCCGCGTGCCGCGCTTCCACCGCACGCTGAGCGAATGGGTCGCGATGATCGTCTCGGCCGGGCTGACGATCGAGCATATGGCCGAGCCGCGCGTCGATGCCGAGACGGCGCAGGCCCAGCCCTACCTCGCCGATACGCATATCGCACCGCTGTTCCTGCATATCCGCGTCCGCAAGAGCGCGGCTGCCTGAGCAGGGCGCGGCCGCCCTCACGCCGCGAAGACCGCGGCCGCGTCGGCGATGGCGCCGGCGCCCTCCGTCACGGTGAGTTCCAGCGCCGGGGCCTCCGTCGCGATGTATTCGGCATAGAACCGGGCGGTGGCGAGGTCGCCGGTGCCTTCGGCTTCCGAGCGGGTGGCGAGCGCCTTCTTCGCCAGTCCCGTGCCGCCCTGCGCCAGCGCGAAGAGCTTGAGATAGGGCGTGGCGCCCGCCAGCGCATCGGCCTGGCTCGTGCCGAGCGTCGCCAGCATCCACTGCGTCGCGCGTTCGAGCGCATCGACGGCGGCGCCGAGGCGGGTGGCGGCGTGGCCGAAGCCCGGATTATTGGCGCGCTCGACCTCTCCGACGATGCCACGCATCTCGGCGATCAGCGCCTTGACCGCTTCGCCGCCGGATAGCGGCAATTTACGGGTGACGAGGTCGATGGCCTGGATGCCGTTGGTGCCCTCGTAGATCGCGGCGATGCGGGCATCGCGCAGATGCTGGGCCGCGCCGGTCTCCTCGACGAAGCCCATGCCGCCATGGACCTGAACGCCGGTCGAGGCGACGTCGATGCCGATATCGGTGGCATAGGCCTTGGCGATCGGCGTCAGGATCGCCGCGCGCTCGGAGGCGGCCTTGCGCCTGACCTCGTCGGTCTCGCGATGCGAGCGATCAAGCGCTTCGGCGACCTGATAGGAGATGGCGCGGGCGCCTTGGGTCTTGGCGCGCATGTCCATCAGCATGCGGCGCACGTCGGGGTGGACGATGATCGGGCTCATCGGGGCACCCTTGGGCGCATCGAGCGTGGCGCCCTGCTTGCGCTCATGGGCGAAGGCGAGCGCCTGCTGATAGGCGCGCTCGGCAATGGCGACGCCCTGCAGCGCGACGTTGAGTCGGGCGTTGTTCATCATCGTGAACATGCAGGCGAGGCCGCGATTCTCCTCGCCGATCAGCCAGCCGATCGCGCCGCCCTTGTCGCCGAAGGCCATGGAGCAGGTCGGCGAGGCATGGATGCCGAGCTTGTGCTCGATGCCGGAGCAGCGCAGGTCGTTATGCGCGCCGAGAGAGCCATCGGCATTGACGAGATATTTCGGGACGAGGAAGAGCGAGATGCCACGCGTGCCGGGAGGGGCATCGGGCAGGCGCGCCAGCACGAGATGGACGATGTTCTCGGTCAGGTCGTGCTCGCCATAGGTGATGAAGATCTTCTGGCCGGTGATGCGATAGGTGCCGTCCGGCTGGCGCTCGGCCTTGCTGCGCAGCGCGTTGAGGTCGGAGCCCGCCTGCGGCTCGGTCAGGTTCATCGTGCCCATCCACTCGCCCGAGACGAGCTTGGCGAGATAGGTTTCCTTGAGATGGTCGGAGCCATGGGCGTAGAGCGCCTCGATCGCGCCGACGGTCAGCAGCGGGCCGAGCGCGAAGGCGAAGGCGGCCGAGTTCCACATCTCGATGCAGGCCGATTGCAGCAGCGTCGGCAGGCCCTGTCCGCCATAGGCTTCCGGCGCCGGCAGCGCATTCCAGCCGGCTTCGGCCCAGGCCTTGTAGGCCTCCTTCCAGCCCGGCGGCGTGGTGACGGCGCCGTCCTTCAGCTTCGAGCCATTGAGATCGCCGACCCGGTTCAGCGGCGCGATGACGTCGGTTGCGAATTTGGCGGCCTCGTCGAGCACGGCTTCCGCGACGCCGCCTTCGAGCTCCGGCGCCAGCCCGTCCGCAATCAGCCGGTCGAGGCCGGCGACATGGCGCATGGTCGCCAGCATGTCCGAAACCGGGGCGCGATAAGTCATGATCGTCTCCCTTCGGCCGCGTTTCCGCCCGCTGGGGCGGCCGGGCCCGAATTTGCCGTTGCCGCGATGGTAGCGAGGAACTATCGCCTATGCCACGCGCAGACGAGCGCGACCTTCGTCCCGTGCCGCGCCCGGTAATTAGTTTATATATAAACCATCTTCGGTCAATCGCCTCGTGGATCAATCTCCTTCCCTCTCCCGTATGACGAAGCGTCTCGCGGCCGATGCCGCCGGCATCGCCGAGGCGGCTGCGATCCTGCGCGCAGGCGGCCTCGTCGCACTGCCGACGGAGACGGTCTACGGGCTGGCGGCCGACGCGACCGCAGGCACGGCCGTCGCCGGTATCTACGCGGCCAAGGAGCGGCCGAGCTTCAATCCGCTGATCTCGCATCTGCCCGATCTTGCCGGCGCGCGGCGGCAGGGCCTGTTCGACGCGAATGCGCTGGCGCTGGCGCAAGCCTTCTGGCCGGGGCCGCTGACGCTGGTGGTGCCGGCGTCGCCGGGCTGCACGGTCAGCGATCTGGCGCGGGCCGGGCTTGCCACCGTGGCGCTGCGCGTGCCGGCCCACCCCGTCGCACATGCCGTGCTCGAAGCCGCAGGGCGGCCGATCGCGGCGCCTTCGGCCAACCGTTCCGGCCGGATCAGCGCGACCAGCGCCGCCCATGTGCTGGCCGATCTCGACGGGCGGATCGACGCGGTGCTCGATGCCGGCCCGACCGAGGTCGGAGTCGAATCGACCATCGTCGCCTGCCTTGACGGGGCGCCGCGCCTGCTCAGGCCTGGCGGAATTCCCCGCGCCGCGCTTGAAGGCGTGATCGGCCGCCCGCTGGTCCAGGCGGGCGAGGCCGGGCAGGCGCCGATCGCGCCGGGCATGCTCACCTCACATTACGCGCCGGCCGCACGGGTCCGGCTCGATGCCGATGCGCCGCGAGAGGGCGAGGCCTGGCTCGGCTTCGGCCCGGAGACGCCCAGCCATCCGCATGCGCTCAATCTGAGCCCGACCGGCGATCTGCGCGAGGCGGCGAGCCATCTCTTCGGTTATCTGCGCCGGCTCGACGAGACCGGCCGGAAGACGATCGCCGTCGCCCGCATCCCCGAGCAAGGCCTGGGCGAGGCGATCAACGACAGGCTGCGGCGAGCGGCCGCGCCGCGCTGAGAACGCATCTGCAATTCACAGCCCTCATCCTGAGGAGCCGCGTCAGCGGCATCTCGAAGGATGTTCCAGTGGTTTCTGCGCCCGTGAAGCATCCTTCGAGACGCCGCTCCTACGGAACGGCTCCTCAGGATGAGGGCTCGACCGTTTCGCACGTCGCCATTCGTTCGGATCTGGACGGCATCACCTTGCATCCATGCAAGATTTCGGCTTGCGTGCCGGCGGGGAGGAAAAGATCGCCGATGTCTTCCAAGCTCGCCTGGGACGATTTCCGCCTGGTCAAGGCCATCACCGACCATGGCGGGCTGACGGGTGCGGCGGGAGCGCTCGCGGTCAACCATTCCACCGTGTTCCGCCGCCTCGGGCAGATCGAGGAGATGGTCGGCATGCCGCTCTTCGAGCGGCGCAAGACCGGCTATGTCGCCACCGTCGCCGGCGCGGAGATGGCGGCGCTGGCCGGGCGGATGGAAGAGGACGTGACGGCCTTTTCCCGGCGACTCGCCGGCCGCGACGTGGCGCCCTCCGGCGAGATCAGGATCACCACCACCGATACGCTGCATCTCAACCTGCTGCTGCCGATCTTCGCCGGTTTCCGGCGGGCGCATCCGGCGATCCGGCTCGATGTCGTCATTGGCAACCAGGCTCTCAACCTGTCCAAGCGCGACGCCGACGTCGCCATCCGCGCCAGCGACACGCCGGGCGAGACGCTGGTCGGCCGGCGCATCGCCACCCTCGCCTGGGCGATCTATGGCCGCAGCGAGGACGGCATCACGGCGCAGGAGAAGGCCGACCCGGCCCGGCTCTACCTGCGCGACTGGGTCGCTCTGGGGGACCAACTTTCGCATGTGAAGGCGGCGCGCTTCGTGCGCGAGCACGTCGCGCCGGAGCGGATCGCGCTGAAGAGCTCGGCCGTGCTCGGCATCACCGAGGCCGTCGAGCAGGGGCTCGGCATCGGCCCCCTGCCCTGCTTCATCGCGGACCGGCGGCCGGGGCTCACGCGGCTGCTGCCGCCCAATCCCGATTTCGCGACGGGCCTGTGGGTGCTGACCCATCCGGACATCCGCCACGTCCCGCGCGTGCGCGCCTTCATGGATTACTGCAGCAATGAGCTCATGCGGCATCGGATGCTGATCGAGGGGGCGGAGTAAGGACTGCATTGCCCGCTCGGGTGTGGCGCTCTACATTCGCAGCGTTCGCGCGACTGGCGCTACGAGATGGATCACCATCGGGAAACGCGAACGCATGAGCCGCGCGCCTGGGCCTCACCTTCCCGACGGAGCCGAGCCCATGCAGATTGTGATGCTTCTCTACCCGCGCCTGACGCAGCTCGACCTGACCGGGCCTTTCGAAGTCCTGTCCCGCTTCCGCGAGTGCAAGATCGACCTGGTCTGGAAGACGACGGAGCCGGTCCGGGACGCCAGCGGGCTGACGATCCTGCCAAGCTGCGATTTCCGGAACTGTCCGCAGGCCGATATCCTCTTCGTTCCCGGAGGGCCAGGCCAAAGCGCGCTGATGGAGGACGAGGACGTGCTCTCCTTCCTGCAGGAGCAGGCCGGCAGCGCGCGCTACATCACCTCCGTCTGTACCGGCTCGCTGGTGCTCGGCGCGGCGGGGCTTCTCAAGGGGTATCGCGCCACCTGCCACTGGCTCTCCCTGTCGCAGTTGAGCCTGCTCGGAGCCGAGCCCGTCGCCGAACGGGTCGTCCATGACCGCAACCGCATCACCGGCGCGGGCGTCACCTCGGGAATCGACTTCGCATTGTCCCTCGCCGCTCACCTCTTCGGCGAGGAGCGGGCGCGGAAAGTACAGCTGCAGATGGAATACGACCCGCAGCCTCCCTTCAGCGGCGGCTCGCCCGCCTCGGCGCCAGCCGATCTGATCGCGGCCGTCCGTGCCGACACGGCCGCGTTCCAGGAAGCGCGCGAAGTCCTGGCGCGCCGCGCCGGAGCGAAGCTCGGCTGAACCTCAGCCGATCTCCACGACGACGCGCCCCTTGACCTTGCCCTCGACGATCGCCTTGCCGGTCTCGATGACGGCGTCGAGCGGGATCGTCGTCGTCATGACGGCGAGTTTTTCGCGGTCGAGATCGGTCGCGAGGCGCTGCCAGGCCTCGAGGCGACGCGGCTTCGGGCACATCACCGAATCGACGCCCAACAGCGCGACGCCGCGCAGGATGAAAGGCGCGACCGTCATCGGCAGGTCCATGCCCTGCGCAAGGCCGCAGGCGGCAACCGCGCCGCCATATTTCGTCATGGCGAGCAGGTTCGCCAGCGTATGCGAGCCGACCGCATCGACGCCCGCCGCCCAACGCTCCTTGCCGAGCGGGCGACCGGGCTGGGAGAGTTCGTTGCGGTCGATGATCTCGGCGGCACCGAGGCCCTTGAGATAATCGGCCTCCTCGGCGCGGCCGGTCGAGGCGATGACGTGCCAGCCGGCCTTGGCGAGCAGCGCGATCGCGACCGAACCGACGCCGCCTGCGGCGCCGGTGACGACGACGGGACCGTCCGCGGGTTTCAGCCCATGCTTCTCCAGCGCCAGCACGCAAAGCATCGCGGTGTAGCCGGCGGTGCCGATGGCCATGGCCTCGGCCGGGGTCAGCCCCGCCGGCAGCGGCACCAGCCAGTCGCCCTTCACGCGGCTCTTCTGGGCGTAGGCGCCGAGATGGGTCTCGCCGGTGCCCCAGCCGTTCAGGACGACGAGATCGCCGGGCTTGAAGCCGGGATGATCGGAGGCCTCGACGCGGCCGGCGAAATCGATTCCCGGGATCATCGGCCAGCGGCGCACCACCGGCGCCTTGCCGGTGATGGCGAGGCCATCCTTGTAGTTCACGGTCGAATGCGTGACGCGGACGGTGACGTCGCCCTCCATCAGATCGCTTTCGGCGAAATCCGTGAAGGCGAGGTTGGGCGCGGTTTCCCCCTTGGTCGCCACCAGGGCCTTGAACGTCGTCATCCCCATCTCCCGAACACTGACATGCGAAAGCCGACAAGGTTGCAGCGGCGGTCCGCCATCGCAACCCCGTCGGCCGTGCGCGGGATCGTCTTCCGGATCAGGCGGGCTGCGCCTGCGGCCGCTCGACCGGTCGTTCGACGATCGGCAGGTTGATCAACGCCGAGGCGACGCCGAGCGCGACCGAGAGCCACCAGACGAACTGATAGTTGCCCATCGCTTCGTAGAGCACGCCGCCGAGCCAGACCCCGAGAAATCCCCCGACCTGATGCGAGAAGAAGGCGAAGCCGTAGAGCATCGCCATGTATTTCGTGCCGAACATCAGCATGACCAGCGAGGAGGTCGGCGGCACGGTCGAGAGCCAGAACAGGCCGATGACGACGCCGAAGGTCAGCGCCGTCAGCGGGCTCGGCGGGATCAGGATGAAGGCGGCGATCGCCACCGCCCGACCCAGATAGATCCAGGCGAGGAGATGGCGCTTCGGCATCCGCGTCGAGAGCCAGCCGGAGGAGAGCGAGCCAACCGCATTGGCGAGGCCGATGACCGCGAGCGTCCAGCCGCCGACCCAGGCCGGCAGGCCGGTATCCCGGAGATAGGCGGGCATGTGGACGGTGATGAAGGCGAGCTGGAAGCCGCAGGTGAAGAAGCCGAGCACGAGCAGGACGTAGCTGCGGTGCCTGAACGCCTCGGTCAGCGCCTGGACCACCGTCTGATTCGGCAGGTTGGCGGTGGTACTGCCGGAGCCGCCGAGCTTGCGCGTGGCCAGGATGATCGAGATCGGCAGCACCGGCAGCAGGGTCACGGCGAAGACCATCAGCGCCTGCTGCCAGCCCAGCGTATCGATGAGGATGTTGCCGATCGGCGGGAACAGGAACTGGCCGAAGGAGCCCGCCGCCGTGCCGGCCCCGAAGGCCATCGGCCGCCACTGCTCCGGCAGGAGCTTGCCGAAAGCAGCGAGGACGAGGTTGAAGGAGCAGGCCGACAGGCCGAAGCCGATCAACACGCCGGCGCCGAGATGGAGCTGCAGCGGCGTCGTCGCATGGGCCATGACGACGAGGCCGGCGGCATAGAGCACCGCGCCGACGCAGAGCACGCGCACCGTGCCGTAGCGGTCGGCGATGGCGCCCGCGAAGGGAGCGCCGAGACCCCAGAGCAGGTTCTGGATCGCCAGGGCCAGGCCGAAGATGTCGCGGCCCCAATGGAACTGCAGCGTCATCGGGATCTGGAACAGGCCGGCACTGGCGCGCGGCCCGAAGGTGATCAGCGCGATCAGGCAGCCGGCCGCGACGATGACCTCCGGAGCGTAGCTGCGTGCCGGTTTGGAGCTTGCCGGAGTGGAGCTCATGAATGTCCCCGAAGCCTCGAATGTGTGACTACACGATAGCGGCTCGCCCCGGGGGCAACCAGCGCGTTTTCGTGAAACGAGGCATCACGGACCGATATGGCCGGCGGCCGCGCCGGAGCAGCTTTCGATCAGAAAGGACCGCCGGAGTCGTCATCGCGAATTGCTTTGCGGAGCCTGTACCGGGGGGCGCCAAAGGCAAGCCCCGGGTGCTCGCACGGCAATGACGCTCCAGCCCGGCCAAAAAACACCCTCCGGCGTTAACTGCCGCTCAACCTTACCGAGGCGATAACGGATTCCAACGAAGACGCGGCTCCGGCCGGCGGTCTTTCGTTCCGTATCGTCGGGACGGGTGCGTCGTTTTGAGTCATTTGCGTCTTCACAGGCGGAAGCGAGGCGGGCGGGCGCCGGGGCTCAGATGGGCCGCGGTGACGGCTGCGCCCTGGGCCCTGTCGGTCGGATTGCTGGTCTCCTTCACCGCCTCGGCCGGACAGAATTTCGGGCCGACCGGCCTGCCTTCCAGCGCGATCCCACGCATCGATCCCGGCCCCGCCTCCGCATTGGCGGAAGGCCCCTCGATGCTGGTGGCGGAGAGCGCCTTCCGGCTGCCGGGACTTGCCCTGTCCTCGGCCATCGTGCAGGCCAGCCTCTCCTTCGAGGATCCGGAGCGGCGCATCGTCGTCGATCCGCGCCAGCCGCGCGAGGACATGAAGCGCACGGCAGCGAGCTTCCCGGAAGTCGACCGCACCGCCAAGGGCGACATGCTGCCGAGCCTGCGGCCCGGCCTGTCCCAGCACCCCTCCGTCGAGCTCGAGCGCGTCGTCTTCGGCGACACCCAGCCCAGGCTGATCTCGGGCGGCTTCTCGCTCGATGCGATGCGCGCGGCGGGAGAGGTCGAGGGTCCACCGAGCGGTTTCGAGCCCTACGCGATCGACGAAGGCCTGACCGACCCGGCCCTGTCCGATTCTTCGCCGGTCTCGCTGAAGCCCAAGATCACCTCGGCGCGCCAGGCCGAGCTCTATCTCGAAAGCATCGACGGCTCCTCGCCTGCGGTGCCCTCGCCCAGCCAGCGCAGCTCGTCGACGCCCCGCTCGGCGATCGCCATGGCGGAGCTGACGCCCCCCGCCCTGCCCGCGCATGGCGCGCAGCAGCCGGAGGCGCGGATCGCGCTCGCCTCCGCGCCGGCGACCCGAGACCTGCGCCTCGCGACGCCGGGCGAGCGGCAGAGCTATGCCGGGCTGATCGTGCCGGAGAACATGGCGCGCGAGCAGCGCTGCCTGGCCGAGGCGGTCTATTTCGAGGCTCGTTCGGAATCGCCGGAGGGGCAGGCCGCCGTCGCGCAGGTCGTGCTCAACCGGGTGAAGAGCGGGCTCTATCCGAACAGCGTCTGCGGCACCGTCTACCAGAACAGCAACCGCTACCTCTCCTGCCAGTTCACCTTCACCTGCGAAGGCAAGTCGCTGCGCATCACCGAGCCGGGGCCGTGGCGCGATGCGGTGCGGATCGCACGCGAGGTCTATGAGGGCACGACCTATCTCGCCGAGGTCGGCGCCTCGACGCATTACCATGCGCGCTACGTCAGCCCCTACTGGGCGAAGCGGCTGAAGAAGATGGACACCATCGGCCAGCACGTCTTCTACCAGCTCCGGCCCGGCCAGACCTGAGCGCTGGAAAGCAAGCGATTCCATCGACCTGAACAGCAGCGGGAGGAAGGTCGCCAGCGCGCGCGACGTGGTTAATTTTACCTTGTTTTAGCGTTTACCTTGCGTTCATCACGCCAAATTGGCTTCCTGATCCCAACGAACGGCGCTCAGACGCCGGAACCGACAGGTCAGGTCCATCATGGCGCGCTCGCTCTCATCCCGGTTGCTCCTCGCCACCTCGGCGCTCACGACCGTTCTTCTCCTCGGTGCAGGCGCGGCGCAGGCCGGCGGTTGCCACGGCTCCGCCTGCTACAACCTCGTCAGCACGCCGCCGGTCTACGGCACCGTCGACGAAACCTATCAGGTCCAGCCGCCGCAAGTGCAACGCCACGTCGTCCCGGCCGAATACGAGACCGTCACCGACACGGTGATGATCGCGCCGGCCCGCCAGATTCCGCGTCACCGCGCCGCGGTCTACGACACCGTCACCGAGAAGGTGCTGATCTCGCCCGCCACGCGCCGCTGGGAAGTGACCCGCGACGCCTGGGGCAGGACCGTCGGCTGCTGGGTCGATGTGCCCGCGCAATACGGCTACCAGAGCCGCCGCGTCGAGGTTTCTCCGGCGACCGTCGAATACGAGACGGTTCCCGCCGTCTACACGCAGCGTCAGCGCAGGGTGATGGTGCGTCCCACTCAGGTCGTGCGGGAGGAGATCCCCGCCGTCTACGAGACGCGGCAGCGCCAGGTCCTGGTCAGCCCCGGCTCGCAGTACTGGTCCCGCGCCCGTTACTGAGCGCGGTATCGCAGCATCTGCTTGTCCGAAAACCGGATTCCAGTTTTCGGGCCGATGCATCAGAGAGTTTCACGCAGACCCTTTATCCACGGAAACGACCACTTCAACCCCGGCCTCGGCCGGGGTTTTTTCTTGGGTGGATTACGCCCCCGATCCAACGTCATTCCGGACAGGCCGCGCCAGCGGCGCCGATCCGGAATCCATCACAAAGCACAATGCCCGATGATGGATTCCGGATCTGCGCTTCGCTTGCCCGGAATGACAATGATGGGATGGTGCGGAGCCGCAGCCGCTCAGACGTAGCGGTCGCCGAGCAGGAAGACGCAGACGCCGACGACGAAGGCGAGGAAGCGGGCGGGCATGCCGACCAGCGTGCCAGGCGAGCGGCCCGCAGCATAGCCGAACACCAGTTCGACGAAGCCGAGGCCGAGCAGCACGATGGCGAAGGGCGGGAGGGCCCCGTCCCGCGCGACGAGGCCGGCCTTCACGGCATAGGCGACAATGGCGCCGAGAAGGGCGCCCAGCGCGACGAAGAGAAGCTCGTTCCGCGAAAGGCGCATCGCTTCGCTCAGCGGCGGCGGAAATTCTGGCGCGGCGGGCCGCCCGGCCCGGGACCAGCCGTCTTCTGGCGGAAGTTGATGCGGCCACGATCGAGATCGTAGGGCGACATCTCGACGATGACGCGGTCGCCCGCGATGGTGCGGATGCGGTTCTTCTTCATCTTGCCGGCCGCATAGGCCAGGATCACATGGTCGTTGTCGAGCTTGACCCGGTAGTTGCCGTCGGGAAGCACCTCGACCACGGTGCCATCGAATTCAAGCAGTTCTTCTTTCGCCATCTGTCGTCCTTCGTGAGCCCTGTGGCGCAAAGGCGGGCCATCGTCCCGTTAGGATAACGAATGAGCCCGCCCTGTTCTGGCCGATCGCGCGTCAGCGCGCGCGCCGCCGGGCGCCGTCGGTGCGTGGTTGCTGTGTTCTTTGCTGCAAGAACGCGACGCCGCCAAGCCCTTCTTTCGCGGAAGTCGCTTCTTTTCGTTGCTGCATCTGCTCAGGACGCTGCTGCCGCTCGCCCGTGCGGGGGCGATGCTCCTGCCGCTGCTCCGGACGATCCTGGCGCTCCTGCCGCGGCGCGCCGCCGGCATGGTTGCGATGACCGCCCTGGTCGGAGCGCTTGCCGTCCGCCCGCTTGGCCTGTCCCTGCGGCCTGCCCTGCCCTTGCGGGCGGGCCTGCTGCTGGCTGCGGCCGCCGCGATTCTGCGCCGGCTTCTTGGGCGTGCGACCGTCCCAATACGGCACCTCGCCGATCGGCGTCGGCTTGACGCCGGTCAGCTTCTCGATAGCCGCGAAATCGCCGCGCTCTTCCGGTGTACAGAAGGCAATCGCAACGCCGGAAGCGCCAGCGCGTGCCGTGCGGCCGATACGATGGACATAGCTCTCAGGCACGTTCGGCAGGTCGTAGTTCACGACATGGCTGACGCCGTCGACATCGATGCCGCGTGCGGCGATGTCGGTAGCGACGAGGATGCGCAAGCTACCGTTGCGGAAGGCGCCGAGGGCGCGCTCGCGCTGGCCCTGGCTCTTGTTGCCGTGGATCGCCGCCGCCTCGATACCCGACTGCTCGAGCTGGCGCACGACCTTGTCGGCGCCATGCTTGGTGCGGGTGAAGACGATGGCGCGCTCCATCTCCGGCACGGACAGCGTCTTCGCCAGCAGCGCAGGCTTGTCGCCGGGCTCGGTGAAGATGACGCGCTGGTCGATCTTCTCGGCGGTCGTCGCGACCGGCGTCACCGCGACCTCGACCGGGTCGGTGAGGTAGGCGGAGGCGATGTCGCGGATCGGCTTCGGCATGGTCGCCGAAAAGAGCAGCGTCTGGCGCTCCTTCGGGATCAGCGTCGCGATGCGGCGCAGCGCATGGATGAAGCCGAGGTCGAGCATCTGGTCGGCCTCGTCGAGGACGAGGAACTCGATCTCGCGCAGCGAGACGGCGCGCTGGTCGACGAGGTCGAGCAGACGGCCGGGCGTGGCGACGAGGATGTCGATCTTGTCACCGAGCGCGCGGATCTGCTTGCCGACCGGAACGCCGCCGAAGATCACGGTCGAACGCAGCGTGGTGAACTGCGCATAGGTGCGGATCGAGGCTTCGATCTGGGCGGCGAGCTCACGCGTCGGCGAGAGGATCAGCACGCGCACCGCACGCTGCGGCATCTGGCGCGGCTTGCCGAGCAGCCGGTGCAGCATCGGAAGCGAGAAGGCAGCGGTCTTTCCGGTGCCGGTCTGGGCGGCGCCGAGCAGGTCGCGGCCCTTCAGAATGTGGGGGATCGCCTGCGCCTGGATCGGCGTGGGCGTTTCATAGCTCTCGGCCGCGAGCGCCTTGAGAAGCGGCTCGGCGAGGCCGAGATCAGCGAATTTAGTCAAGAAAAAGCTTTCTGGACGCCGTGATGACGGGGGGCGCATGTGGTTTCGGCTGCGCCGTCGGCCCGTATCCGGCCTGGATATCAGAGAATCGGTCCCACCGGCGAACCGCTAGCCACAGCGCCGGCAGGTTTATTGTGGACCGGGCGGGCGAACGCCCACCCGGTCGATTCGGTTATTACTCGGCGACGAGGTTGCCGGCCGAGGTCTTGCCCGTCTTGCGATCGGCGACCATCTCGAAGGAGACGACCTGGCCTTCGCGCAGCTCGCGCAGGCCGGCACGCTCGACGGCGGAGATGTGGACGAAAACGTCCTGGCCGCCGTTCTCAGGGGTGATGAAGCCGTAGCCCTTGGTGGCGTTGAACCACTTCACGGTGCCCTTGTTCATAGTGTTAGTCCTTACGTTCAGATCCGCGTCTATCGGTATGACACGACGGACGCGCGGACGCCTCGCCATGGCCTTGTAGCGATGTGTGGTGGATCTGATTCGTAACCGCCACCGGACAAGCCGCCAAGCGGAGGAGTGGCCAGAACCCGGCCGCATCTCGTCTTACATCGGTGGCGATAGCACGAAATGCAAGCCAGGTCCAGCAAGGCGCCCGCGGGCATCGCGGAACACGCGGCGAAAGCCGGTGTTGGACAGGCAAAGGGAGGCTACGTCATGCCGATCACGCTGAAGGGCTCATGCCGCTGCGGGGCGGTTCACTTCTCGGTCGAGAGCCATGCGCCCGTCCCGTATCAACTCTGCTACTGCTCGATTTGCCGCAAGACGGCAGGCGGAGGCGGCTTCGCGATCAACCTGTCGGCCGAGGCCGCGACGCTGAAGGTCGAGGGCCAAGACAGCGTCGGCAGCTTCAGCGCCGAGATTCGCGACGACGACGGCACCTGCGAACGATCGCAAGCGCGGCGCCACTTCTGCAAGTCCTGCGGGACGGCGCTGTGGCTGTTCGATCCGCGCTGGCCGGATCTGCTGCATCCCTTCGCCTCGGCGATCGACAGCCATCTGCCACGCGCTCCCGAGAAGACCCATATCATGCTGCGCTTCAAGGCCGGCTGGGTCGACCCGGATATCGCGGAGAACGACCTGAGCTTCGAAGGCTATCCGGAGGAATCCATCGAGGAGTGGCACCGCAGGCATGGCCTTTGGGTCGAGTGAAGGCCGATGGCGAACGGCTACCGCGCGAGCTGCGTGACGAGGCCCCGCAAAGGGCCGAGATGCGGTATCGCGCGATAACGCCCGTGCCCGACGGGCTCCTCGGCATGCTCCAGCACCCAGGTCAGCTCATGCGGAACATGCACCGCCCATGAGCCGGCCTCCAGCGCCGGCAGGATGTCCGACTTCAGCGAGTTGCCGACCATCATCGCCCGCCCTGCCCCGTCGCCATGGCGCGCGAAGATGCGTTCATAGGTGGCGGCTTTCTTGTCGCTGACGATCTCGACCGCGTGGAAGAAATCGCCGAGGCCGGACTGGGCGAGCTTGCGCTCCTGGTCGAAGAGATCGCCCTTGGTGATCAGCACCAGCCGGTAGTCGCCCGACAGCGCTTCGAGCGTTTCCCGGACATGCGGCAGCGTCTCGACCGGATGCGCCGCCATCTCGCGCCCGGCGGCGAGGATCTCGCCGATCACGGCGGCCGGAACCTGCCCCCTGGTGATCTCGATCGCCGTCTCGACCATCGAGAGCACGAAGCCCTTGATGCCGAAGCCGTAGAAGCCAAGGTTGCGCTTCTCGGCCTCGAGCAGGCGGCCGGAAATCTCGGCCGCCTCGCCATGCTCGCCGAGCAGAGCGACGAAGCGCTCCTCCGTCATGCGGAAGAACTGCTCGTTCTGCCAGAGCGTGTCGTCGGCATCGAAGCCGATGGTGGTCAGATCGCCCATGCGATGCTCCTTCGCGAGGCATCATGCCCCACATGCGGGGCGCATCAATCCCGCGCCCGGAACTCCGTCGCGAAATAGGCCAGCGCCAGCAGCGGCATCGCCGCGCCGAGCGCGCCCGCGAGCGGCCAGCCGCCATGCGCGAAGGCCCAGCCCCCGAGCGCCGAGCCGAGCGCACCGCCCATGAAGAAGCTCGCGATGAAAAGACCGTTCAGGCGGCTGCGCTGTTCCTGCCCGAGCGCGAAGATGGCGCGCTGCCCGAGCACCAGGCCCGTCGTCACGCCATAATCGAGAAGGATCGCGGCGATGGTCAGCAAGGCCAGGGCCGCCGTCGAGCCCGGCTCGGCGAGGAAGGTCAAGGCGAAGGACCCTGCCGCGAGGATCAGGGCGAAGGCCGTCGCCGGGCGCGTCCAACCCGCATCGGCGAGGCGCCCGGCGATCGGCGAGGCGATCGTGCCCGCGACCCCCGCCAATGCGAACAGCGCGACGCCGCGCTGGGTCAGGCCGAATTGCGGACCGGTGAGATAAAGCGGCGTCACCGTCCAGAACAGGCTGAAGGCGGCAAACATGCAGGCCTGATAGCCGGCGCGTCGGCGCAGCACCGGCGTGCTCATCACCATCGCGCCCATGGACGCGATCAGCTCGCCATAACCCAACCGGGTATGGGGGCGGCGCTGCGGCAGGCGAAACCACAGGAAGGCCGCCAGGGCCAACATCGCCACGGCCGAGAGGACGAAGACGGCATGCCAGGACGCAACGTCCGCGACCAGGCTCGCCACCGGCCGCGCCAGCATGATGCCGAACAGCAGGCCGCTCACGACATTGCCGACGACCCGGCCGCGAATCTGCTCGGGCGCCATATGGGCCGCAAGCGGTACGAGGACCTGCGCGGCGACGCAGGTCATGCCGATCAAGAGCGAAGCGGCGAGAAAGACGGCCGCGCTGGCGGCCAGGGCGGCCATGCCGAGCGAAACGGCCGCCAGGACGACGAGGGTGACGATCAGCAACCGGTTCTCGACGAGGTCCCCGAGCGGGACCAGGAAGACCAGCCCCAACCCATACCCGATCTGCGTCAGGGTGACGATCAGGCCGGTCAGCTCCGCCGACATGCCGAGCGTTGCGCCGATGGGTCCAGCCAGGGGCTGCGCATAATAGAGATTGGCGACGATCAGGCCGCAGGCCGCGGCCAGGACAATGGTCAGCCCCGCCCCGATGGTCGGAGCGTCGGAAGTCGTCTCGTTCATGGTGATGGACCGACAGGCCCGGACAACCGGGCGGAGGAGCGCACTATGGCACTCCGCCCATCATGCTGCGACGCAGCAAATTGCATGGCGCCCGTGCAGGGGCGCCATGCCCGGCAGCTGCGATCCGGCTCAGCCGTCTTTCGGCTTGATCGCGCCCAGCGCCGCCTGCGCCGCCGCCAGCCGCGCGATCGGCACGCGGAAGGGCGAGCAGGAGACGTAGTCGAGGCCGACGCTCTCGCAGAAGCCGATCGAGGCCGGGTCGCCGCCATGCTCGCCGCAGATGCCGAGCTTGATGTCGCTGCGGGTCTTGCGGCCGCGCTCGGCGGCGAGCTTGACCAGTTCGCCGACGCCGTCCTGGTCGATGGTGACGAAGGGATCGGCCTCGAGCAGGCCCTTGGCGGTGTAGGAGCCGAGGAAGGAGGAGGCGTCGTCGCGGCTGATGCCGAGCGTCGTCTGCGTCAGGTCGTTGGTGCCGAAGGAGAAGAACTCGGCGCTCTCGGCGATCTCGGCGGCGCGCAGGGCGGCGCGCGGCAGTTCGATCATGGTGCCGACCTGATAGTCGATGGTCGTGCCGCTCTCCTCCATCACGGCCTTGGCCATGGCGTCGATGCGGGCCTTGACGAGGTCGAGCTCGGGCTTGCCCATGACGAGCGGCACCATCACCTCCGGGATCACCGGCTTGCCGGTCTCCCTGGCGGCGATCACGGCCGCCTCGAAGATGGCGCGGGCCTGCATCTCGGCGATCTCGGGGAAGGCCACCGCAAGACGGCAGCCGCGGAAGCCGAGCATCGGGTTGAATTCATGCAGTTCGGCGGCACGCTGGCGCAGCGCATCGGACGAGACGCCGAGCGCCGCGGCGACCTCGGCGATCTCCTTCTCGCCATGCGGCAGGAATTCGTGCAGCGGCGGATCAAGCAGGCGGATCGTCACCGGCAGCCCGCTCATGATGGTGAAGAGCTGGACGAAGTCCTGGCGCTGCATCGGCAGGAGCTTGGCAAGCGCCGCCCGGCGCCCCTTGTCGTCCTGGGCGAGGATCATCTCGCGCACCGACTGGATGCGGCTCTCGTCGAAGAACATGTGCTCGGTGCGGCAGAGCCCGATGCCTTCGGCGCCGAACTCGCGCGCGGTCTTCGCGTCATCGGGCGTTTCGGCATTGGCACGGACCTTGAGGCGGCGGACCTTGTCGGCCCAGCCCATCAGCGTCGAGAACTCGCCGGAAAGCTCGGGCTTCTGCATCTTGATCTCGCCGAGCAGCACCTGGCCGTTGCCGCCGTCGATGGTGATGAAATCGCCGGCCTTCAGCGTGGTGTTGCCGACCGCGAGCGTGCCCTTGGCGTAGTCGACGCGGATCTGGCCGGCGCCGGAGACGCAGGGCTTGCCCATGCCGCGCGCCACGACCGCCGCATGCGAGGTCATGCCGCCGCGCGTGGTCAGGATGCCTTCGGCGGCGTGCATGCCGTGGATGTCCTCCGGCGACGTCTCGACGCGCACGAGGATGACCTTTCTGCCGGCCTTCTTGGCGGCTTCGGCATCGTCGGAATTGAAGACGATCTCGCCGGCGGCGGCGCCGGGCGAGGCCGGCAGGCCGGTGGTCAGCACGCGGCGCTCGGCCTTGGGGTCGATGGTCGGGTGCAGGAGCTGGTCGAGCGCGCCGGGCTCGACACGGCCGACCGCCTCCGCCTGCGTGATCAGCCCCTCGCTGGCGAGGTCGACCGCTATCCTGAGGGCAGCCTTGGCGGTGCGCTTGCCGGACCGGGTCTGCAGCATCCAGAGCTTGCCCTCCTGGATGGTGAACTCCATGTCCTGCATGTCGCGGTAGTGCTTTTCGAGGATGCCGTAGATGCGGACGAGCTCCGCATAGGCCTCCGGCATCTCCTTCTCCATCGAAGGCTTGTCGGAACCCGCCTCGATGCGCGCCTTCTCGGTGATGTCCTGCGGCGTGCGGATGCCGGCGACGACGTCCTCGCCCTGGGCGTTGATCAGGAACTCGCCATAGAGCGCGTTCTCGCCGGTCGAGGGATTGCGGGTGAAGGCGACGCCGGTCGCGGAGGTGTCGCCCATATTGCCGAACACCATCGACTGGACGTTGACCGCCGTTCCCCAGCTCGCCGGGATGCCGTTGAGCTCGCGGTACTTGATGGCACGCGCATTCATCCAGGAGGAGAAGACGGCGCCGACCGCGCCCCAGAGCTGCTTCTCCGGCTCCTGCGGGAAGTCGGAGCCGAGCGCCTTCTTCACGATCTCCTTGTACTTGCCGACCAGCACCTTCCAGTCGGCCGCCTTGAGGTCGGTATCGAGATGGAGGCCCTTGCGCTCCTTGTAGTCTTCCAGCGCCTCCTCGAAGAGGCCGTGGTCGATATCGAGCACGACGTTGGAGTACATGGTGATGAAGCGGCGGTAGCTGTCCCAGGCAAAGCGCTCGTCGCCCGAGGCTTTCGCGACGGCCTCGACCGTCTCGTCGTTGAGGCCGAGATTGAGGACGGTGTCCATCATGCCCGGCATCGAGGCTCGCGCGCCGGAGCGGACGGAGACGAGGAGCGGATTGGCGGGGTCGCCGAAAGTCTTGCCGGTGAGCTTGGCCATGCCGGCCAGCGCGGCCTTGACCTGCCCGTCGAGCTCGGCCGGGAAGCTCTTGCCGTTGTCGTAATAGGCCGTGCAGACCTCGGTGGTGATGGTGAAGCCGGGCGGAACGGGCAGACCCAGATTGCTCATCTCGGCGAGGTTCGCACCCTTGCCGCCGAGCAGGTTCTTCATTCCCGCCTCACCTTCGGCCTTGCCGTCGCCGAAGGTATAGACCCACTTCCCACCTGCCATCACTTCAACCTCTTCGTTTGCAGCCGGACGCAGCAACGCCACGGCGATGCGAAAGTTTCGTGCGCGTGCCATCGATGCCCCATAGGCAGGGACGGCGGGATGGGGCGGTCATGCCCAAAAGCGGCTGAACAATCAATGAGCAGGTGCAACAAAACGCCCGCAGGCGCGGAAGCACCGACGCTTCATTTCGCGCGTCCGCCGCGGGCGGCCCGGGGCCAGCGCAGCGGCCAGGCGACGATGCGCTCGGTCACCTCGTCCTCCGTCACCTCGTCCTCATTGGCGAAGACCCGGCCACGCACCGAGATCCCGGCCGCCACGACCGTCTCGGGGTCGCCGGAGACGAGCGGATGCCACCAGGGCAGATCCCTGCCCTCCGCAATGAGGCGATAGGCGCAGGTCGGCGGCAGCCAGGGCAGCGTGCGCACATCCTCCGGCGTCAGGGTGACACAATCGGGGACTTCGCGAGAGCGGTTCGGATAGTCGCGGCAGCGGCAGGTGCCCGCATCGAAAAGGCGGCAGCCGATATCGGTGGCGAAGAGGCGGCCGCTATCCTCGTCCTCGAGCTTGACGAGGCAACAGCGCCCGCAGCCGTCGCAGAGCGACTCCCACTGCTCGCGGTTCATCTCCTCGAGCGGCGTGGTCAGCCAGAACGGCTCGTTTGTCGCGGGCTTCGGCTCCATGGCAGGCTTATGCGCCGATGCGCCCGAAGATGGAAGGGCGGCGCATCGGCGCGCGTCCTTGTCCCAGTCCGGGACAAGCCGGCTGGCCTGCTTCCTGCTGTTAAAAAAGAATTCCGCGCATGCTGCCCTTACCGCCGCGCGGGGCGTGATTATGTGTCTATGACCGGGCACCCTCCTGTTGCCAAGGCGGCGACCGCGGGGCAGGACTGTGTCGGGGGCCATTCGGGAAGCCTGGAACGGCCATGGAGTTCAGGAAGGCAGGCTGGAGGACGCGGCTGAAGCGCTATGCGCTCGCCGTCGATTCATGGCTCGATGCCGGCCTGTGGGGCGCGGGCCGCCGCGTCGGCGAGATCTACGAGCGCATCCGCAGCCAGGCCGACCGCCTGACCGTGACCGGCCCCAGGCGCCTTGCGGCCGAATTCGCCAGCGAGGGGCTGAACATCGGCATCGTCGGCGCGCTCTTCGTCCTGATACTGGCTTTGCCCGCCTTCCGCATCGGCAATGAGGAGGCTTTGAAGAGCCAGGTGCTCGCCGTCACCTTCCTCGACCGCTATGGCAATGCGATCGGCCATCGCGGCGCCCGGCACGACGACTCGCTCAAGCTGGAGGAGATGCCGGACCATCTGCTGAAGGCCGTGATCGCGACCGAGGACCGGCGCTTCTACGACCATTTCGGCATCGACATCATCGGCACCTTCCGGGCGCTGACCGTGAATGCGCGCGCCTCCGGCGTGGTGCAGGGCGGCTCGTCGCTGACGCAGCAGCTCGCCAAGAACCTGTTCCTCTCCAACGAGCGCTCGCTCGACCGCAAGATCAAGGAGGCCTTCCTGGCGCTCTGGCTCGAGGCCCGGCTGAGCAAGAGCGAGATCCTCAAGCTCTATCTCGACCGCGCCTATATGGGTGGCGGCACCTTTGGCGTGGCGGCGGCGGCGGAATACTATTTCGGCAAGTCGGTGAAGGACGTCTCGCTGGCGGAAGCCGCGATGCTCGCCGGCCTGTTCAAGGCGCCGACGAAATACGCGCCGCATGTCAACCTGCCCGCCGCCCGCGCACGGGCCAATGACGTGCTCAACGCCATGGTCGATGCCGGCTTCATGACCGCCGGCCAGGTTGACAGCGCCAAGCGCAATCCGGCGACGCCGGTCGACCGCAAGCGCGAATCCAGCCCCGACTACTATCTCGACTGGGCCTTCGACCAGGTGAAGGAGTTGGCCGAGGAGGGCAAGCTCGGCTCCGACCGGGTGCTCACCGTCAAGACACCGCATGATTCCGCGATCCAGCAACGGGCCGACGAGGCGGTCGAGGCGATCCTGCGCCAGCACGGCCCGACCTATCGCGTGAAGCAGGCGGCGACCGTCGTGATGGACCCGGACGGGGCGGTGCGCGCCATCGTCGGCGGGCGCGACTACGGCGCGAGCCAGTTCAACCGCGCCACGGCGAGCCAGCGCCAGCCCGGCTCCTCCTTCAAGCCCTATGTCTATGCGACGGCGCTCTCGGCCGGGCTCTATCGGCCGAACACCATCGTCACCGACCGGCCTGTCTGCATCGGCAACTGGTGCCCGAAGAATTACGGCGGCTCGTTCTCGGGGTCGATGCCGCTCTATGTGGCGCTGGCGAAGTCGATCAACTCGATCCCGGTGCAGATGTCGATCGCGATCGGCCGCGCCACCGGCGAGACGCATGAGGCGCGCGCCGCCGCCATCGGCCGCAAGAAGATCGTGGCGATGGGCCATGCGATGGGGCTGACGACGCCGCTCACCGACACGGTCTCGCTGCCGATCGGCGCGGCGGAGGTGACGGTGATCGACCAGGCCGCGGGCTATGCCGTCTTCGTCAATGGCGGCAAGCGGGCCAAGCCCTATGCGGCGCTCGACATCCATAACTCGCAGGGCGAGCTGATCTACAATCACGGCCGCGACGAGCCCGAGCCGCAGCAGGTCCTGACGACCCAGGTCGTGCAGGACATGAACTTCATGCTCTCCAAGGTGCCGACCGAGGGCACCGGCCGTCGCGCCGCGCTCGACGGCGTGGTGACGGCGGGCAAGAGCGGCACGACCAACGGCTACAAGGACGCCTGGTATGTCGGCTTCTCCGGCAACCTCGTCGAGGCCGTCTGGTTCGGCAACGACGATTCCTCCGAGACGGCGAACCTGACCGGCGGCGCGCTGCCGGCCATGACCTTCAAGGAGATCATGCAGTTCGCCCATCAGGGGCTGGAGCTGAAGCCGATTCCGGGCGTCCCCGTCGACCCCAAGGCCGTTACGGTCGCGAAGGCGAACGGCACGACGCCGGACCCGCTCGGCGCGGGCATGCCGGGCGCCGGCCATATGCCGCGGCAATCCTTCGAGGTCCTGTCCGCCGTCGGGGCGCTGTTCAAGACGGTCGAGCCTTCGCGCAGCGCCAGCCGCCCGGTCCAGGTCGGCATCCGCGAGGTCTCGGGGCTGGAGACGCGGCTGCGCTGACAGTTGGGCGCTGCCTCGGCACGAGATGCGTGTCGCCACGCATCAGTTGATGATTTCGCCTCGTTCGTCCGAGCGCAGTGCCGTCAGTCGTTCTCTCCACATCTGGAGCGCTTCGGGCGTCAATCTGGTCCAATGCGTGATTTCGCCGGTGACCTTGAGCGGTGCGCTGCTGCGATACGACCGAGTGGGGTTGCCGGTGAATTTCTTGTCGGTCACATTCGGGTCGTTCTCGAATGTCCCGGTCGGCTCTACGACATAAACACGCGGGACGGCATCGCCTTCGGCAAGTTCCGCCGCGATTTCGGCGGCAAGCCCGGCGCCGTCCACAAGGGCCGTGAAGTAGATGTGGTTCATCACCACCTCAGGACGATAGTTCGACCGGTATCCTGCGGTGAGGAAATCACCCACGCGCAGATCCGCGATCGTGCCGTGAAAAAACGGCCCCTCGTCCAGCGCCTCGGTCATCGTCATCGTCCTTATCTTGCGAGCCTGTTTTAGTCCGTGAGCCGAGGGTGCCAACGTCCGCTAATCCACCGTCGAAAGCGGATATTCCGCTTGACGATGAATAGGGCTCGCGACAGTGTCCCAGGGCATGTTCAGGAACCAGAACCTTTGTGATCGACGCCGACGCCGCTTTCCCCAAGCGGCGGCTCTTCGGGCTGCGCGTCGATCAGCGTTCTTCCGCGTGGTGACGGCCTCATCGTAGGTCCCACCCGTCGAAGCGGCCTCGGCCCGCCTTCCTGAACCCCCGCAGCCCTCGGCTCCGGGGGTTTTCTTTTGCCCGAACTCCAGAAGGACACCATCATGAGCATTCGCGTCGGCATTGTCGGGATCAGCGGTTTCGGCGGCGGCGAAGCGCTGCGCCTGATCGCCAGCCACCCGTCTTTCGAGCTGGTCTACGCCGCAGGCGAAAGCAGTGCCGGCAGCCGTTTGGTGGACCGCTTCCCCGGTGTGCCATCCAAGCTGGCCGAGCTGGTGATCGAGAAGTGGGACCCGGCGACGCTGCCGAAGCTCGATCTGCTGTTCGCGTCATTGCCCACGGGCACCTCGGCCGAGGCCCTGGCGCGCGTCTCCCAGGACGTGAAGATCGTCGATATCGGCGGCGACCACCGCTACCTCGAGGGTTGGGCGTATGGCCTGGCAGACGTCTGGCCGGCTGAGATCAAGGGGCAGACCCGCATTGCCAACCCCGGCTGCTTCCCGGCTGCGACGCTGGCCGCGCTGGCGCCGCTGCTGGCCGACAAGCTGATCGAGCCGGGCAACATCATGATCGACGCCAAGACCGGCATCTCCGGTGCCGGCCGAGGCGGCGCCGACAGCAGGTTCGGCTATGCCGAGAGCAATGAGAACCTAATCCCCTATGGGCTGCTCAAGCACGTCCACATGCCCGAGATGGCCAGGACGATCGAGCGGCTGAGCGGCGGCAGCGCGGCCGGGCTGGTGTTCACGCCGCATCTGGTGCCGATGACCCGCGGCCTCCTCGCCACCATCTACTGCCGCGGCCGCGCCACCACGGAGCAGTGCCTGGACGCGGCCCGGCGCTTCTACGCCGGGCGAGCGTTCGTGCGTGTGACCGACAAGCCGCCGCAGACCAAATGGGCTACGGGTTCGAACCTGGCGTTCGTCAGCTATGCGGCCGATCCAGAGCGCAACCTGGTGATCGCGATGGGCGCGGTCGACAATCTCGGCAAGGGTGCCGCCGGCCAGGCGGTGCAGAATGCGAACCTGATCTGCGGCCTGCCGGAAACCGCGGGGTTGGACGGCGTGCCCGTTTGGCCATGATGAGCGCGGGTCTCCACGCAGTGTTTCAATCCGCTTTGTGGGTTCGCCAGGGGCGCGCAACCCGATATTCAAACCGAGACACCGCCAGCGGTTGACGACCCGACGCGCCGGGGCTCAACTCCGGCGGGCTGCGATGCAACGCAGGCGCGGAAGGCAAGCGTGCGAATCCTCGATCTCGCCACTATTCTCGGGCTGGGCGCCGGTCTCGGGCTGGTCTCGGCCCATTGGGCGGTCGCCGGCCGGCCGGTGGTGGGCAAGGTCGAGGTCGGCTCCTGGATGGCCTGGCCCGGCAGCGGCAGCCGCGACGTCGATCCCTATATGCGGGCCTATCTGGCGCGCGGCGTCCATCTGCCCATCGGCGCCGGCGAGGGGCTCGAGCTGATCGCCGAGCGCAGCGATGACGGCGCGCCGCTCGAAGGGCGCTGCCGTTATCGCGTCAGCGGCACCATCCCGACATCGCGGGGCTGGACGCTGGGCGTCACGGACGGTGCCGGCCGCCCCTTCCACCTGCCGCTCGAACGGGTGAGCTTCACCGATTCGGAAATCGTGCGCGGAGAGGATGGCGGGCTGTCGATCACGGCCGCGGCGGCAGCCCAGGCCGGCAACTGGCTGCCGCTGCCGGCGGGCGGACGCTTCCAGCTCCGATTGCGGCTCTACGATACGCCGGTGTCGAGCCAGACCGGCGAGACGCGGGCGGCGAACCTGCCCCGGATCACGCGCATCGACTGCCGATGAGCGCGCTCGACCCCACAGCCGCGCCGCTTCCGGACGAGGCCCGGCCCGGGAAGGCTCCCCGGCCCGCACCGGCGCCCCGGAGCTGGCCCGAGCGGCTGCGCTCCGCAGCCATGCGCCTGGCCCTGACGACGCTCGCCGGGCTGATGCTCGCGGCCATCGTGCACATCGTCACGATCCTCCTGATCCCGGTCCTGTCGCAGCGCGATGCGGCGCATGCCTATCGCAATCTCGGCAGCGAGGGCCATGTCGAGATCGTCCCGCCGGCCGGCAATGCCTCAGGACTGCCGCCCTTGCAGGAGGCCGACCCGAATGCGGTGACCGCCATCTGCGGCTACGATCTCTCGGCCGGGCCGATGCGGGTCGTCGCCCATATCGGGACGCTGCCGCTCGGGCTCACCCTGCACCGGCAGGGCGGCGGCGTGATCTACGCCATCACCGACCGGGCCGCGATCCGCGGCGTGCTGGAATTCCTGGTGATGACGGAGGCGCAATATGACGAGCGCGTCGCCAATGACGAGGAGGGCGAGACGAGCCGCGAACTGCGCGTGGTCTCCGACACCGCACAGGGGCTGATCGTCGCGCGCGTGCTCGCCAAGCGCCCCTCCGACCGAGCGGATGCCGAAGCGCTCGCCACCGGCATCCAGTGCGGCATGGCGAACTGACGATGCGCCGCCCGCCGCTCAGCCCTTGTAGACCACGGGGCGTTTCGTGCCTTCGCCGAAGGCGTCGTTGAGCGGCATCCTGCAGAGCGGGCCGGCCTCGGCCTCCAGCGCCATGATGGCGCGTTCGGCACGGATGGCCTCGCGGGAGGGCATCTCGACCACGAGATTGGCCAGCGCGTAACGATAGCTCCTCAGGCGGAAATCGAGGCGCTCGCAGACCCAGAAGACCAGCCCCTCGTTCTCGACGACGCGCGCCAGGGCCGGGTCCTGCTTCTCGGGTGCGACATCGGGGGAGGATTCGACCGTGCGCATCCGCACCCGGTCCATGCTCACCACCCGCATCGCATTGGCGCGGAACGGGCCGATCAGCAGGCGATCGGCATTCACATCCTCGCTCATGCGGTTGTAGCGCGAACTCTGCGAGGCGAAGGAGGTCGATGTCAGACCGTGAAAATAGTCGGAGACGTCGTTCGACTGCGCCGCGACCGGCAGGATGCGGGTATGGGCGAGGTTCGACACCTCCCCCTGGAAGATGCTGTGCGGGCTGGCGGGCATGACGAAGCGCCAGGCGCGGTCGCGCATCTGCTCCTCGTCATCGGTCAGGCGGAAAGGCGAGGCCGCCTCGCCCCGGACCGCCGCCGCAAGGAAACCCGCCTCGGGCGCCAGGAGCTGCGACCAGACGGTCGGGCGCGGCCGGCCGAGATCCCCGGTCGTCGCGGTGCAGGCCGAGGCCAGCAGCGCGAGCAGCGCGGCGAAAGCCGTCTTGCCGCCGCACGGCCGGCGGCGCGCCGTCGCGTCTGCTGAATCCGTCACGCCGGCTGCCTGGCCTTCCTGCGGCCGACCACTTTGCCCGCCGCCGGGCGGCTGCCGCGCGGCAAGGCCTTGCGTGGGCCGGGCTCGGCAGGGCGCTCGAAGCGCACGCCGGTGAAGAACAGGATTTCGGCGCTCGTCTGCGGGAAGGCGCAGCTCCGCGCCTGCCAGCGCCGCCAGAGCGCGAAGGGGATGACGTCGGCCATGTGCGCCTCCTTGTCCAGCGCCTGCTTACGATCGCGAAAGCCACGGACGACACAGAGGCCGCTCCCCGTGTCACAGCTCTCAAGACCATCAGGCCCGGACATGGTTAACGTGGCCTTAAGCCATCGGGGATAATCTGCGATCCGACATCGGATTTGCTGCCTCATGACCACCTCCCCCGCCAAGGAACTCGCCGATCTCGCTCGCCTCGCGCGCGAAGGCGGGCTCGATCTCAGCCAGGTCTCGCTGCGTGTCAGAGCCGACCTGCTGCTCTCGGCGCCGCGCCCTCCGCAGGACGATCTCGCGGCCTTTTCCGAGATGGCGACGGCCCTAATTCCGAGCATCGACGAGGCGACGGCGCTCATCCTCGCGCGCAAGCTCTCCGGCTGGCGGCACACACCCGCGCCGGTCCTGCTGGCCTTGCGCGAGCGCGGCGGCACGGTCCTCGCCGAGATGCTGCGGCACGGCCTGCCGCTCACCCCCGCCGAGGTCGAAGAGCTGGCGGAGACGGGCGATGACGAGATGCTGTCGGCCCTGAGCGCCCGCCGCGACCTCACCGCCGCCGCGACGCTGATGCTGGTCGAGCGGGATTCCGACGCGCTTGACCTCGCTCTGATCGCCAATACCGAAGCCCCCCTGCCCCGCGCCGCCGCCGACATCCTGATCGCGCGCGCCCGCAGCCGCCCGGCCTATCGATCGGGATTGCTCGGCCGGCCGGACCTCTCGAATCTCGAGCTCGCCCCGCTCTTCCTGCGCGCCGGCGCGGAGCGGCGGCTGACCATCCTCGATTCGCTGGCCGCGCATGAGGCGCTGCATCCCGGCGAGCGGCTCTCGCCGCTTTCGGCCACGATCCTCGCCGACTGGCTCGCGCTTGCCAGCGAGGACCGGAAGCGAGCCTTCGGCGCCATCGCCCGGCATTTCGGCGGCGGCCCGGCGCTCGCCGAGGCCATGGATCGCGACGCGACACGCGAACTCGCGGCGCTGGCCCTGATCGCCAGCGGCACCACCGTCGAGGAGGCGACGCGCTTCCTGATCCGGCTCGGCGACGAGGCCGCGCATTCGGTCGAGCGCATCTTCGCGCTCGTCGCCCTGATGCGTTCGATCAGGCCGGTCATCGCCCGGCGCCTCGTCCAGCAGATCGCCGGGCTCGCGCCACCGGCTCCGCAGCGCCGGGGCCAGCATCAGCCGGCGATGGACCCGAGCGGCACGCCCTCGCGCGCCGGAACGGGCACCGCCCGGCCGGAAGGCCAGCCCGCCATGTCCGAGGTGCTGGGGCGGATCGGCCCGCAGCGGGAGCGCGGCTAGTCGCTCACCAGCTCCAGGCGCGGATCGCCCGCACGGTTCTCGATCTCGACGAGCCAGAGGTCACCGTCGAAGCGCAATTCGCGCGTGACACGATCCTCGACCGTCAACGGATCGGCGTCGAGCAGGAGCTGGAAGCGACGGACACCGTCATCGCTGGCGAGCGTCTGCGGCGCCGGGCCATAGAGCACGGCGGTGCCGTCGAGGCGGTCGAGCTTGACGAAGATGGCACCGGCCTCGGCCGCGCCGCGACGCCGCAGCACGGCGATGAGCCCGTCATGCGCCGCCTGCCGCAGCCAAGCCGAAACCCAGAACTCGCTGGTCAGGCGCGCCATGGGCTGGCGAAGCCGGGCGTCAATTGGAGGCCGTGCGGCGCGGCGCGGCCGCCGAACGCGTGGCGGCGCCGCGGATATCAGCCGGCGGACGCATATCCGCGCCGTTGATCAGATCGGCGATGGGATCGCGCGGAGCGGGAGCCGCAGCAGCGCGCGGCGCGGGGGCTGCCGCCGGGGCGGGAGCCGGGGCCGGCGTGCGCGCGACATTGGTGACGGCCGCAGGCGGCCGGGGCGCGGCCTCACGCACGGCCGGCTGTGCCTGGGACAGGTCGCTGGGGCGCGACGGCGGCAGGGCCGGGCCCAGCAGCGAAGGAATGTCGGTCGGAGGCGCCGCAGCGGGAGCCGGCGCGGGTTCGGCACGCCGGGCTGCGGGACGCGCCTCCTCGACCGGGCGCGGCGCCGACAGGATCGGATGAGGGTGACGCGCCGTCTGGAACATCAGCGCATTGGCGACGATGGCGAGCGAGACGATGCCGAAAACGAGCAGGATCAGAGCACGGCCCGGCCGCCGGCTCGCCGTCCGGATGAGGCGGGCGAACCACGGGGACGATTTCCGGCGCGCCGGCTGCGCGCGCCGGACCGGAGCGGACAAGGAGGCGCCGGGGCGGGCGCGGGCGGCCATGGTTGCGGACATCTGTTCGGCTCGTTCTCAGGCAGTCAGGCGAAGCGGTTCTTTGGTGTCGATGCCACGGCGCGGCGCCCTGGCGAAGGTCACGATCTTGGCCGGCGGCTCGACCGTCTCGGCGCCGCCGACCGGCAGGCGCACCGAAACGCGCGTGCCCACGCCGGGAGCGCTCTCGATGCTCAGCCGCCCGCCATGCAGGCCGACGAGCCCGCGCACCACGGAAAGCCCGAGGCCGGTGCCTTCATGCGAGCGGTCATAGGAGCCCTTGGCCTGGAAGAAGGGATCACCCAATCGCGGCAGATCGGCGGCACAGATGCCGATGCCCGTGTCGGAGACGGAGAGGTCGATCACATCCCCGTCGCGAATAACGGCCAGGGTGACGCGGCCGCCCGCAGGGGTGAACTTGACCGCGTTGGACAGGAGGTTGAGGACGACCTGCTTGAGCGCGCGCCTGTCACCCTCGACCTGCGGCAGCGCAGGGCCCAGAACATGCTCGAGCGCGATGCCACCGGTTTCGGCGCGCAGCGCCATCAGCGCGCAGCAATCCTGCGCCAGCACCCCGAGGTCGAGCGGCTCGCGCTCGATCGACATGGCGCCGCTCTCGATTTTCGAGATGTCGAGCAATGTGTTGACGACATCGAGCAGATGGTTGCCCGAGGCATGGACGATCCGTGCGTATTCGGCGCGCTTGCCGGCATCGAGGCGCCCCGTCTCGTCCATGCTGAGCATCTCGGAGAAACCGATGATGGCGTTGAGCGGCGTGCGCAATTCATGGCTGACCGTCGCCAGGAAGCGGCCCTTGATGTCGTTGGCCTTGAGGGCCTCGGCATGGCCGCGCTCGCGCTCCTCGTCCAGCACCCGGCGCGCGGTGACGTCGCGCATCACACAGACGACGGTCGCGCCCTTGCCGCCTTGGGACCCCGCGACCCGATAAGCCTGCATTTCGAGCCAGCGCGAGACCGGCACCCGCCCCGCCCCGCCATCCTCCCGCGGCACGAACAGGGTGCGGAAGCAGGCGCTGACGCCGGCATCGCCATGGGCGGCGTCGCTCAGCGCCTTGAGGAACAGCGGACGGTCGGCGATGTGGACACGCTCGAACAGGCCGCGGCCCATCAGTTCGCGCGGCTCGGCTCCGGCGAGCTGGCGCGCCGCGGCATTGGCGAAGACGACGGCACCGTCCACGTCATGCCAGGTCACGAGATCGCCGACATGGTCGAGCAGCGCCCGGGCGCGCTCGTCGGAGGCCTTGTATTCGCGCAATTCCGTATCGCGCCGGCGCAGCATGATCGCGGTGACGACGAGCGCCTGCACCAGTGCCCCGATGACGAGAAGCGGCATCGCCTGCTGCGTCCAGGCCGCGGGAGCGGCGAAGGCGCCGAGCTGGTCGGCGACGACCATGGCTAGCAGCGCGGTCACCGCCACCACCCCGGCGCGAAAAACGTATTTCCGGCCGCCGAGGCTGGCGGCCTCCACTGGCAAGATGGCGAGCCCGGCGAGGAGCGGCGAGCGCGCGCCGCCAGTCGCGGCCGCGAGCGTCACGATGAACAGGGACAGCGCAACTGCCGAGACGGCATGAGCGACGTCGAGCCGCCCGCTGCGGGAGAGGATGAAGACGGCCAGGAGCGGCAGCGCCGCCGCCACGACGATCGCGGCCTCGAAGGTGCCGAGCGTTCCGCGCCAGGCGAGATAGGCAGGCGCAAGACCAAGGGCACCGGCGCCGACGAGCAGCCGCGACAGGATGAAGCGCTCGTGGCGCCCCCTCTCGCAGGTGTCCGACCGCGCCGATGCATGCACCAGTGCTGCCGCCTGTGTCCTGAGTGCTGCCATCACCATCCGAAACGCAACGCCTAACTCGTGCGGACCGACATGCCCGCTTGCCGCTATCTCGCCATGGCGGGTTTAAGCGGGGCTTAAGGCGATCGCCCGACAAGACGCCCCACAGGCGGCCAATTTCAAGTTTATGTAAATTCGGCAGATAGTTACGCTTGTTTCGGCGGCTTTCTCATGCGGCATGAAGGTTCAAAGCAGGGTGAACGGAACCTGAAGATCGCCATCCGCATTCGACTCGCATTTGAGCGTTTGGAATGACGCGATTTTTCCGGATCCCCGGCTAGGGTCAGCGTCGCGGTCGCAAGAACCGCAACGGAGATCGAGATGGCTTACTTCCTGCGCAAGGTCGCGATCATCGGCCTGATCGCGATCAACTCCCCGGTCCATGGCGGCAAGCCGGCCGAGGTGGAGCTGCCCCAGGCCGTGCGGCAGGTCGTGAGCGCGGTCCAGGCCGAGCCGCGCGTGGCGGCCGGCAGCCTCACCGCGGCCCGCGAGGCGGCCCAGATCCTGGCGGGACTCGATCCGGAGACGCGTGGGCGTATCATCAACGCCGCGGCATCGGCTGCAACCGGCCGCTCCGCCCCGCGTTGAATGCTTGACGAAAGCCCGCAAGGCGCGGGAAGAGAGCGCGCCGGCTCCGGATGGATCGGAGGTCGGCAAGGCAGGACATGACCACCACTCTCGACGAGATCGTCGCCAATTTCGAGCTGCTCGACGAATGGGACGACCGCTACCGCTACCTGATCGAGCTCGGCAAGAGCCTCGAGCCGCTGCCCGAGGGCGCGCATAACGACACCAACAAGGTGCGCGGCTGCGCCAGCCAGGTCTGGCTCGACCTGCATCGCGAAGGCGGGCCCGGCCCGCAGACGCGCCTGTTCTTCCGCGGCGACAGCGACGCCCATATCGTGCGCGGTCTCGTCGCGCTGGCGCTCGCCATCTTCTCGGGCCGGAAGGCGGAGGAGATCCTCGCGACCGACGCCTTCGCGATCTACGAGAAGCTTGGCCTCGCCGCGCATCTCACGCCGCAGCGCTCAAACGGCGTGCGCGCCATGATCGAGCGCATCAAGAGCGACGCCCGCACCACGGCAATGTGAAACGCCTCAGCGCCCGGCCGCGGGCGGGATGCCCGGCCGGGCATCCGGCGCCTGCCAGGCGGTAAGACCGGACGGCTTGCCGCCGCGATCCATGCCGTAATGCGAGGCCAGCGTCGCAAGCGCGACGCGCAGCACGACCTTGGCCGAGCGTGCCGGCCAGTGCCGTTCGCGCTCGACCAGATCGAGCCCCTTCAGGAAGCCGCAGACGTCGATGGCGAGGCCGGACAGCGCCGGCCCCAGCCGCTCGCAGGCATGCCGGACGCGCTGGCGGGCCGCGATGGCCACATCGGACGCGCCGGCGGGATCGCGCGGGCCGGGGCTACGTTCATCCGGGGTCAGCGCCGCATCCCAGTTCATGGTCGTGCGCGGCAGCATCTGCGCGCGCGTGAAGTCGGCCCGGAAGCGCTCGCCGGCGGCGAATTCCTCGTCGCTGATCTGCGGCTTGCCGTCCTTGCCGAGCCGCCGCCTCAGCCAGAGCAAGGGGCTTTCGCACTCATCGATCCGGACCGCCGGCGCCTGCGGCGCATCGAATGGCGGGGCGACCGGAACGCCTTGCCCGGAAGACGCCTCCTTCAGCGTAAGGCGGGCGCCCCTGCCCTCGCCCGCCCAGGCGATCAGCCCCTCGGCCATGAGCGCCGCCGCCGCTTCCGCCGCGACATAGCCTGCGCCAAGGCTCGCGCCGTTCCGCTCGCGATAGAGCGCGATCCGGCCGCAGCCGAGCGGGGAGACGATGCCATAGGCATTCGGCTCGCGCAGATGGCGCAGGAGCCGCTCGCGATCACGCCGGTCGATCTCGTTCGTCATCACAGAATCTCCCTCGGATGGGCCGACAGGCTGGCACTGGCGGCAAGGAGGGCCGCTTCGAGTGCGTTCAGGCCGAATTCCGTCCCCGGATCGTCGCGGCTGTCCTCCACCAAGGCGCAGGCATGGCGCACGGTGGTGCGGTCCCGCCCGAAACAGGCGCCGACGCGGGTGAGGCTCAGCCCGAAGGCGACATGGGCCAGATACATCGCCCGCTGGCGCGCCCGGGCAACCGGCCGCCGGCCGCGATTGAAGGCCCTGAGCTTCCCGGGAGCGATCTTCGCCGCAGCCGCGACGGTGGCCTCGGCCAGTCTGGCGCCGGCAGCCTCCTGCAAGATCATGTCAGGGCCGGCCTTGATATTGTTCATGCTATGTTCCCATTCTGCGATTGCGCGAGTGATGGCGCGAGATCCGGGGAATAGGATTATATTCTTATATCCGCCTTGGCAAGCCTGCGCGCTCGGTTATCCCCGCGAACGGCGGCAAGAAGCGACCAGCAAGAAACGACCGGCACGAAACGATCGGCATGAAAAAAGCCGCCGGAAATCCGGCGGCTTCTGTCGATGAAATTCTGCTTCGTCCCGCGTCTCAGCGACGCTTGCGACGCTGCTGGCCCAGGCCCATCTTCTTCGCGAGCTGCGAGCGAGCCTCGGCGTAGTTCGGAGCGACCATCGGGTAGTCGGGCGGCAGGCCCCACTTCTCGCGATACTGCTCCGGCGACATGTTGTACTGCGTGCGCAGATGGCGCTTCAGCGACTTGAATTTCTTGCCGTCCTCGAGGCAGACTAGGAAATCGGCAGTAATCGACTTCTTGACCGGGATCGCCGGCTTCGGCGCCTCGACCGGAAGCACCGGAGCCACACCGCCGATGACGCGGCTGAGCGCCGAATGGACTTCGCTGATCAGCGCCGGCAAGTCGGACGCAGGAACTGAATTGTTGGAGACATAGGCAGAAACGATGTCTGCCGTCAGTTCGATGAAGTCCGCTCCCTCGTGATCGGCCATAGCTATGTCGCTCCTTATCGTTCTTAACGTGGACTTTGGCGATCGCCCGTCTTTGAAAGCCCCACCTGGTGGCCATCCTTGCCAATAGTGGCGGGCACTACCGGAAACAGAATCATCGACCCGATCGATCGAGATCAGCCTGTAATGGATACTGGCTATTCACGCAAGAGAACAATTCAATCGAACAGGAATATCTTGATCCAATATTCGGCAGCGCAAATGACTGCGATTTCCAATGCACGCAAAGGTATACCTACCGACAAGAAGTGCGTCTTGTCACCGTAGCAGCGGGGCTCTACCTCTCGGGCGCCCGTCATGGAGAACCGCTCATGCGTCCTGCCCCCGGCCTTCGAGATCAGAGCGGCGTATCGCGCCGATCCCGCCGCCTGCCGGCGCCGCCCAAAGCGGAGATCAGGACGAAGGAAAGCACCGTCCACGGCGTGCTGTTGCGCGATGATTACGACTGGCTGCGAGCCCCGAACTGGAAGGACGTACTGCGCAATCCCGAAGCGCTGCCCGCCGATATCCGCGACTATCTCGAAGCAGAGAATGTCTATTGCAAGGCATTGATGGCCTCGACCCGCGACCTGCAGCGCGAACTCGTCAAGGAAATGCGCGGCCGGATCAAGGAAGACGATTCCAGCGTTCCGCAGCGGGACGGCGCCTGGCTCTACTATTCACGCTATCGCAAGGGAGCCGAGCATCCATTGATCTGCCGCCGCCCGCGGGAAGGTCACGGCAAGGACAAGGGCAAAGACAAAGGCAAGAGCCGCGAGCAGATCATGCTCGACGCCGATGCCCTGGCCGAAGGCAAGGACTTCTTCGACCTCGGCGACGCCGTCCATAGTCCCGACCATCGGCTGCTTGCCTGGAGCGCGGACGAGGCCGGCTCGGAACTGCATGGAATCCGCGTCCGCGATCTCGAAACGGGTGAGGATCTGGCCGACCAGGTCAACGACGCCACGGGCGACATCGTCTGGGCGAGCGATTCCCGTTCGTTCTTCTATGTCGCCGTTGATGCCGATCACCGCCCGTCGCGGGTGCTGCGGCATCGTCTGGGCACGGCGGCCGAGACGGATGAGCTGCTGCATGACGAGAGCGATGCGGGCATGTTCGTCGACATCGACAAGACCCAGTCCGGCCGCTTCCTGCTGATCTCGATCAGCGATCACGAAACCTCGGAGATCCGTTTGCTCGATCTGGCTTCACCCGAAGCGAAGCTCAGCCTTGTCGCCGCGCGCCTGCCCGGCCGGCAATACAGCGTCGAGCACCATGGCGACGACTTCGTGATCCTGACCAATGCCGAGGGGGCGGAAGACTTCAAGATCGTGACGGCCCCGCTCGCCAACCCCGATCCGGCAGGGTGGCGCGATCTCGTTCCCCATCGGCAGGGCCGGCTCATCCTCGACCATGTCTGCCTCGAGGGCAGGCTGATCCGGCTGGAGCGCGAGGAAGGGCTGCCGCGCATCGTGATCCGCGACTTCGCCGATGGTGCCGAGAGCAGCATCGCCTTCGACGAGGAGGCCTATGGGCTCGGCATGGATGCCGGCTACGAGTTCGACACGAATACGCTGCGTTTCATCTATGCCTCGATGGCGCGGCCTGCCGAAACCTATGACTACGATCTCGCAACCGGCGAGCGGACCCTGCTGAAGCGGCAGGAGGTGCCCTCGGGCCACAACCCGGCCGACTACAAGGTGCGGCGCATCTTCGCGACGGCCGAGGGTGGCGAGCGGGTGCCGATCTCGATCCTGCACCGTGCCGATCTGAAGCTCGACGGCAATGCGCCCTGCCTGCTCTACGGCTACGGCTCCTACGGCTCGGCGATGTCCGCCTCGTTCCGGACGCGGCCGCTCAGCCTGGTCGATCGCGGCTTCGTCTATGCCATCGCCCATGTCCGCGGCGGCACGGACAAGGGCTGGCGCTGGTATCTCGACGGCAAGCGCGAGAAGAAGCGCAATACGTTCACCGACTTCATCGCCGCGGGGGAAGCGCTGGCGGAGGCCGGCTTCACCCGTCGCGGGCGCATCGTCGCCGAGGGCGGCAGCGCCGGCGGCATGCTGATGGGCGCAGTCGCCAACATGGCGCCGGCGCTTTTCGCCGGCATCGTCGCGGAGGTGCCCTTCGTCGATGTGCTCAACACCATCCTCGACGACAGCCTGCCGCTGACGCCGCCGGAATGGCCGGAATGGGGCGATCCGATCCGGGACGTCAAAGCCTTCGAGACGATCCGCAGCTACTCGCCCTATGACAACGTCAGCGCGCAGGACTATCCGCCGATCCTGGCGATGGGCGGCCTCACCGATCCCCGCGTGACCTATTGGGAGCCGGCGAAATGGGTGGCGCGGCTGCGCGCGACCATGACCGGCGGCGGGCCGATCCTGCTCCACACCAATATGGAGGCGGGGCATGGCGGCGCGGCCGGGCGCTTCGATTCGCTGAAGGAAACGGCGCTGGCCTATGCCTTCGCCATCAAGGCCGTCGGCGAAGGCTGGCCCGAGAACCTCCCGCGTCATGCTCGGGCTTGACCCGGGCATCTCGCGCTCGATGAGGCGAAGGAGCCGCCATGTCATGAGATTCTCGGGTCAAGCCCGAGAATGGCGGCGGCGCTCGCGGATGCTCAAACGCCGAGCCGGCTCTTCTCGCTGGCGAGGTAGACCTTGAGTTCGTCCATCGAGGCGAAGCTGTATTCACCGTCGGGCGTGCGCGCGCGGATCGAACCGTCGGCATAGATGGTGAAGTGGGCTTCGCCGACCTGATAGGCGCCGACGACACCCTCTTCGGAGGCGGCAGGTTCGGGCGCTGCCGGCTCGGACGAGACAGCGGGAGAGCTTTCGCCCGCAGGCACCTCTTCATCGGCCGGCTTCGATGGCGCTTCCGCGATCTCTTCGGAGGGCACAGGCGCTTCCGGAGCCGCATCCATCCCGACGGGCTCGGGAGAAAGCTTCGCCGGCTGCTCGGCTTCATTCGCAGGCGACACACCGAAAGCATGGGGCCCGGTACGCGGCGGCCAGATCGGCGCGACCGGCATGGGCTTTTGAGTCTCTTCAACCTCGGCCGAAGGCTGCTCCGTGTCGAAACGGGGCTCCTGGCGCTTGGCGCCGGGCTTCATCCAGGTTTCGGCTTCCGCGAAGGGATCGTCCAGCGCGAAGGACGGCTCGACACGCCCGGCCGGCCGGCGCAGGTCGCCGAGTTCGGTGGTCAGGCTTTCCCGCAGCATCGCGAACTCGTCACGCGCGGTGTCTTCCTCATCGGCGGGAGCCTGATCCGTGACGGCGGCGACGGGATGCTCGGGCGGAAGCTCGTCGATCTCCGCCTTCTCAACCGCCGCCTCGGCCTGTTCGTCACTGTGCGCCAGGGCCTCGTCCTCGCTCAGCGGCTGGATATGGGCCGCAACGATCTCAGCCGGCTCGTGGCTCTCATCCTCGACGGCGATCGGATGCTCCGCCTCGCTCGGCTCGATATCCGCCGCAGCCTTCGCGAACATGTCCGGCACGGAATCATCGCGCTCCGGCGCCGGCACCTCATCCTGCTCTTCCTCTTCCTCTTTCGGCGCGGCAGCAAGATGGTCGGCGACCAGCGTGCCGAACAGGTCCCGCTCCACCGCGCCGGAGGACGATGGGCTGGCTTCCGACGTCTCCGCGACGACGGCGGCCGCGGCGGCCGCGGCACCCGCACCCAGCACGGCGGGCACGATCGGAGACGAGGCGGGCGGCGCATTCGCCGGCGCCATGGGCAAGACGGCCGGAAAAGCGGCCTCCGCAGGAGCCGCAACGGAGACGCGCGCCTCGGCGGCTTCCGCCAGCTCCGCCCTGATCGCCTTGAGCTGTTTCAGGACCCAGGCCAACGCCAGCAGGATGAGGCCTGCCGTCATGGCGATCGAGCCGATGATGACCTGAGTGAAGCCCCGCTCCAGCACCAGATAGGGCCAGCCATCATAGACGGCATAGGCACCGCCGCCGAAGAGCCCGAGGCCGAGGAGAGTAAAAATCGCGATCAATTCGGCTTCCTTGACGCTGGGCCTGCCCGGCTCGTGGACGGGCGGGAACATGCCAATATCTAACGTATTGAATAAGAGAGAGTTTCCAATCGACCTGGCTTAAGGAGAGGAATCTGGCCCCATTGTGGCCGCCTGTCGAGAGGACATGGGTTTTTCGCAGGTTTGGCGGTTGTCGAGCCGCGCGCGGCGGCTTAACTAACGCGTGGAGCGGCAGGGTTGTCATGGCCCCGCCTCCGAATGGCAAGCCATTCTGATTCAAGCGATTTCACAGCCCAAGGAGAGGCCCAATGACCTTTACCCTTCCCGATCTCCCCTATGCACATGACGCACTTCAGCCCTTCATGTCGAAGGAGACGCTGGAGTACCACCACGACAAGCACCACCTCGCCTATGTCAACAACGGCAACAACGCGATCAAGGGTACGGAATTCGAGGGCAAGTCGCTCGAGGAGATCGTCAAGGGCTCCTACGGCAAGAATGCCGCGGTCTTCAACAATGCCGGCCAGCACTACAACCACCTCCATTTCTGGAAGTGGATGAAGCCGAATGGCGGCGGCAAGATCCCGGGCGCGCTGGAGAAGGCGATCGTCGACTCCTTCGGCTCGGTCGACAAGTTCAAGGAAGACTTCATCGCCGCCGGCATCGGCCAGTTCGGCTCGGGCTGGGCCTGGCTCGAGGTCAAGGGCGGCAAGCTCGCCATCAGCAAGACCCCGAACGGCGAGAACCCGCTGGTCCATGGCGGCACGCCGATCCTCGGCGTCGACGTGTGGGAGCACTCCTACTACATCGATTACCGCAACCGGCGCCCCGACTATCTCAAGGCCTTCCTCGAAAGCCTAGTGAACTGGGAATACGTCGCCGAGCTCCATGGCGCAGCCGCCAAGGGCTGATCCCGGCGATCAGCAACCGGAAAAGCAAACGGGGCCTCGCGGCCCCGTTTTTGTTTGCCGCTCCGCGACGGCTTCAGGCGGCGACGTTGCGCAGGAACTGGTCCACGGTCGAATCGAGCCTCTGGGCCTGCGTCGCCACCTCGCCGGCCGCGCCGCGGACCTGCTCGGCCGAACGGCCGGTCTCCTCGACGCTGTCGGCGAGCACGCTCAGGTCGCTCGAGACGGACAGGGCCGAGGAGCTCGCCATGGCGACGCCGCTGGCGATCTCGCCGGTCGCGAGCGCCTGCTGCTCGATCGAGGCCGCGACCGAGTTGGCGAAGGTTTCGATGGCATTCATCCGCTCAGCGATGTTCTGTATCGCGCCGACGACCTGCCCTGTCGCTCCCTGAATCGCGGCGACCTGGGAGACGATGCGGTCGGTTGCATCGGCGGTCTGGGCCGCGAGCGACTTGACCTCGGAGGCCACCACCGCGAAGCCGCGCCCGGCCTCGCCGGCCCGCGCCGCCTCGATGGTCGCATTGAGCGCGAGCAGGTTGGTCTGCGCGGCGATGTCGCGAATGAGATTGACCACTTCGCCAATGGCGCGCGCCGTCTCGTCCAGCGCCTCGACCGAGCCGGCGGTGTTGCGCGAGGCCGAGGCCGCCTCGACGATCTCGGTGCGGACGCGCCGAACCTGGAACTCGACTTCGCGGATCGCGGCGCCCATTTCCTCGGCCGCCTGCGCCGCGCTCTCGACGTTTCCAGAGGCACCATGCGCGTTGTCGGCAGCGCGCGCAGCACGCTCGGAGGATTCGGCGGCGACGCGCGCCAGCCCGTCGGAGGCCTCCTGCATGCGATCGGCGTTGCTCTTGAAGGCTTCGAGCGCGAGGCCGACCTCGCTGCGGAACATCGCGATCGCGCCGTCGACGTTCTGCTGCCGGGCCCTTCGCTCGGTCTCGGAGAGAGTCTGCTTCTCTTCCAGCGCCGCGCGCTCGGCCAGCCTGATCTTCAGCACGCCGAGCGCGCGCGCGATCGCGCCGATCTCGTCGCTGCGTTCCTGCGCGTCGATCGGCGTGTCGAGATCGCCGTCGGAGATGCTGACGATGGCATTCGTCATGCCCCGCAGCGGGCGCATCGTGCGCGACAGCGAGAACCAGAGCAGCGGCCCGAGCACGATCAGGACGGCGAGCCCCAGGCCGATGATGACGAACTGCTCCCAGGTCGCGCGTGCGACCAGCCTGGTCTTGTCGAAGCGCACCGCGACATAGCCGATCTGCCTGTCGACCACGCGCACGGGCTGGATCTTGGTGACGCTGACATCGTCCTCGATCTCGACCGAAGGAACCGACAGAAGCTTGCGCCAGGGCTCCTCTCCGACCGCGCTGGTCAGCCAGCGCGGCGTCAGGGACAGGCGCGCCTCCTCGGTCCGTCCGGCGGAAGCGAGCGAGACCAGATCGTCGGCGACGATGGCGGCATCGAAATCGGGGTCGCGCCGCAGCGATTCGAGGATGTAGCCCAGGGTGAGGTTGTCGCGCGACAGGATCAGCGACGGCGCCGCATTGGCGACCATCATCGTCAGCGCGGTCGCCTTCTGGTCGAGATCGGAGCGGGTGCGGCTGTCATTGTAGCGCGCCACGGCCATGACCACGAAGATGATCGCCACGGCCACGATGACCACGGCCGCGAGCGCGATCTGCCGGCTCAGCGAGCCGAAGCCCTTCATCCCACCCTGCGCCTGCGTTTCCTCAGCCGCCTCGGCCGCCCGCGTCAACCCCGTCATCGAGCGACTGCCCTTTAAAACCCGGCGCGATCCATCGACGGACGGCGCCCCCATCCACCGCGAGGACACTGACCTAAGCCGGTAAACAAATCGCTTGCGGCGACGGCCGGCAGCCGGCCCTAGAGCATCGGCTTTTCCCGAAAACCGCGGTCCAGTTTTCGGGCCGATGCTCTAAGCGGCAAGCTCCCGGAAACGCCGCATGGGCATGTCCGCCGGCGGCCGGAAGGCGGCGAGCGCCGCATGCTCGACCGGCCGCGGCGCCACGACGGGGTCGAGCCGCGCCAACTCGTCATCGACGAAGCCGGGATGGCACATCACCAGATGCGCAGGCCCCGGCGCGATCAGGAAGCGGCGCAGATCGGCCATGAAATCGCGCGCCGGATCGAAAGGCGCGACGCCCGAGAAGCCACGATTGACGCGAAGCTCCCGGCGCAGCGCGGCCGCGCGGAAGCCAGTCGCGAGCCCGGCGATCACCAGCGCCTTGCCCACCGCGACGCCACGCTCGCGAATCGCCGAAATCCTGTCGGCCGGATCGCGCACATAGATCGACCCCGCCGGATAGCGCCGCGCCAGCGCATCGAGCACCGCGCGCCGCACGCCGGGCAGGACATGGACATGCTGATGCCCGTCGACGAAATCAGGCGGGCACCCCATCGCATCCTCGAAGGCATCGAGCTGGCGCCCGAACTCGGCCGCGATCTCGCGCCGGGCGACCGGCGATACGGCGGCGGCCTGCGCCACCACGCCCAGCGCCTGGAATTCTCCGCCCGGCGCCAGCCGCGGCATCGAGCCGAGCGGGGCGGCGCAAGTCAGGTTGAAATGCAGGCCGAGATCGGCGGCTTCCGCAAAAGCGCCGAGTTCCGGCGCCAATCTGCGCCAGTGTGGCCGGTTGGTCATCGCGCCGGTGGCGGAAAGCCTGCCACGGCCGAGGAGATCCAGGATCGAACGGCTGACGCCTTCGGTGAGGGCGAAATCATCGGCGCAGAGAACAAAGCCGTTCGCCATCGCTGCTGGTGTTCCTCCTTCGGCCGCAAGACGCCGTCGGATGCGGGCTTGTCGGCCGGCAAGCTTTACGGTTCTGTGCGTCGCGCGTCACCCCGTCGACAGACGCGTCATGAAAGGTCGTTCGTGTCGGACATCGCGTCCCCGCCGCTTCAGCGCACGCCCCGGGTCTCCCGCTGGCCGGAGCTTTCCATCGTCGTGCCCGTCCACAACGAGGCCGACAATCTGCGCCCGCTCGTCGAGCGGCTGCGGGCCGTGCTGACGGAGGCGGTCGCCTCCTGGGAAATCGTCTTCGTCGACGACGGCAGCCAGGACGCGACATTGGCGACCATCCGCGAGCTCTACTCTACCGATCCGCGGATCAACGCCGTCTCCTTCAGCCGCAATTTCGGCAAGGAGATCGCCATCGCCGCCGGGCTCGACCATGCCTATGGCGATGCGGTCGTCATCATGGACGCCGATCTGCAGCACCCGCCCGAGGTCATTCCCGCCTTTCTGGAGAAGTGGCGCGAGGGCTATCTCAACGTCTATGGCCAGCGCGTCGACCGCGAGAGCGAGACCCGGCTGAAGCGCAATTTCGCCAAGGCCTTCTACCGCATCTTCTCGCAGTTCGGCGAAACCGACCTGCCGGAAGGCGCCGGCGATTTCCGCCTGCTCGACCGCAAGGCGGTCGATGCGCTGCGGGCGCTGCCGGAACGGGCACGCTTCTCCAAGGGGCTCTATGCCTGGGTCGGCTTCCGCTCCATCGGCGTGCCTTTCCAGGTCGCCGAGCGCGAGCACGGGCAATCGAAGTTCCGCTATCGCAAGCTGTTCTCCTTCGCCTTCGACGGGCTCTCCTCCTTCTCGACCGTGCCGCTCAAGATCGCGACCTGGTCGGGCGCCATCATCGCCTGCATCGCGACGCTGTCGGCGCTCTATTTCATGCTGCGCACGCTGATCTACGGCACGGACCTTCCCGGCTTCCCGTCGCTGATCGTCTCGATCATGTTCTTCTCGGGCATCCAGCTCGTCTCGCTCGGCATGATCGGCGAATATGTCGGCCGCATCTTCGCCGAGGTGAAGCGCCGGCCGCTCTACCTCATCGGCGAGCGCGTCGGTTTCGAGGCGCGCACCGTCGACCACCCGCGCGGCGACGCCCTGCCGCCGCTGATCCGCTAGGATTTTCATGCTCCGGAACATCCTGTCGGTCGGCGGCTATACGCTGATCTCGCGCCTGACCGGCTTCGCGCGCGACATCATGCTCGCGGCCGTGCTCGGTGCCGGCGCCACCATGGACGCCTTCTCGGTGGCGCTGCGCCTGCCGAATCATTTCCGCGCCATCTTCGGCGAGGGCGCCTTCAACCAGGCCTATGTGCCGGCCTATGCTCATGTCGCGGAGAAGCAGGGGCAGCAGGCGGCGAATCTCTTCGCCGACCGGCTCTTCACCGTGCTGTTCCTGATCCAGGTTGTGCTGCTCGCGTTGGCCCTGCCGCTTATGCCCTGGCTGGTGACGCTGCTGGCGCCCGGCTTCAAGCAAGATCCGGCCACCTTCGCGCTCGCCGTCGCGCTGACGCGGATCACCTTCCCCTATCTGCTCTTCGTGACCATGGTCACCTTCCTCGGCGCGACGCTGAACGCGGTCGACCGCTTCTCGGCCTTCGCAGCCGCGCCGATCCTGCTCAATATCGGCGTGATGGCGGCACTCGCCGTGCCCTTCCTGTTTCCGGGCGCGGCCTATGCCGCCGCCTGGGGCGTCGCGATCTCCGGGCTGGCGCAATGGGTGCTGCTCTATGTGGCGGCCAAGCGCGCGGGCGTCTCCAGCAAGCTGGTCAGGCCGCATATGGATCTCGGCGTCCGGCGCTTTCTGAAGGCCTTCGGGCCGGCGGTGATCGGCTCGGCCGGCGTGCAGATCGCGATCTTCGCCGACACGATCATCGCCTCCTTGCTGCCGCGCGGCGCCTATTCGGCCCTTTACTATGCCGAGCGGCTCTACCAGCTCCCGCTCGGGCTGATCGCCATCGCGGTCGGCACGGTCGCATTGTCGGCGATGAGCCGGCAGGTCGCGCGCGGGGACGAGGCCGGCGCCAACCGCTCGCAGAACCGCGCCGTCGCGATCTCGCTCCTCGCCAGCGCTCCTTTCGTCGCCGCCTTCATCGCGATTCCGGACCTGATCGTGGCGGGGCTGTTCCAGCGCGGCGCCTTCGATGCCGAAGCGAGCCGGGCGGCCGGCACCGTGCTCTTCGCCTATTCCCTCGGCCTGCCGGCGATCGTGATGATCCGCACCCAGGTCTCGGCCTTCCAGGCGCGCGGCGACACCAGGACGCCGATGCTGGTCGCGCTCGCGGCCATCGCCTGCAATCTCACGCTCAAGCTGTTCCTGTGGCGCGACTGGGGCGCTCCGGGCCTCGCCCTCGCCACCGCCGCCGGCGCCTGGGTCAATCTGCTGACGCTGTTCGTGCTGGCGCGGCGGCGCGGCTGGACCGCGCCGGACCGGCGCCTGCCGGGCTTTGTCGCGATCGTCGGCGTGGCCACCATCGCCGCCGGCCTTCTGGCCTGGTGGTTCGCCTCTCCGGCCCAGGCATGGACAGCGTCCCTGCCGCAGCCGCTGCTGATGGCGGTGCTGCTGCTGTCCACAGCCGCGGGCCTGCTCTATGTCGCCATCGCCGGCATCGGGCTGAAGATGACGGGGCTGCTCAGGCTGCTGCGCTGAATTCTCAGCCGAGGAAGCGCCCTGCCCCGCCGAGCAGCGCAGCGGCCTCCTCGACCATCCGCTCGACGATCTCGCCGGCTGACGGCACATCGGCGATCAGCCCCGCCGCCTCGCCGAAGATCACGGCCGCCTTGTCGGGGTCTCCGGCCATGAAGGCCTCGCGATAGGCCGTAGCCTCTGTCGCGATCGCGGCCTTCAGCTCGTGATCGCGCCCGGCCCATTGCGCGATGAAGGCATTGTCCGCGACGCGGATGTCGAAGGGCTTCGGCCAGTCGAGCTGGCGGGCGATGTCGGGCAACGAGGAGCGCACCGTCCCATCGCCGGTGGCCGCGACGGCGGCGGCATGATGGCGCTCATGCACCAGCGCCTCGCGGCTCGCCCAGAAACGGGTGCCGACGAGCACGCCGTCCGCGCCCAGCATCAGCGCGGCGGCGAGCCCGCGCCCGTCGGCGATGCCGCCCGCGGCGAGAAGCAGCGTCTGCGGGCTCTCGCGGGCGATGAGATCGGCCGCTTCGGGCACGAAAGGCAAGGTTGCGCGGCGCGCGCCGTGGCCGCCTGCCTCGGCGCCTTGGGCGACGATGATCGCGGCACCGGCCTCCAGACCCTGCCGGACATGCTGCAATGACTGGCACTGGCAGATCAGCGGCACGCCCGCCGCCGCGATCTCGGTGGCGAAGGGGCGCGGATCGCCGAAGGACAGCATCAGGACGGCAGGCTTATGCGCCAGCGCCTGCGTCAACAGCTCCGGCCGCTTCGCCATTGACCAGGTGATGAAGCCGCAGCCGGTCTGGGTGTTGCCGGCGGCGGCGAATTGCTGATCGAGCCACGTAGCATCGCCATAGCCGCCGCCGATCAGGCCAAGCCCGCCCGCCCGCGTCACGGCGGCGGCAAGCGCCCCGCCGCCTGCCAGCGCCATCGGCGCCGACAGGATCGGGTGGGCGATGCCGAGCCGCTCGGTCAGCCGCGTGGCGAGGCGCGCCATGGCCAGTTCCTACGGCCTCAGGCGGCCTTCGCCTTGCTGTGCGCGAAGTCCATGTAGAGCTCGCGCGCCTTGCGGAAGAGCGGGCCGGGCTGGAGCACGCGGTCGTCGATGCGGATCACCGGCATGCATTTCGAGTAATTGCCGGAGATGAAGATCTCGTCGGCCGTCTCGAAATCCTCGTAGCGCAGGCTGCACTCCTCGACCGGCACGCCGTTCTCGCGCAGCAGCCTGATGACGCGCTGGCGGGTGATGCCGTTCAGGAAGGTGCCGTTCGGGACCGGCGTCTTCACCACGCCGTCCTTGGCGAGGAAGATGTTGGAGGTCGCCGTCTCCGCGACATGGCCGAGCATGTCGAGCACCAGCGCGTTGTCGAAGCCGGCGGCCTTGGCGGCCTTCAGGATGCGGGCATTGTTCGGATAGAGACAGCCGGCCTTGGAATCGGTCGGGGCGGTCTCGAAGGTCGGACGGCGATAGATGCCCTTGGTGACGGAGAAGCCATTCGTCGGCTGCGGCATCGCCGCCTCGAACAGGCAGAGCGCGAACTGGGTCGAATCCGGATCGGGCATGATGGTCGAGGGGCCGTCGGCCTCGGCCCAGTACATCGGCTTGACGTAGAGCGCCGTGCCGGGAGCGAATTTCTTCGCGCCCTCATACATCTTCTCGACGATGAAATCCGGGGTCACGGTGGGCTCGAGGCCGAGCGCCACGGCGGAGCGGTTCACGCGCGCGGCGTGCAGGTCGATGTCGGGGGCGACGCCGTCGAAATAGCGGCCGCCGTCAAAGACGGAGGAGGACTGCCAGAGAGCATGGCTGCGCGGGCCGACGAGGCCGGGGTTGCCCTCATGCCAGGCTCCGTCGAACCAGGTCCAGGTCTGAGAATACCATGCCATGACGGCGCTCCGTTTCAGTCGTTTTTGCTAAGCCGCACCGTCCTCCCGCCGCCACGCGCCGTCAACAGCCAGCCGGACATGGCGCGATGACGGGATGTGATGGAAGCCATCGGGCGGGGTGATGGGTCAGGTCTTGGTTTGCCGCATTGTCTTCACGCGAACCGGTGTCCACTTCGCTCGAAAATGCTCTAGAAGCCGAAGAACCGCGCCGCCGAGATCATCGCCATGCCGGTGAGCAGCGCGACGAGTTCGCTGCGGGTCACGAACATCGCGCCGATGGCGGCGAGCAGCGCCACGGCCGCGGCGAGGCCGAGCCGCTCGATCAAAGGCAGCACGGTCGCGACCACGATCGAGCCGGGCAGCGCGGCAAGGCCGCGCCGGACATGCGGCGTCAGCGGCACGAAGCTCATCAGCACCACCCCTGCCAGCCGGCAGAGATAGGTCGCCATCGCCATGGCGCCGATGGCGATGAAGGCGCCCCAGGGGCCGGGATCAGACAGCGTCATCGCGGAACGCCCCCGTGACGGCGCCAGCGAGGGAGCCGGCGATGATGAAGGCGTAGCCGTCGACGAGCTTCGCCGTCAGCAGGGCGACCATACCGGCGACGACCCAGGGAACGGCAGCGCGCCGGCCGCGCCAGAGCGGCACGATCATCGCCGCGAAGAAGATCGGCATGACGAGGTCGATGCCGTAACGGCGCGGATCGGAGACCAGGGCGCCCAGCATGTGGCCGGGAACCGTGGCGAGAACCCAGACGACCCAGAGCCCGAGGCCCGCCCCGACCACAACGCCGAGATCACGCCCGCCCTCGGCCTGATAGCGCGTGCCGATCAGCCAGTTCGCATCGGTGAAGAAGAACAGGTGGAAGGCGTTCAGCCCCTTGGGATAGCGCGCGAACCAGGGCTGCAGCGAGGCCCCCTGCAGGATCGAGCGGGCATTGACCGTGGCGGTGACCACCGCCAGCCCGACGATGGCGCCCCAGCTCCATTCCGGCCGCCACAGCTCCATCGCCACGAGCTGCGAGACGCCGCCATAGACCAGGGCGCTCATCAGCAGCGTCTCGACGAGGCTCATGCCCTTGGCCGAGGCGGCGGCGCCGAAGGCCACGGCGAAGACGACGATGCCCGGCAGCAGCACGGAAACCTTGCGCAGGCCGAGCAGCATGCCCTGTGCCGTGAAGGGAGCAACATTGCCCGCCAATGGCGGTTCGGTATCGTGTGACTGCATGGTCTTTCCAAAGGCCGAAGGCGCCGTCGGGTCAACGCATGCCGGCTGCACCTGCGCATGTGCCCCATGCAAGGCGGAGGCCGATGGGGCAGGACGCGGTCCGGATATCGGCCCGCGCACGTGGTGACGGGATAAGCCGCATGCCATAGTCCGGCCCATGCATTGGCTCCGTTCGACCGAGGCGACCGCGCCCACCTACCCGGCCGTCTGGCTGGTGGCGACGCCGCAGCGGCCGCGCAACCTGACGGAGCGCTCGACACTCCGGCGCGAGACGGCACGGGCCATCCTGGCGCGGCAGCTCGGCCGCCCTGCGGCTGAAATCGCCATCGCTCATGATTCCGCCGGCCGGCCGCTGCTGGCGACGGCGCTGGAAACGGACCTGCAGATCTCGCTTGCGACACGGGCGGGCGTCATCGCCATCGCGCTCGCGCAGGCACCCGTCGGGGTTGATGTGGAACGGGTCGATCCGGCCGGCGTCATTCCGCGCGAAGCCCTGCATCGCGATGAATGGCGGATGCTGGAGGAGAGCGAACCTTCGCTTCGCGCCCTCGCCTTCGCCCGGCTCTGGGCGGCGAAGGAGGCCTATGTCAAAGCGCTCGGAACCGGATTCGTCCGGCCGCCCGAAAGCTTCGCGATCTTACTCATCTCGCCCGAACGCTTCCGTGTCCACGATCCGTTGCGGGGCATGGCAGAAGGCGCGCTCGTCACCATCGAAAACGGCGGCCAGGAGATCCTGGCCGCCGCGGCGATCGTTCTGGATGGCGCCTGAAGCTCAGCCCGGCTGGTCGGCAGGCTTGCGCTTGAGAAGGTAGCCGACAGCGCAGACGAAGGCTGCGCCGACGACCGCCGCTCCGTAAAAGACCGTCTTGTTCGTCGCCAACCCGACCGGATGTGTGTCGGACACCGGAACGGTCTGGACCCAGCTCGGGATGGCGGTCTGGAGCCATTGCAGCACGGCGATGTCGCTGACCAGCATCTCGCCGGCGATCCAGCCGAGCAGGCCGGCGCCGAACCAGACCAGGATCGGGAAGCGTTCGAGGACCTTCGAGAGGACGTTCGCGCCGAAGATGATCAGCGGAATGGTCAGCAGCAGGCCAAAGATGAAGAGCTCGAAATGGCCGCGCGCCGCCGCGGCGATGGCGAGCACGTTGTCGAGGCTCATCACCGCATCGGCGATGGCGATGGTGCGCACCGCCTTCCAGAGATTGTCGCTGGCCGCGATATCGCTATGGGCTTCCTCCTCGCCCTTGGCGAGCTTGATCGCGATCCAGAACAGCAGCAGCCCGCCGACGACCTTCAGGAAGGGGATGTTGAGCAGATAGGACACCACCACCGCGAAGAGGATGCGCAGGCCCACGGCGGCACCGGCGCCGAGCAGGATGCCCAGCTTGCGCTGCTTCTCCGGCAGCGAGCGCACCGCCATCGCAATGACGATGGCGTTGTCGCCGGAGAGCAGGAGGTCGATCCAGATGATCTGGAGCAGCGACACCCAGAAGGTCGAAGATGAGAAATCCATGTGTCGGTCAGTCCTTCAAGCCGTTCCAGCAGAAGCGCGCAGCGGCACCGCGCCGGAATTGCATCAAAACAATCGGTTAGTGTGCCGGGTCCGGCCGGCGCGATTTGATGAGATAGCCAAGTCCGAGCACGAGCAGCGCACCGAGGATGGCGACGGGGTATTCGAGCTGGTGCAGCAGTTCCGCGCCGAAGCGGGTCACCAGCCAGGGGTCGCTGTCGAGCATCTCGCCCGCCACCCAGCCGAGCAGGCCCGCGCCGGCCCAGACCAGGATCGGGAAGCGGGTCAAGAGATTGGTGATCAGCGAGGCGCCGACCACGATCAGCGGGATCGAGATGACGAGGCCGACGATCAGCAGCGGCATGGAATCGCGCGCCACGCCGGCGATGGCGAGGACATTGTCTAGGCTCATGACGATGTCGGCGATCGCGACCGTCTGCACGGCTTTCCAGAGCTTACTGCTGGCGGCGATGGAATCCTCGTCCTGCCCCTCATCCTCGACGAGAAGCTTCACCGCGATCCAGATCAGCAAACCGGCGCCGACGATGCGCAGGAAGGGCATGCTCAGCAGGGACGCGATGACCACCGTGAAGGCGATCCGCAGCACCACGGCCACCGCCGCGCCGAGCGCGATGCCCTTGGTGCGCTGCTCCGGCGCGAGCGCCCGGCAGGCCAGCGCGATCACGACGGCATTGTCACCCGAGAGGATGACATTGAGCAGGATGATCTCGAAGAGCTTGCCCCAGAGCAGGGGATCGCCCAGCGAAAACGACGTCAGATCCATGGTCGCGCGACTTTCCTCGTCTGCCCCGGCCGCTTCCGGCTTCGTTTGCCCCAATCGGCGCGGCCAGGGCCGCGCCGCCCTTTTTCTCGCTCAGCCGAGCGCCTGCTCGACCGCCTTGCCGGCAGCTTCGGTACCGAGCGGGCCGCCGAGATCACGTGTCCGCGTCCGCGCGTCGCCGAGCGCCCGCTCGATCGCCGCCTCGATGCCCTTGGCGGCCTCGTGCTCGCCGAGATGATCGAGCATCATCGCACCCGACCAGATCATGCCGACCGGGTTGGCGATGCCTTGCCCCGCAATGTCCGGCGCCGAGCCATGGACCGGCTCGAACAGCGAAGGATGATCACCGGTCGGGTTGATGTTGCCCGACGGCGCGATGCCGATGGTGCCTGTGCAGGCCGGGCCGAGATCGGAGAGGATGTCGCCGAAGAGGTTCGAGGCGACGACCACGTCGAAGCGGTCCGGGTTCAGCACGAAATGCGCGGTCAGGATGTCGATATGGTACTGGTCGACGGCGACGCCCGGATAGTTCTTGGCCATCTCCTTCACCCGCTCGTCCCAGTAGGGCATGGTGATCGAGATGCCGTTGGACTTGGTGGCCGAGGTCAGCTTCTTGCGCGGGCGGCGCTGGGCGAGCTCGAAAGCGTATTTCAGCACGCGGTCGACGCCGACACGGCTCATCACCGTCTCCTGGATGACGATCTCGCGCTCGGTGCCGGCATACATGCGCCCGCCGACCGAGGAATACTCGCCCTCAGTGTTCTCGCGCACGACGAAGAAGTCGATGTCGCCCGGCTTGCGGCCCACGAGCGGGCCCGGAACGCCCGGCATCAGGCGGACGGGGCGCAGATTGACGTATTGGTCGAACTCGCGCCGGAACAGCAGCAGCGAGCCCCAGAGCGAGACGTGGTCCGGCACCTGCTGGGGCATGCCGACCGCGCCGAAATAGATCGCGTCGTGGCCGCCGATCCTTTCCTTCCAGTCGTCCGGCAGCATCTTGCCGTGCCTGGCGTAGTAGTCGCAGGAGGAGAAATCGAACTCGTCGAGACGCAGCTCGAAACCGAACTTCTTCGACGCCGCCTCCAGCACGCGCAGCCCCTCGGGCATGACCTCCTTGCCGATGCCGTCGCCGGGGATGACGGCGATACGATAGACGCGATTGGTCCCGGTCATGCTGCTTCTCCGAAGAAGGCCTGGAACTCCGCGGCGACGAGGTCGGGGACCTCCTCCGCGAGATAGTGGCCGCCCGGTAGGGCATGGCCGCGCACATCCTGCGCACGCTCGCGCCACAAGGCGAGAGGGTCGAAGCATTTGCCGATGATGCCGTTGGCGCCCCAGAGCGCGAGCAGCGGCTGGGTCAGCTTGCGGTCCCCATCCTCGTCGTCATGGCGGATGTCGATGGTCGCGGCGGCGCGATAATCCTCGCAGGAGCCATGGATCGTCGCAGGATCGGCGAAGCAACGCAGGTAATGGGCGAGCGCTTCCGGCGCGAAGGGCGTCATCCCGGCCGAGCCGGAACCGCATTTCTTGCGCCAATAGGCTTCCGGATCCGCGCCGATCATCCGTTCCGGGAAGGGCGCGGGCTGGATCAGGAAGAACCAGTGCCAATAGGCGCGGGCGAAAGCGTCGGTGGTGTTGGCATACATCTCCCGCGTCGGGGCGATGTCGAGCGTGGCGAGGCGGATGACGCGCTCGGCATGGTCGAGCGCCAGGCGATGGGTGACGCGGGCGCCGCGATCATGCGCGCCGACGAAGAAGCGCTCGTGACCCAGCGCCGTCATCACCTCGGCCATATCCTGCGCCATGGCGCGTTTGGAATAGGGCGCGTGCCCGGCGTCGGTCGGCGGCTTCTCGCTGTCGCCATAGCCACGCAGGTCGGCGCAGACGAGCGTGAAACGGTCCTTCAGCCGTGCCGCGACCTTGTGCCAGAGCGCATGGGTCTGCGGGTAGCCATGCAGCAGCAGGAGTGGCGGCCCCTCGCCGCCGGTGCGCACACGGATGCGCGCGCCCGATGTCGCGACGTCGAGCAGGCGGAAGCCGGGGAACAGATTGTCCGTGACGGGGCGTTCGGTGAGAGTCATCAGTCAGCGAAATTGCAACAATCCGGTGCCGATACTCCGAATGCGCAGGGTTTTCTGCCGCTGATTATTACATAATCATGGTCAATGGTCAGAGACTGTTGGCCCCGACGTCATTCTCGGGCGCCGCGCAGCGGGGACCCGAGAATCTCCTGCCGAAGAGAGCAGGTGAGCCTCATCCTGCGCGAGATGCTCGGGTCAAGCCCGAGCATGACGTGCGTTGGATGGCGGGCATCAGCCCCTGAGCGTCGCCCCGTAGCGCTTGGCCATCTCGGCGACGATCTTGCTGCCGACGGCCTCGATTTCCGCCTCGGTCAGCGTCTTCTCGACCGGCTGGAGCGTCACCGCCAGCGCGACCGACTTCTTGCCGGTCTCGACGCCCTGCCCCTCATAGAGATCGAAGACGCCGACATTGGCGATCAGCGCGCGGTCGGCGCCCTGCGCCGTCTTCATCATGTCGCCGGCCGCCACCGCCTTGTCGACGATGAAGGCGAAGTCACGCGTCACCGGCTGGAAGTCCGAGAGCGCAAGCTTCGGCTTGACCTTGGTCGGCTTGTACTTGGGCAGCGGCAGCGCATCGAGATGGATCTCGAAGGCGACGAGCGGTCCCTTGGCGTCGAGCGCCTTGAGGATCTTCGGATGCACCTCGCCGAAGGCGCCGATGACGCCCTTCGGGCCGAACTGGAGGGTCGCCGAGCGGCCGGGATGGGCCCAGCCGGGACCGCCCGCGACGATCTGCAAGCCGCCGGTCGGCACGCCGAGAGCGGAGAGCAGGCCGAGCGCATCGGCCTTGACGTCGAAAGCGTCGACGGCCTTGGCGCCGCCGTCCCAGTGGCGGCCGACACCGTCAAGCTTGGCCGTGCCGCGGCGCAGGCCGGTGGCGGCGATGAGCTGGCCTTCCGGTTCGTCGCTGAGGAAGATCTGGCCGACCTCGAACAGAGCGACATCCGGGAAGCCGCGATCGGCATTGTTCTGCGCGGCGCGGATCAGCCCCGGCAGCAGCGAGGGCCGCATATCGGAGAGATCGGCCGCGATCGGGTTGGCGAGCGCGAGCTTGCGCGAGCCGCCGCCGAAGAGCTTCGCCTGATCATGCGAGATGAAGGACCAGGTCACGGCCTCGACGAGGCCGCGCGCGGCCAGCGTGCGCTTGGCGGTGCGGGTGCGCTTCTGCAGCACGGTCAGGACGGGCTTGACGACCTCGCCCTTGATGCGCGGCAGCGGCGTCGAGATGACGCGGTCGAGCCCGGCGATGCGCACGATCTCCTCGACGAGATCGGCCTTGCCGCCAACATCGGCGCGCCAGGAGGGGGCTGCGACCTTGACCCGCTCGCCCGCGCCCGAGACGTGGAAGCCGAGCGAGGTGAGCGCCAGCTTCATCTCGACCTGCGGCAATTCGAGCCCGGTCAGGCGCTTCACCTCCGACCAGGGGAAGTCGATCGCGGCCGGGCTTTCCGGCAGTTCGCCGACGAATTCCATCTCGGAGGCCTCGCCACCGCAGAGCTCGATCACCAGCGCCGTCGCGAGGTCGAGGCCGGGCCGGGTGAAGTCGGGATCGACGCCGCGCTCGAAGCGATAGCGCGCATCCGAATTGATGCCGAGCGCGCGACCGGAGCGGGCGATGTTGAGCGGGTCCCAGAGCGCGCTCTCGATCAGCACGTCGGTGGTCGCCTCGCTGCTGCCCGAGGCCTCGCCGCCCATGATGCCGGCGAGCGACTCGACGCCGTGCTCGTCGGCGATCACGACCTGCTCGTCGGTCAGCGTATAGGTCTTGCCGTCGAGCGCGAGAATGGTCTCACCGGCCTTGGCGCGGCGGACGGTGAGGTTGCCCCTGACCTTGGCGGCGTCGAAGACATGCAGCGGCCGGTTGCGGTCGAGCGTCATGAAATTGGTGATGTCGACCAGCGCGTTGATGGGCCTGAGGCCCACGGCGCGCAGACGTGCCTGCAGCCAGTCCGGCGACGGGCCGTTCTTCACGCCCCGCACGAGGCGTAGCGCGAAGGCCGGGCAGAGCTTTTTGTCTTCCTCGGCGAAGTCGATGACGACCTTGACCGGGCACGGGAAGGAGCCGCGCACCGGCGGGATGGCTTGCGTCTTCAGCTTGCCGAGGCCGGCGGCGGCGAGGTCGCGGGCGATGCCGGCGACACCCAGCGCATCCGCCCGGTTCGGCGTCACCGCGATCTCGATGACGGCGTCGTCGAGCCCGGCGTAGACGGCATAGGGCTGGCCGACCGGCGCATCGGCCGGCAGTTCGATGATGCCGTCATGGTCCTCGGAGAGTTCCAGCTCGGCTTCCGAAACCAGCATGCCGTTCGACTCGACGCCGCGGATGACGCCCTTGCCGAGCGTGATCTTCTTGCCGGGAATGTAACTGCCCGGCGGCGAGAACACGCCCTTCATGCCGGTGCGGGCGTTCGGCGCGCCGCAGACGACCTGCACGGGCTCGCCCGTGCCGGTGTCGACCATGCAGACGCGCAAGCGGTCGGCATTCGGGTGCTGCTTCGCCTCGATGACATAGGCGATGGTGAAGGCCGAGAGCGCGGCGGCGCGATCCTCGATCGCCTCGACCTCCAGGCCGATGCGGGTCAGGGCATCAGTGATCTCCGCAACGGAGGCGTCGGTGTCGAGATGCTCTTTGAGCCAGGAGATCGTGAACTTCATCGTCTTATCGGATCAGCTTTGCCGGATCAGTCGGAAATCTTCGCGCGCGCCGCCGAGAGCGCCGGCGCGGTGTCGTTGAGCTCGTTGGTGCCGTCGGTGCGGATCTTCATGGCGTTGCCACGCCAGCTCACCTCGCCGCCGACGAAGGCATAGGCCCAGATGCCGGGAAAGGCGATGTCGCGCACCAGCATGGCGAAGGGCGAGCGCCAGTTCAGGAACCAGCCGACACCGGCCGACAGAACGATCTCGCCGAGATACCAGAGCACCAGCACGGCGAGCGGCCCGAGCCAGACCGGCAGGCCGTAGCCGAGGCAGGCGAAGGCAGCCAGCAGGACCGGCAGCAGCGGAGCCGAGAGGATCTCGATCGCGAAGAAGGGCAGGAAAGTGACGCGGCGCAGGCGGGCCCAGCGGAACTGGCGCTGCACCGCATCGGCGATGCGGCGCGGGCCCAGCGGCTGCTCGAAGGGCTGGCCGACGAGATGGACATGCTTGCCGGCGCTGCGCACGAGCTTGGTGGCGGCGGCATCCTCCGCGATCTCGGCGCCCAGCGCGGCGATGCCGCCGCGCGCGTCGAGGAAGGGCTTGTTCCAGAGCATCGACTTGCCCTGCGCGAAGCCCAGCCCCAGCGCCTCGCCGACATATTGCCAGCGCGCCTGGAAGGCGTTGAGGAAGGCGCATTCGACCTCGGCCCCGAAGCTCTGCGGCCGCGAGCCTGCCGGCGTCGAGCAGACGAGGCCGGTTTCGGGACGCCAGGCGGCCAGCATGCGCTGGATGTAGTCCTTCGGCATCAGCACGTTGGAATCGGCGAGGATGACCCAGTCGGTCGTCGCCGCCTCCCAGCCGCGCACGCAGTTGTTGAGCTTGGGATTGGCGCTGACGACGACGTCGCCGACGATCAGCCTGACCTTGTCGGCGCCGTAGCGTGCGATCATCTCCTCGATCAGCGGAACGATCGGGTCGTCGCCATCGGCAACGCAGAAGATGGTGCTGTAGCTGGGGTAGTCGAGCTCGAGCCCGGAGACGGCCGTCTCGCGGCTGAAAGCCTCGATGCCGCGCACCGGCCTGACGATGGTGACCGGCGGCAGGTCCGCGAGCACGGCCGAGCGCTGCAGAGGCCGGCGCAGCCGCCAGAGCGCGATGGCCTGGCCCGCCAGGTTCACCGCGACCAGCAGCACGGCCAGTCCAGCCGCCCAGCCCGCAGCCGTCATCGCGCCCTCCCCTGCCCGGCCCGCATCGTCATGAGGAGAGGCCGCCCGTCAGCGTCGGCAGGTCGAGCGGGCGGAAGCCGTAATGCGCGAGCCAGCGCACATCCGCCTCGAAGAAGGGGCGCAGATCGGGCATGCCGTATTTCAGCATGGCGATGCGGTCGATGCCCATGCCCCAGGCGAAACCCTGATAGACGTCCGGATCGAGCCCGCAATTCTTCAGCACGTTCGGATGGACCATGCCGCAGCCGAGGATCTCCAGCCAGTCGTCGCCCTCGCCGAAGCGGATCTCGCCGCCCTTGCGCGAGCACTGGATGTCGACCTCCATCGAAGGCTCGGTGAAAGGGAAGAAGGACGGGCGGAAGCGCATCTTCACATCGTCGATCTCGAAGAACGCCTTGCAGAACTCCTCGAGCACCCACTTGAGGTGGCCGAGATTGGCCTTCTTGTCGATGACGAGCCCCTCGACCTGATGGAACATCGGGGTGTGGGTCTGGTCGGAATCGTTGCGATAGGTGCGGCCCGGGCAGATCACGCGGATCGGCGGCTCCTGCGCCAGCATGGTGCGCACCTGCACCGGCGAGGTGTGGGTGCGCAAAAGCTTGCGCTCGCCATTCGCATCCGGCGCGAAGAAGAAGGTGTCGTGCATCTCCCGGGCGGGATGGCCGACCGGGAAGTTCAGCTTGGTGAAGTTGAGATCGTCGGTCTCGACATCCGGCCCCTCGGCGATGGCGAAGCCCATATCGCCGAAGATCGCGGTGATCTCGTCGATGACCTGGCTGATCGGATGGATGCGTCCGCGCGCCTCCGGGCCATCCTGGACCGGCAGCGAGACGTCGACCCGCTCTGAGCTGAGCCGCGCATCGAGCGCCGCCTCGCCAAGTGCTTCCTTGCGCGCCGCGATCGCGCCCTGGACACGATCGCGCAGGCCGTTGATCAGCGGGCCCTTCTCCTTGCGCTCCTCCGGCGTCATCGCGCCCAGCGTCTTGAGCAGCGCCGAGATCGAGCCCGACTTGCCGAGCGCCGCGATACGCAGTTCCTCGATGGCCGCCTCGTCGGCGGCAGAATCGATCGCGCCGAGGAGGTCGCGTTCCAGAGTGGCGATATCGGTCATGAACGGGTCGCAACGTGTTGAAGGCGTGGGGACGGCGCGTTCTTAGATTATCGAGCCAGAAAGTGAAACGCTTTTCGGGATAGCGGATGACGGAGAAATGAAACGCCAAACAGTGATTATCTTCGCGATTCGCGAAACATTCCCGTACCGGATTTCTCGGGTAAGCGGTTTCGCTTCCCGGTCCGAAACATGCCGACCCAGGACAATGCCATGCCCGACAGCACCGCCCAGAAGGAATCCCCCTCCTACCGGCTCGCGGCCCTCGACCCCGATTTTCTCCTCGGCGATTCGATGCGCGGCGCCCGCTTCATGCTGGAATACCAGAAGGCGGAAGATCTGCTGCGGGCGCGCGGCATCGTCTCGACCATCGTCGTCTTCGGCTCGGCGCGGGTGCGGGAGGGCAATCGCTGGTACGAGGCGGCACGCGAGTTCGCGCGCATCGCCTCCGAGCGCGGCGGGGCGCTGGCGCCCAAGGATGCCGGCCGGAACCACGTCATCGCCACCGGCGGCGGCCCCGGCATCATGGAAGCCGCCAATCGCGGCGCGACCGAAGCCGGCGCCCTCTCGATCGGCTTCAACATCACCCTGCCGCATGAGCAGGAGCCCAACGCCTGGTCGACGCCGGATTTGACCTTCCGCTTCCACTATTTCGCGATGCGCAAGATGCATCTAGCGATGCGGGCCGCCGCGCTGGTGGTGTTTCCCGGCGGATTCGGCACGCTCGACGAATTGTTCGAGATCATGACGCTGGTGCAGACGGGAAAGATGGGCCGCGTGCCGATCGTGCTGTTCGACTCGGCGTATTGGAAGGGGCTGCTCAACCTCGACACGATGGCGCAGGCCGGCTTCATCCGCCCGGAGGACCTGAAGCTGTTCGCTTATGCCGACACGCCGGAAGCGGCATATCAGTGCATCGTCGACGGCGCCGGCGATGGCTGGGCCTCGCCGGGGAATGGCAGCGTACAGACGTGACGGGAGCCGTCATGCTCGGGCTTGACCCGAGCATCTCTCGCCGGAGAGGCCGCTCCGATGCCGCGCCTCCTCCCAGCGGAGATTCTCGGGCCTCATCGCCATCACCAAAGAAAAAGGCCGGCGTTTCCGCCGGCCTTCTCCAAATCAGATCGGTCCGAACCGCTCAGGCGGCCTGGGCCTGCGCGCCCAGCGCGCCCTTGACGGTCTCGACCACGGCGGTGAAGGAGGCCGCGTCGTCGATCGCCATGGCGGAAAGGGTCTTGCGGTCGAGCTCGATGCCGGCCTTGATCAGGCCGCCGATGAAGACCGAATAGGTCAGGCCGTGCTCGCGGACCGCGGCGTTGAGGCGCTGGATCCAGAGCGCGCGGAAGGAGCGCTTCTTGTTCTTGCGGTCGCGATAGGCGAACTGCATCGAGCGATCGACGGCCGCCTTGGCGGCGCGGATCGTGTTCTTGCGGCGGCCATAGAAGCCCTTGGCGGCCTTGAATGTCTTCTTGTGCTTGGCGTGGGACGTTACGCCCCGTTTCACGCGAGCCATGTCATGATCTCCGGACTATCAGGTGGCGTCAGCCGTTGGGGAGGAAGTACTTCTTCACGTTGGCCGCATCACCCTCGAACAGGGTGGTGGTGCCGCGGTGATTGCGGATCTGCTTGTTGGTCCGCTTGATCATCCCGTGACGCTTGCCGGCCTGGGCGTAGAGCACCTTGCCGGTACCGGTGATCTTGAACCGCTTTTTGGCGGCCGATTTGGTCTTCATCTTGGGCATTTCAGCTCCTATCGGTCATAAGGCCAGCGCGCCTTGCGGCGGCTTTGCCAATGTCTTGCTTTCAGGAAGCAAAGCACGATCGCCACGGCAGCCCTTATCAGCCGGGCGATCGAAGGCCGCGCGTATCGCAGAAAAGAAGCCGGCTGGCAAGCGAAAAGCCGGCTTCTGGGGAAAACCGCGGGCAAAGCCCCGCCGAAACAGCGCGTGGCACACCCGGAGCGGCGCGCCGCGATTTGGCGGGAGAACCTTACGGAAACCGGCTTCACACCTCCGTCAAAAAAGTGGCAGGTTGGCCCGCGGCCCTCGCCCAACCCGGAGATCCACCGTGAAACGCTTCCTGCTCAGCCTGGCCGCAGGCCTGGCCCTGACGGCCACGGCCGCCGCCCCTTCCCTCGCCCAGTCGACGCTCGAGAAGATCAAGGCGCGCGGCAACATCATCTGCGGCACCAGCGAGGGCGTGCCGGGCTTCTCGCTGCAGGACAAAAACGGAATCTGGGTCGGCTTCGACACCGATGTCTGCCGCGCGCTCGCGGCGGCGATCTTCAACGACCCGAACAAGGCGAGCTATCTCTCGCTGTCGAGCAAGAACCGCCTCGTCGCGCTGCAGGCCGGCGAGATCGACGTGCTCGCCCGCACCACCACCTGGTCGCTCGGCCGCGACATCGGCCAGGGTGTCAGCTTCACCACGGTCAACTATTACGACGGCCAGGGCTTCATCGTCCGAAAGAAGCTCGGCGTGAACACCGTCAAGGATCTCAACGGCGCCTCGGTCTGCGTCGCGCAGGGCACGACCACGGAGCTGAACCTCGCCGATTACGGCCGCACCCACGGCATCAAGTTCGAGACCGTGGCGTTCGGCACGCTGGAAGACACGGTCCAGGCCTATGAGGCCGGCCGCTGCGACGCCTACACCACCGATCTCTCGGCGCTTGCCGGCACGCGCGGCAGGCTGAAGGACCCTGACGAGCATGTGCTGCTGCAGGAGGTCATCTCCAAGGAGCCGCTCGGTCCCTGGGTGCGCAAGAACGACCCCGCCTGGTTCGACCTGGTGCGCTGGACCGTCATCGCCACGATCAATGCCGAGGAGCTGGGCGTGACGCAGGCCAATGTCGAGGAACTGGCCAAGACCTCGCAGAACCCGGAAGTGCGCCGCATGCTCGGCGCCGAGGGCAAGTTCGGCGAAAGTCTCGGCCTGACCAATGATTGGGTCGTGCGCATCGTCAAGGCGGTCGGCAATTACGGCGAGAGCTTCGACCGGCATTTCGGCCCCAAGAGCAGCAACCCGCTGCCGCGCGGCGTCAACAAGCTGTGGACGCAGGGCGGCCTGCAATACGGCCCGCCGATCCGCTGAGCGGCGAGCGCGCGAAAGCGGCGGCCGGATCGCCCTCCTAGTCCTGTCGGACGCGGAAGGGTGATCCGGCTCTTGCTTCGATCGCGTTTTCTTCGCGCAGGCCGGTGCCCGCTTCGCCCGAATATGCCCGGGCGCGGCGAAGCCGGTTCCGCTCCCCCCGGCTGATGCGGTAAGATGGCGGCCGAGGTCCGGCGACAGCCCATGATCGACACGGCGGCGGTATCGAGCCGCCGCCCATGCTTCCGAAGGACAGGCCGGGCCGCTTCAGGGAGTAGCCCGATGACAACCTACATCATGCTGGCGAATTGGACCGACCAGGGCGCGCGCAACCTCACAGCGTCGCCGAGCCGGCTCGATGCGGCCAAACAGGCGCTCGCCGAGATGGGCGGCGCGTTCAAGGCATTCTTCATGACCATGGGTCGATACGACATGGTCATCGTCTGCGAGGCGCCGGATGACGCCGTGCAGGCTCGCTTCTGCCTGCAGCTCGCCATGCTGGGCAATATCCGAACCGAGACGCTCAAGGCGTTTCCGGAAGGAGCCTATCGCGAGATCATCCGCTCGGTGAGCTGACGCAAAAACCCTGAGGGCGCCCCAGAACGAAAAAGCGCGCCCGAAGGCGCGCTCTTTCCGGAAACCGGTTGGGCCCGCGCTTATCGCGGCGCGAGCACCATGACCATCTGGCGGCCTTCGAGCTGCCAGTCGCTCTCGACCTTGGCGATTTCGACGAGATCGGCCTTGACGCGCTCCAGCACCTTCACGCCGAGGTCCTGATGCGCCATCTCACGGCCGCGGAAGCGCAGGGTGACCTTCACCTTGTCGCCTTCCTCGAAGAAGCCGTGCATGGCCTTCATCTTCACGTCGTAATCGTGCTTGTCGATGCCGGGCCGGAGCTTGATCTCCTTGATCTCGATGGTGCGCTGCTTCTTGCGCGCCTCCGCGGCCTTCTTCTGCTCAAGAAAGCGGAAGCGGCCGTAGTCGAGGATCTTGCAGACGGGCGGAACGGAGTTCGGGGCGATCTCGACCAGGTCGAGACCGGCATCCTCGGCGAGCTTCAGCGCATCGAAAAACGAGACCACGCCGCGATTGGCGCCGGTATCGTCGATGAGTTGGACTTCGCGAACTCCGCGGATGTCGCGGTTCGAGCGGGGACCTTCCTTGGTCGGGGTCGGGGCAGCGCGGTACGGACGACGAATGGGGTATTCTCCTGTATTTGGCGCGGCTCGCGCCGTTGATTCAGACACATTGCATAAAGACGCGCGTTGTCAATGCATGACGAAGCTGCGTCAGGCATCTCCTGCCGCAGAAGTCGGTCAGCGCCCCAGCAACGCGCAATAGACGTCGAGGGTTTCCGCGACCATCGCCTCCAGCGAGAAATGCCGCTCGACATGGACGCGGGCGCGCCGCGCCAGAGCCTCCCGCGCCGACGGGCGCAGATCGAGCGCCTCGCGCAAGCCAGCCGCCAGAGCGGCGGCATCGTCCGGCGGAACATGCCAGCCGGTGCGCTCGGGCGGCGTGACCTGCGGCGGGGCGAGCACCGTCTCGGGCACGGCACCGAGATCGGAGACGACGACGGGCGTGCCCATCGCCTGCGCCTCGACCGCGACGCGGCCGAACGCCTCCGCGCTTGTCGAGGGCACCGCCACGACCGCCGCCGAAAGCATCGCCGCCGGCATGTCGCTGCAATGGCCGACACGTGTCACGCGACCTTCCAGCCCGGCCTTGGCGATCAGGCCGTCAAGCTCCTTGACGTAGTTGTCGCGACCCTGGGCATCGCCGGCGAGGATGAAGGCGGTGTCGGTATCGCCGCCGTCGCGCATGATGCGGGCGGCTTCGATCAAAACGCGCTGGCCCTTCCAGCCGGTCAAGCGGCCGGGCAGCAGCACGATGCGCTGATGCGGCTCGACCCCCCAGGCCTTGCGCAGGGCCTGCACCCTGTCGGCGCTGACGGCGGCGGGCGCGAAGGCCGAGAAATTCGTGCCGCGGTTGACGACCCGCACCTTGTCGCGCGCAACCGGGTGCTTGTCCAGGATCAGCCCGGCCGTATAGGCGGAGTTCGCGATGACGACATCGCCGCGCGCCATCACCGAATTGTAGAGCGTCTTCACGGTGGAACGGCTGTTATAGGAGCCGTGATAGGTGGTGACGAAGGGCAGCTTCAGGATCTTCGCGGCGGCGAGCGCGACCCAGGCCGGCGCCCGCGAGCGGGCATGGATGAGCTCGACCTCCTCCTCACGGCAAAGCTCGACCAGCTTGCGCACATTGAGCGCCATCGCGACCGGGTTCTTCGATGCGGCTGGGAAAGGCAGCCAGACGCCGCCCTTGGCCTGAAGCTCGGCGACGAGGCGCCCGCCCTCGGTCGCGACCAGCGCGCGGGCGCCGACATCGGTCAGACCCTTGGCGATGTCGACGGCGGTACGCTCGGCCCCGCCGGCTTCGAGTTCCGGAATGATCTGCAGGATCGTGCGCCCGGCGAGCGGATGGGTCTCGGTCGAAGGCAGCGAAAGATGGGCACCCGGCTTGAAGGACATGCGCTCTTGATCTGGACTTTCATTCGTGCGGGCGAATATGCCCCTATCGGACGGTCGCCGCACCCATAATCGCCGCGGCACCGCGATTCGTCACAGGAGATTTGCCTTGGAGCGTCAGCCCCCGCAATGGCTCGAGGTCGGTAAAGGCTCAAGCCGTCGCCTCGCCTTCCTCCTGCAAGAGGGCGAAGGGGCACCGGTCGTCTGGCTCGGCGGCTTCCGCTCCGACATGCGCGCGACCAAGGCGGAGGCGCTCGCCGACTGGGCTCGCGCGAGCGGCCGGGCCTGCCTGCGCTTCGACTATGGCGGGCATGGCGAAAGCGACGGCGATTTCGGCGACTTCACCCTGTCGGACTGGCTCGGCGACGCCCTCGCCATGATCGAAAGCCAGTGTCGGCAGCGGCCGATCCTCGTCGGCTCCTCGATGGGTGGCTGGATCGCGCTGCTCGCGGCCCGCCGGTTGCTCGGCACGGCGCTCCAGCCCGCAGGTCTGGTGCTGATCGCTCCGGCCGTCGATTTCTCCGAGGAACTGATGTGGGCGCAGATGCCCGATTCGATCCGCCGGACGATCCTCGACGAGGGCGTCTGGCTGCGTCCGTCCGAGTATTCACCCGAACCGACGCCGATCACCCGGGCCCTGATCGAGGATGGCCGCCGGCATCTCATGTTCGGCGGCGAGATCAAGGCCGGTTGCCCGGTCCATATCCTGCAGGGAATGCGCGACCCGGACGTGCCCTGGCTGCAGGCGCTCAAGCTGGTGGAACATCTGAGCGGCGACCCGGTGGTGCTGACACTGGTCAAGGACGGCGATCACCGCCTCTCGTCACCCGCCGACATCGCCCGGTTGCAGGCAGCGGTCGCCGGGGTGGCGACCGCCTCCTGAATTCAGCCAGCCGGCGTCAGTGGACGCTGACCATCTTGAGGTCATGCTCCCAGGCATTGGCCGTGGCGGCCTCGCGCGTATCGGTCACGAGGATCGGTGCCCCGTCGGCCGACAGCAGCGTATAGAGCTTGAGGCCGGACTCGATCTTCGGGGCCTGCGGGAAGATCCGCATCAGCTCGTCCGAAGTCATCGGCTTGACGTAGGCGACCTCACCTGTTCCGAGTGCCGCGAATTCAGCGGGGGTCAGCGGGTTGCTCTGGATCAAAATCCTGTCCTGTTTCATCGCGCCCTCCTTCAGAGCAGTGCGAATGCGGTTTCGATACTGCGCCTTCAATTATGAACAGATGCGTAAACCGCTGACGCACCCTTCAAAATCGGACGAACCCTCGTCCTCTACTCGCGGCTCACGATATCGATACGCCTGACGAGCCTCTCTGGTTCCGGTCTGGCCAGATCAATCGCGAGCAGACCGTTCGACAAATCCGCGCCGAGCACATGCATGCCATCAGCCAGCAGGAAGCTGCGCTGGAACTGGCGCGCCGCGATGCCACGGTGCAGGAACTGCCGGTTCTTGTCGTCGCCCTGGCGGCCGCGGATCGTGAGCTGGTTTTCCTCCAGCGTGATCTCAAGCTGCTCGCGCGCGAAGCCGGCGACCGCCAGCGTGATGCGCAGGCGATCCGGCTCCTCCTCCGTCCGGGGCAACCGCTCGATGTTATAGGGCGGATATCCCTCGCTGGCGCCTTTGGCGACGCGATCCAGCGCGCGCTCGATATCATCGAAACCGAGCAGGAACGGATGGGACAGACTAGGCGTACGCGTCATACAGAAGCCCTCGAAAGGCGCCTCATCAATCATCGGAACCCGCCACTGGCAGCATCCCGCGGGCGAAAGGCGAACCCTTCCGCTTGCGCTAGATATGGCGAAGAGCCGCCGCGGCTTCAAGGGGAGCCGGCGAAGCACAAGGCAGCGGCCAATACGCCTCTTGCCTTACCCGGCGCATGCGCTTTTATCGGCGGGCGCCATCGCGGCGCGCGGCTTCGCATCGCGAATGACAACCTGACACAAACTCAGGGTGAAATGCAGCGAGCCGCGACATCGGCATCAATTCTGCAGGGACTTTGTCAGGCAAAAGAGGACGACCGACATGCCATTCGTAACGACCAGGGACAATGTCGAGATCTTCTACAAGGACTGGGGGCCGAAGGACGCCCAGCCGATCATGTTCCACCATGGCTGGCCGCTGAGCAGCGACGACTGGGACGCGCAGATGCTGTTCTTCCTGGCGAAGGGCTATCGCGTCGTCGCCAGCGACCGGCGCGGCCATGGCCGCTCGGCCCAAATCTGGGACGGCCATGACATGGATCGTTACGCCGCCGACGCCTCGGCCGTCGTCGAGCATCTCGACCTGAGAAACTCCGTCCATATCGGCCACTCGACCGGCGGCGGGCAGGTCGCCCGCTATGTCGCGAAGTTCGGCGAACCGCAGGGCCGGGTCGCCAAGGCGGTTCTCGTCAGCGCCGTGCCGCCTCTCATGGTCAAGACCGAGAAGAACCCGGGCGGCCTGCCGATCGAGGTCTTCGACGGCTTCCGCAAGGCGCTCGCCGACAACCGCGCGCAGTTCTTCCTCGATGTCCCGACCGGGCCGTTCTACGGCTACAACCGGCCGGGCGCGAAGGTCGACGAGGGCGTGATCAGGAATTGGTGGCGCCAGGGCATGATGGGCAGCGCCAAGGCCCATTACGACGGCATCAAGGCCTTCTCGGAGACCGACCAGAGCGGGGATCTGAAGGCGATCGGCGTGCCGACTCTCGTGCTGCATGGCGACGATGATCAGATCGTGCCGATCGGCGCCTCGGCGCATGAATCGATCAAGCTGCTGAAAAACGGCACGCTCAAGGTCTATCCGGGCTATCCGCACGGCATGCTCACCACCCATGCCGAGGTGCTGAACGCCGATCTGCTCGCCTTCGTGCAGAGCTGAGTTCGCTTAAACGGCTCCGTTCCCGCGCCGGCCGTTCGACAGCGGGCGCGGGAACTCAAGCCGATCTCAGAGCACGTCCCGGACGCGCCTGAGCGTCGATTCCATATGCTTGCCGATCGCCTCCGAGAGCGCGTCCGCGTCGCGCTTCAACAGGGCCGCCATCATCTCGTCGTGCTCGGCGACGGCGCCGGCCCATTTCTCCGGCCCCTCATTGCCGATAAAGCGCAGCCGCTTGATCCGCGACTGCAGCGTGCCGTGCATCTCGACCAGCACCTGATTGCCGGAGGCCGCGACCATGGCCGTATGGATCGCCTGGTTGAGCTTGAAATATTCGAGCCGTTCACGCGTCGCATAGAGCTCCAGCATGCGCCTGTGCAAGGCGTGGATCGCCTCGATGGTCGCATCCGGGGCCTGTTCGCAGGCGATGCGGCCACCGAGCTGCTCCAGCGCCTTCAGCACCTCGAGCACCTGATAGAGATCCTGCGCCGAGAATTTGCGGACCACGGCGCCCTTGGCCGGCAGGATCTCGACGAGCCCCTCGCTGGCGAGCGTCTTGATCGCTTCGCGCAAGGGGGTGCGCGAGACGCCGAGCTGTGCGCCGACCTGCCCCTCATTGATGCGCTGGCCGGGCTCGAGCCGGCCCTCGATGATCATGTCGCGGAGGCGCTCCAGCACCTCGTCGTGCAGCGTGCGGCGGGTGATGCGGGGATAATCGCTCGCTGCATCGCTCATCGTGTCGCCATCGTTTCCAAACTATCGGCGTTTACGCCATGGGCGCCCTGCCCTGTCAAACCGCTCCCGGCCAGATCATCGGCGAAGAGCGCATCCTGGCGATGGCGCGTCGCGAGCAAGGTCGAATCCGGCGCAATCTCGACATCGCCCAGCCGGATCGCCTCGCCGGCCGTCACATCGCGCAGCAGCCTGCGGTCGGCGACGAGGTAGAACGGGGCGGGACGGTCCTCGGCCAGCGCCGCGGCCGGACGGACTTCCGCACCGATGCCGGCAATGCTGTGATGATGGCCGCCCATGGCCAGGACCGTGCCGGCCGCCAGATCCCGCTCGGCGACGGCGACGAGGTCCTGCCGGGGCCGGTAGTCGTCGCCATAGCCCGAGCGGCCGAGCCCGGCGGTATCGAGAATGCTGGTCGCAACCTCGACGCCCAGCAGATGGCGTGGCAGGTACAGCATCGCCGTCCTGCCATCGCGGGAGAGGACATGGCCCTTGCCGGCCAGCATCTCCCAGGTTTCGGCGTTCTCGCAGCGCACGACGACGAAGACGCCGCCGGCGAAGCTCGCCTCCTCCGCCAGACGCAGATGATGGAACACGTCGATCCGGCGCGCGCCCCTGAGCAGGCCGCCTTGGGCCCGTGCCGTGAACAGATCGGCAATCTCGGGAATGCGCGCCGGCGGCGCGTGGAAGCCGGCGCGGTCGGCCACGAGGTCGGTCGCGTTGGCGACGAGCGTCATCTCGCAGAGATCGGGCACGGCGCGCAGCGGAAAGGCGCCGCCGAGGATGCGCGCGCGCTCGGCCGCAACGGCCGTGACCGAGCGCGAACCCGGCAGCCAATGCGCGGAAAGCTCCGGCAGCTGCTTCGTCACGCCGTTGCAGGTGACGTTGCCGGACGCCGGATCGAAGACGAAGTCGTACTCGCTCGACTTGCCGGCGGCGACGATCTCAAGACCGAGGACCTCCGCCCAGGTGACGAGGGCGATCAGCAGGCTCGGCTGGTCGCCATCGACCGGCGTGACCAGCACGCCCTTGTCCTTCGCCAGCCGCGCGAGGCCGGGGCCGACCACGCTGTCGGCCTCCTTCGAGACGAGCGCGACGTGGCGGCGGGCTTCGATCGCCATCAGCGCATGGCGCGTCGCGCCCTCGGGCGAGCCGGTCGCCTCCACCAGCAAGGCGAAAGGCAGATCGATCACCGTCTCCAGCCGCCCCGCCGCGACGCAGCGCCCAGCCTCCCAGGCCGCGCGCGCCTCGGCCGCCGTTTCACACAGGGCGACCTCGGAGGCGGCATAGCCTGCCGCCACAAAGGCCCGGCCAGCCGCCTCGGCCGTCATATCCACTGCGATGCGGGCCTCGATCAGGCGCGTGCGCCGCGCCTGCGCCAGATAGCTGCGCCCGAAGCCGCCGCTGCCGACCAGGCAGGTCGCGACCGGCTGCCGGATGCCGGCGTAATGGGCGTGGAAATTCATCGTCTCGCTCTCCCTGTCGGCGGCGCGCTCCCGGTGTTCGGGCGCCGCTTCGCTCATTCTCATGTGCTGCTGTTATACTGCATACAGCATACTTGAGGAGTCGGGCGAGCTGTGTTAGCGAATTCGGCAACGAACGACATCAAGAGGGAACGCGCAGCCGGATCAGGGCGAATTGCCCTTGCGAATCGACGCGCGCCCCGCAGGAGGATCAGCGGTGGACAGCTCCGAGAACGGCAAGAAGCCGGTCATCGCGGTGGCGATGGGCGATCCTTCGGGCATCAGTCCCGAATTGCTGGCGCGCCTGCTGCGCGAGCCCGATCTGCGCGACGCGGCCCGTTACGTCATCTTCGGTGACAAGCGCCTGCTCGATCTCGGCGCCGCCGATGCCGGGCTCGACCCCGATGTGCAGATCGCCGCCTCGGAAGACGCCCTGCCCGCGAAGGCCGACAAGCCGGTCTTCATCGACCTCGCCAATCACGACCCCGCCGATCTTCAGCGCGGCAAGGCGACGCTTGCGGGCGGCAAGGCGGCGACCGAGAATTTCCGCCGGGCGCTACGCTTCGCCGCCTCCGGCAAGGCCGACGCCGTGTTCTTCACGCCGTTCAACAAGGCAGCCATGCGCTTCGCCTATCCCGGCTATGACGACGAGATCCGCTTCGTGCGCGACGCCATCGGCTTCGAGGGGCCTGCGAGCGAGTTCAATGTCCTCGACACGCTGTGGAATGCGCGCGTCACCTCGCATATTCCGCTCTCGGCGGTGGCCGAGAACATCACTCAGGAGCGCATCCTGCGGGCACTGGCGCTGGCGGATGCCAATCTGCGGGCAGCCGGCTTCGATCCGCCGCGCATCGCGGTGGCCGGCATCAACCCCCATGCCGGCGACGGCGGCAATTTCGGCCGCGACGAGATCGAGACGATCGAGCCGGCGGTCAAGGCGGCCAAGGCCAAGGGCTTCACGGTCGAGGGGCCGTTCCCGTCGGACACCGTCTTCCTGCGCGCGAAGAACGGCGATTTCGACGCGGTGCTGACGATGTATCACGACCAGGGCCAGATCGCGATGAAGCTGATGGGCTTCGACCGCGGCGTCACGCTGATCGGCGGCTTCCCCTTCCCGATCTGTACCCCGGCCCATGGCACGGCCTATGAGATCGCCGGCAAGGGCATCGCCAATCTCGGCGCCTCGCGCGCCGCCCTGTCGCTGGCCATCAAGATGGCCAAGGACGGAAAGGAGCCCGGCCGCGCAGCGGCCTGAACCGGTTTCTCAATACCCAAGCGGCCGCAAGAGCCGCGCATAACCAGACATCCCAGGGAGACGAAACAGATGAAGCAATTCGCACTCACCGCGGCGCTCACCGCCGCCTTCGCGCTCGGCGGGGGCGCCACGGCGCAGGCCTGGCAGCCGACCGGCCCGATCGAGTTCGTCGTGACCTCCGGCCCCGGCGGCGGAACCGACAATTTCGCGCGCGTCATCCAGTCGATCATCAGCAAGCACAAGCTGGTCGAGCAGTCGATCGTGGTGGTCAACAAGGGCGGCGGCTCCGGCGCCGAAGGCTATCTCCAGGGCAAGGCCGGCAAGGGCGACGCCCACAAGGTGATCTTCGGCACCAACAACGCCTACCTGCTGCCCTATGTCGCCAAGCTCGCCTTCAGCAAGTCCGACATGACCCCGGTCGCGGCGCTGGCGCTCGACGAGTTCCTGCTCTGGGTCAACGGCAATGCGCCCTATAACGACGCCAAGAGCTATATCGACGCGGTCAAGGCCAAGCCCGGCTTCAAGATGGCGGGCAGCCAGTCGAAGGATACCGACCAGACGCTGACCGTCATGATCCAGGAGGCGACCGGCGCCAAATGGATCTATGTGCCGTTCCAGGGCGGCAGCGCGGCGGCCACGCAGCTCGCCGGCGGCCATGTCGATTCCAACACCAACAACCCCAATGAGAATGTCGGCCAGTGGAAGGCCGGGCAGGTCAAGCCGCTCTGCGTGTTCTCGCCGGTGCGCCTCGCCAAGAGCGAGCCGGTCTTTGGCGGCAAGGGCTGGGGCGACATCCCGACCTGCAAGGAATCCGGCATTCCGATCGAGAGCTTCCAGATGCCGCGCACCGTCTGGCTGCCGGCCGGCGTGCCCGCGGACGCCGTGAAATTCTACGAGGGCGTGCTGGAGAAGGTCAGCCAGACCCCGGAATGGCAGGAATTCGTGACCCGCACCGCGCAGACGGCGCGCTTCATGAAGGGCCAGGAACTCGCCGATTTCGTCGCCAAGGACGAGGCCGCGAACAAGAAGGTGTTCGAGGCCGAGGGCTGGGTGGTGAAATAGGGCTGCCGCGGCAGCCCCCCCTCATCCCGGCCGCAGCGAAGCGTCGCGCCGGGATCCATCGTGGCGGTCGACGCCCTTCGATGGATCCCGGGTCAAGCCCGGGATGACGCCTGATCGAAACCTGCCTGATCCGAGAAGGGAAATCCCATGGTCACCCGCCTCTGGGCCGAGACCGTCGTCGCGCTGTTCACGCTCGCCTATGGGCTGACGATCGTCTGGGGCGCGCTCGAATTCGGCATCGGCTGGGACACCTCCGGCCCCGAGGCCGGCGCCTTTCCGTTCTATACCGGCATGCTGGTTGCGCTCGGCAGCCTCGCCACCCTCGCCCTGACCTGGGGCAAGCGGCTCTCGGGACGAGACATGCTGGCCGAGGTCGTGCTCGACGGCGAGCGCATCCACCGCGTCGCCAGCTTCTTCCTGCCCATCCTCGGCTTCGTGATCCTGTGCGCGACGCTCGGCATGTATGTCGCGACCGTCGTCTATCTCGTCTTCACGATGCGCTTCCAGGGCGGCTTCGGCTGGCTGCGCACGCTGACCGTCGCCATCGGCTCGGCCGTGTTCTTCTACCTGGCGCTCGAACGCTTCTTCCACATTCCGCTGATGAAGGGCCCGCTAGAGGCCGCGCTCGGGCTTTGACCCGGACCGAAACCCGGAAGGGAGCTCCGGCTCATGGATAACGTCGCCTCGCTGATGCACGGCTTCTCCGTCGCGATCAGCTTCCACCACATTGCCCTGATGATCGCAGGCGTGCTGCTCGGCATCCTGGTCGGCGTGCTGCCCGGGCTGGGCGCGCCCAACGGCGTCTCCCTGATGCTGCCCCTGACCTTCTCGATGGACCCGGTCTCGGCGATCATCCTGCTGACCTCGCTCTACTGGGGGGCGCTGTTCGGCGGCTCGACCACCTCGATCCTGTTCAACATCCCGGGCGAGCCCTCTTCCGTGGCCACGACCTTCGACGGCCATCCGATGGCCAAGCAGGGCAAGGCGACCGAGGCACTTTCCCTCGCCTTTCTCTCCGCCGGCTTCGGCGCGCTGGCCGGCGTGATCCTGATCACCGTGCTGTCGAGCTGGGTCGCCGGTTTTGCGCTGCGCTTCTCCTCGCCGGAATTCTTCGCGGTCTATTTCATCACCTTCGCCAGCTTCATCGGCCTCGGTGGCGCCTCTCCCTTCAAGACGATCGTGGCGATGTGCGTCGGCTTCTCGCTGGCTTCGATCGGCATGGACACCGTCTCGGGCAGCGTGCGCCTGACCTTTGGCTTCGACGTGCTGCTGGCCGGGGTGAGCTTCCTGATCGCGGTGATCGGGCTGTTCGGCGTCGGCGAATTGCTGCTCACGATGGAGGACGGGCTGAGCTTCCGCGGCATCGCCGCGAAGGTGCGACTCGGCGACGTGCTGCGCACGGCGGCGAAGCTGCCGCGCTACTGGCTCGCCTTGCTGCGCTCGGCCGCCATCGGCATCTGGATGGGCATCACGCCGGGTGGACCGACCGCCGCCTCGTTCCTGAGCTATGCGATGGCCAAGCGCTCCTCGCGCAACCCGGAGAAGTTCGGCAAGGGCGAGCCGGAGGGCGTGATCTCGCCCGAGACGGCCGACCACGCGGCCGGCTCGGCCGCGATGCTGCCGATGCTGGCGCTCGGCATTCCCGGCTCGGCGACGGCGGCGGTGATGATGGGCGGGCTGATGATCTGGGGCCTCAACCCCGGCCCGACGCTCTTCACCGACCGGCCGGACTTCGTCTGGGGGCTGATCGCCTCGATGTATCTCGGCAACATCGTCGCGGTCATCACCGTGCTGGCGACGGTGCCGCTCTTCGCCTCGATCCTGCGCATCCCGTTCTCGATCATCGGGCCGCTGATCATCGTGGTGTGCTTCATCGGCGCCTATACGGTCGCCGGCAAGCCCTTCGACCTGTGGATCGCGCTTGCCTTCGGCATCGTCGGATACGCCTTCAAGAAGCTCGACTACCCGATCGCGCCGATGATCCTGGCCATGGTGATCGGCGACAAGGCCGAGGACGCCTTCCGCCAGTCGATGATCTTCAGCCAGGGCTCGCTCTCGATCTTCTGGTCGAACGCGCTGGTCTCGACGCTGATGGGGATCGGCCTCATGCTCCTGTTCATGCCGCTGATCGGCGCCACCATCCGGCGCATGCGCGGCCAGGCGGTGTCACGCACCGCATAGGCCTCCCCCTCCCGGAGGAGGCCCCGGCGGGAAGCCCTGCGCCATCCGCTGAGCCGTTCCGTTCCAAGACCCGGAACGGACGATCGAGCTGGCGCGCGAACGCTGCTGCCGGCATGGGACAGAGCTGGCCAGAAAGGCCTCATCGTTCGGGACGAGCCGCTCCGAATCCGGCGCTCACGGCCGATTCGCCGTGAGCCGTCCGGGACGTCTCGTCACCGACGGCGCAACCTATCGATTGTCCTGAAGAAGATGGTACAGCCACCCCGGCTTGAACGGGGGACCTCTAGATCCACAATCTAGCGCTCTAACCAACTGAGCTATGGCTGCCCATGACTGTTCGACCCGGCGCCGCAGCGGGGTCTCCAGCGGCGCGGAACCTAGTGCCGACGCCGCGCTTTTGCAACCGCGTAATTCAACTTCGCCAACGAAAAACCGACGCCGCAGCCGGCCGCCGTCGCGGCAGGCCGGTCAGAGCCGCGATCCGCACCTTCAGTCCTTGCGCAAAGCCGCGTTGGCGATGCGCGCAAGCTCCTTCAGGTGCTCGGCATAGGATTCGTAGCTGCGGCGGACCGCCTTCGCCTGAAGCGTGATCGCCTCGGAAGCGCTTTCGGTGCGCGCCATCTTTTCGGCGTCGCCCAGCGTCGCCTTCAGCTCAGCGCAGGCATGGTCGAGCACCTTCGCCTGCAACGCGCCGAAGGCCCGGGCCATGGTAAGGGCCTGGCTCATCACCGTCTCGGCCGTGACCGCGGCGAATTCCGGCGGGCGCGGCAGCGGCAGCGAATCCAGCGCGACGGGCTTCACAGGGGCCTTGGGAGCGGCAGCGGGCGCCTGCGGCGCGGCGGCGGCCGGCACAGGCTTGAGCGGCACCTCCACCTTCGCAGCCGGCTTCGGCTGCTCGACAGGCTTGGCGGCAACGGGCTTGAGCTGGGCCGGCTTGAACGGGGCAGGCTTGGCCTCGACAGCTTTCGGTACCGGCGCGGCAGCCATCGGCTTCTTCGGCGCGACGATCTTCGTCACGGGCTTCTCGATCCGCAGCTTGGCCGAAGCCACCTTCCTGGGCGACTTGCCGGGCGCCTTCGCCGGCGCCGGCTTGGTGGCGGTTGCCGGAGTGGCGATCACAGCTTTTGCCGCCGGGGCGGAAGGAACAGCCTTCACGGCCACTGGCGCCGGCTGTATCGGCGCAGGCGCCGCCGCAACCGGAGAAACGGGCTTGGCCGCCAGGGCTGCCGGCGCGGGCTTCGAGGCGATCGGAGAAGCAGGCTTGGCCGGCTGTACCGGAGAAGGAGTCACGGCGACCGGAGGAACCGGCTTTGCAGCCACGGCTACCGGCACGGGCTGCGGGGCAGCGGGTGCGGGCGGCGCGGCTTTCGCCTCGGCCGGTGCCGAGGACAAGGCTTTGACGGGAGGCAGGCTGACCGGAGCTCTGGCGGTGGTCCGGGTCGGAGGCGGCTTGGCCATCACGGCTCTCCTTCAACGGCTGGCAGGCAGAAGCCGGGCACCCTGCCCGGCTGGTCGCGCGTCGGAGCCGCCGCCGAAACGGCAGCCTTCAAAAGGGCTCAGCGGCCCTTGGTGGCCTTGCTGACGCTTTCGGCCGCCTTGGTGGCGACGTCCTGGGCGGCAGCGCCCATTTCCTTGAGCTGGCTCTGGAGGGTCGCCATCTGCGCCTTCAGGAAATCGGACTGGTGCTGCATCACCTCGGTCAGATCCTTCGACTTCACCAGCTTCTGGGCGAGTTCGAAAGCCGCCGCGACGTTGTTCTCGGCGTAGGAGATCGCCTTGCGCGTCGCTTCCTGGGTGTTGACGCGGGCGTTTTCGGCCGAGCCATGCGCGCTATCCACAGCCTTCTGCGCGGCGCCGATGAAGCCGTCGAAAGCCTTGCGCGCCTGCTCTACGCTGCGTTCCGCGAAGTCGCGCATCTCTGCCGGTATCTCGTAGGGAAGCTTGCCGTCCATGGGGATCCTCCTGTTACAACCGAACCTCTAATTCATTGTGCACTGCAATATCATTGTTGCCGTGCGATGACAACGACGCGACAGCAGCTGCGCCCGGCTACGTTAACGCTGTTTGGAAGAGAAGCGGGAGAGCAATCTTTGGTTCCATGGATTCGCCGACGTTTGGAAGCTATTAAAGATTTGTTAGCCATAAAGAGTCGGATCGAACGAGCGGACCAGGATGAGCGAAGCCGGACAGGACTGGGCGCGATGGGGCGTGGCGGCGGGTGAAGACCCCGCGCTCACGGCCTTTGCCGCCGGCGGCGCGCTGATCCTGTGGGATGCCGCGGCCGAACGGCCGGGCTTCATCAATCCCGCGGGACAAGCCCTGCTCGGTGCCACCCCTTCGGCGGTGTCGCTGCCGGCACCGACGCGCCAGCGTCTTTTCCTGCTCGCGGGCGGCCTCGCCTCGACCGCCGGCATCCGGCTGGAGCGGCTGCGATTGACCGCCAGCTTCGCGGCTTTTCCCGTCACCTGCGGCTGCAAACTGCTGACATTGGCCGATGCCGGCACCGTCCTCGCCATCGCCATTCCGGCCTCCGAACTGCGCCGCCTCGGCGTGGCCGTGCCGCCGCCGGCGAATGCGCATCCCGCTTCCCTTCCCTCGCTCGTTTCTGCGCCTGCCTCCGTTGCGCCCTCCGCCGAGCCCGCTCCTGCGCGTCCGGCCACGGTTCGCTTCCTCTGGCAGAGCGACGCGGATGGGCGGCTGACCAAGCTGTCCGGGGACATTGCAACCCTGACCGGCCCAGCCGCCGCCGCGCAGCTGGTCGGCCAACGCTGGGACGATCTGGCCGGCAGCCATTTCATCGACCGCAGCGGCGCGCTGCGGGAACGCCTCGCCACGCAGGCGACCTGGAGCGGCCATACCGTCCTGTGGCGGAGCGAGACGCCGGGCGAGGCCGTGCCGGTCGAGCTTTCCGGCGTGCCCGTGCTCGGCACCAACAGACAGTTCGCCGGGTTCCGCGGCTTCGGCATCGCCCGATTGAACGCGCCGGAGCCGTTCCCGGTGAGCGAAGAGCCGGTAGCGCAGGACGATGCCGTCGAGGCCGATCCGACTCCCGAGGACGGAGCAGCCACGATCGGGGCACCCACGGCGCGGGATGGCTCCTTCCCCGAAGAGCCATTGCCTGCCGCCGACACGGACGCAATCGCGGCCGGCGAAACGGATTCTCATCCGGAGCCCGCCTCCGATGCCAAGCCGGCACGGGAAGAGCCCGCATCGGCACGGCATCACGAAGCCGATTCCACCGACGCCCCGTCGCCCGTCTCCCAGCAGCCGGAGCCCGCCCAGCCGGATATCGCCGCGGAAGAGCCGAAGGTCCAACCCGCCGACCGCCGCGACGCGCCCGAGGAGCCGGCATCGCCCGTCGTCGCGCCGGCCGCCAACATCGTGCCGTTGCGCAACGGACAGCACGCGGCGATCCGGCCTGTCCTCGAGCCGTCCAAGGCCCATCTCAGCTCGGCCGAGCGCAATGCCTTCCGCGAGATCGCCAAGGCGCTCGGCGCGCGGCTCGCCGACGATGAGACCAACGATGTCCCGCGCCTGCCGCCGGTCGCGCCGCTGCGGGTGAAGGAGGCCGAAGCGGAAGCGCCCGCTCCTGCCGCCCCCCTGGCGTCCGAGCCGGCGATCACCCCCGCGCGCCAGCGCAACTCCCACGCCGAGGTGCTCGACCGGCTGCCGGTGGCCGTGCTGGTCAATCGCGGCGAAGACGCGCTCTATGCCAACCGCACCCTGCTCGACCTGCTGGACTACGCCGATCTCGCCGACCTGAAGGCCGGCGGCGTCAGCCGGCTGATCAAGGAGGCCTCGCGCAGCGGCGGCGGGGCGATGACCCTGATCGACCGGACCGGCCACCTGGTCGGCGTCGATGCGGTGCTCTCCAGCGTGAACTGGCTCGACGCGCCGGCGACGTTGATGGCCTTCCGCCACCCCGACAGCGGCGGCGGCGAAGCGCCGGTGATGACGCCGGAGGAGGCCGAGGAAGCCGAGCTCGCGGCCGAATTCGCCGCCGAGGAAGCCGAATCGGCCGCGCGCGTCGAGGCGCTCAGGCTCGATGCCGAGGCGCGCGACGGCCGCATCGCCGAGCTCACCGCCATGCTCGACACCGCAACCGACGGCGTGGTCACCGTCGACGATCGCGGCCGCATCCTCTCGCTCAACAAGGCGGCCGAGGCGCTGTTCGGCTACGACCAGCGCGAAGTGACGGGCGAGCTGTTCACGCTGCTGTTCTCGGCCGAGAGCCATGCGCCGGCGCTCGACTATCTCGAAGGGCTGAAAGGCGGCGGCGTCGCCTCGGTGCTCAACGATGGGCGCGAGGTCGTCGGCCGGGTGCGGCAGGGCGGCAAGATCCCGCTCTTCATGACCATGGGCCAGATCGCGCATGGCGCCGAGCCGCGCTTCTGCGCGGTGCTGCGCGACATCACCGCCTGGAAGAAGACCGAGGGCGAGCTCGTCGATGCACGCAAGGCGGCGGAGATGGCGAGCGCGCAGAAATCGGACGTGCTCGCCAAGATCAGCCATGAGATCAGGACGCCGCTCAACGCCATCATCGGCTTCGCCGAGGTGATGGCCGAGGAGCGCTTCGGGCCGATCGCCAATGAGCGCTACAAGGAATATCTGCGCGACATCCACCAGTCGGGCGGCTACGTCATCAGCCTGGTCAACGACCTGCTCGACCTCGCCAAGATCGAGGCCGGCAAGCTCGATCTCGACTTCGTCAGCGTCAACCTGAACGAGATCGCGCTTTCGACCGTAGCCCTGCTCCAGCCGGAAGCGCAGCGCGGGCGGGTGGTGCTGCGCTCGGGCCTCTCGCCGAAGCTGCCGCCGGTCGTCGCCGACGAACGCTCGATCCGCCAGATCGCGATCAACCTGCTCTCCAACGCGGTGAAGTTCACCGATGCCGGCGGGCAGGTCATCATCTCGACCGCGCTCGGCGATCAGGGCGAGGCGATCCTCAGGGTCCGCGATACCGGCATCGGCATGGACGACGACGAATTGAAGCTCGCGCTCGAGCCCTTCCGGCAGGTGCCGACGACGCGCCGCGCCGGCGGCACGGGGCTCGGCCTGCCGCTGACCAAGGCGCTGGTCGAGGCCAACCGCGCTGCGATGTCGATCACCAGCGTCAAGAAGGAAGGCACGCTCGTCGAGATCACCTTCCCGCCGCAGCGCGTGCTGGCGAGCTAAGCGGCCCGGCAGGCCGAAAATCGCCTGCTCGCCACATTTTTACCGCATTCGACCGGGCTTTAGCGCGAACTGCCGCAGCGGCAGTCTTGCCACGTCGCGAGCAGCTTTCCCCGAGTCACGACCGATGCGTTTCTCCGGCCTGCGTGGCACGGCGCTCAACCCGTATTTCCTGGGTGCCGTGGCGATCATCCTGCTCTGCTCGGCGGGGCTGGGGACCAATGTCCTGTCCGGCTATTACCGGACCTTCCACAACAGCGAACTCGGCCTCGCCCGGCTGATCGCCTTCCGCGCGGTGCTCGATGCGGCGAACCGCGTGTCGGTCGAACGCCGGCCGACCAATGCCGCGCTCGGCCGGATCACCGTCGGCGATGGCGCGCGGGCGGGCGGCTTCGCGCTCGCTCGTCAGGCGACTGACGCGGCCCTTGCCGGGCTCGCCTCCTCTCCGGCGTTCTCAGCTTCGGTCGCGGACTTGCAGGACCAGCTTCGTCGAACCCGTGCCGATGTCGATGCGCTTCTCGACCGGCCTCAGCCGGAACGCGCCCCTGCGGCCGTCGAACGGGCGATTCAGGGCATGTTCGCCACCTACGACCTGACGCAGCCCCTCCTGGACACGGCGATGACCGCGCTGCTGAAGGACGATTCGAATCTGGTCGGCAGGGCCATGACGGCGCGCATGATCGGCGAGCTGCGCGACTATGCCGGCCGGCTCGGCTCCTACATCGTGATCGTGATCGCCCAGGGTCGCCCGATGACGCCCGAACAACGCGCCGCCTTCGAGGCGACCCGGGGGCGCGTCTGGCAGCTCTGGGAGAACATCCAGCAGCAGATCGTCACCAGCGGCACGGAGCAGGTGGTGCGGGCCAGCCAGGACACCGCCCATGCCTTCATCCGGGACGGTTTGCTGCTGATCGATTCGACGCGGGCGCAGCTCGATGCCGGCCAAGCGGACCTCACCACGGCAAGCTTCACGCGCATGATCGTGCCCAGCTTCAAGCCGATCGAAGAGCTGCGCGAAGCCTATCTCGCGATGACGATCCGCGAGCTGGAGACGCGCCGCGACGTTGCCGAAGAAGCTCTTCTCTACGCCTCGGCCGCGACCGGGCTGGCCCTGACGGTCGAGCTGCTGCTCCTGCTCGCCGGACAGCACCTGTTCTTCCGCCCGCTGCTGCTGGCTCGCCAAGAGGTCATCCGTCTCGCCGAAGGACGGCTGGAGCCGGCCGTCGCCGGCCCCGGGCTGCGCGGCGAGATGCGCGGACTGTTCGATGCCCTCGTCACCCTTCGCGCCAAGCTGATCGAGCGCGACCGGCTGGACGAGGAGCGCGCGCGGCTCGAACAGCAGCTCAGGCGACAGGCCGATACCGACGGGCTGACCGACGTCCTCAACCGCGGCGCGCTCGAAAGGCTGGTCCCGCAACTGGCGAGCGCGGCGGCTCCGGTCGCGCTGATCCTGCTCGATCTCGACCATTTCAAGGGCGTCAACGACCGCTACGGGCACGCGGCCGGCGACGCCGTGCTGCGCAGCACGGCGCAACGCCTGCGTGGCGCGCTGCGCGAGGAGGACGTGCTGGCCCGCTTCGGCGGCGAGGAATTCGCGATCATCGTCACCGGACAATCGCCCGAAACGATCGCCTCTGTCGCCGAGCGGCTGCGACAGATCGTGGCCAGCGAGCCGTTCGTCTTGCCGGACGGGGGCCTGATCGCCCTGACCGCCAGCCTCGGCACCGCGATGACGGCGGCCCGCCCGGCCATCTGGCTCGACCTCCTGCGGGCCGCGGACATGGCGCTCTATGCGGCCAAGCAGCGGGGGCGGAACCGCGTCGTCGCCAGCGGCGACGACGCCTGACGAAACGGTCCGGTCAGAGCAAGGTCCCGCTCAGGATCAGCGCCGCCACGCCGAAATAGATGACGAGGCCGGTGACGTCGACCAGCGTCGCCACCAGCGGCGCCGAGGCGCTGGCCGGGTCGAAGCCGGCCCGCTTCAGCAGGAAGGGCAGCATCGAGCCCATCATCGAGCCGAAGGTGACGATGCCGATCAGCGCGCCGCCGACCGTCGCCGCGATCAGCATCCAATGCGGCCCGTAATCGTAGAAGCCGAGCCATTGCCAGAGCGCGATGCGGACGATGCCGATCGCGCCGAGGATCGAGCCCAGCACGAGGCCCGAGGGCAACTCCCGCAGGATGACCCGCCACCAGTCCTTCAGCGTGATCTCGCGCAGCGCCAGCGCCCGGATGATCAGCGAGGTCGCCTGCGAGCCGGAATTGCCGCCCGAGCTCATGATCAGCGGGATGAACAGCGTCAGCACGATCGCCTTCTCCAGCTCCGTCTGGAAGAACTGCATGGCCGAGGCGGTCAGCATCTCGCCGAGCAGCAGGATCGAGAGCCAGCCGGCTCGCTTGCGGATCATCGCGAGGAAGCCGATCTCGTTATAGGGCTCGTCGAGCGCCTCCATGCCGCCGAGCTTCTGCACGTCTTCCGTCGTCTCCGCGATCATCGCGTCGATGACGTCGTCGAAGGTGACGATGCCGATGATGCGGTCTTCGGCATCGACGACGGGGACCGAGAGCAGGTCGTATTTCGTGATCAGCCGCGCGACATCCTCGCGATCGACCTCAGGCGTCACAGTGATGGGCTTGTGCGCCGGCACGACCGACTCGACGGGCGCTGCAGGGTCGCCGCTGATCAGCCGCCGCAGCGAGACGGCGCGGACGAGCTTCTTCGTCGCCGGATCGAGCACGTAGATCGCATAGACGGTCTCGCGCGAGCGCTCGACGCGGCGGATGTAGTCGAGCGTCTGCTGCACCGTCCAGGTCGACGGCACGCTGACGAACTCGGTCGTCATGATCGAGCCGGCGCTGTGCTCGGGATAGGCCAGCAGCTTGCCGAGATCGGTGCGGGTCTGGCGGTCGAGGCGCGCGCTCAGGCGCTGCCGGGTCTCGTCGTCGAAGTCCTGGAAGACGTCGGCGGCGCGGTCGGCCGACATGGCCGTAAGGAAGGCCCCGGCACGGTCCTCCGGCAGCAATGCCAGCGCCTCGGCGGCGTCGGCCAGCTCCGGCTGGTCGAGCACCTCCACGGCGCGCTCGAACGGCAATTCCTGCAGGATATGCGCGATGGTCGCGCTGTCCTGCTCGTTGAGCGTCTCGACGATGTCGGCGACATGCTCTTCCGCCAGAGTCCTGGCGACGACGACCGACAGCAGGTCGGGGGCGAGTTCGATCTCGTTCATGGCTCTTATTCCTGGCGATCGGCCGTCGGCACCGATCGCAAGGCTGAGCCGGGGACCCGGATCAGCCGCGCGAGGCGGCAGCAGACGGCTTCGACTGTCGACTGGGACTGTCGTCGGGCATCGGGTCTGGTTGTCCTGTGAGTGCCGGCTGCGGGAGCCGGCGACGGCTGGCCACATGCACCCGCAACGCCTCGTCGTCAAACGTTTTTTTGGCGATGCAGCATCGATCTCGGGCCTTGGTCGGGAGGGGGGCGGCGACTATGGTGGCCGGGACGGAATCGGCGGCCAGCCGCCGCTGCCGCCGCACTCTTCTCCGACGCCGGACCCCATGCGATGACCCTGACGATCTATGGCTGCTACCGCTCGCGCGCGACGCGCGTCATCTGGCTCGCCAACGAGCTCGGACTGCCGTTCCGGCATGTGCCGGTCATCCAGGCCTATCGCCTCGCCGACCCGCAGGCACCCGGCGTGCCGCTGCACACACGCAGCCCCGACTTCCTGAAGGTCAATCCGAACGGCCATATCCCCAGCATCGACGATGACGGCTTCAAGCTGCACGAATCGCTGGCGATCAACCTCTACCTCGCCCGCAAGCACGGCGGGCCGCTGGCGCCGAAGGACGCGCAGGAGGAAGGGCTCGCCGTCATGTGGGCGCTCTGGGCGGCGACCGAATGCGAGACGCATGCGCTCAGCCTGCAGCAGCACCTCGCCGCTTTCCCGCCCGAGAAGCGCAAACCTGAGGTGGTCGAAGCGGCGCTCGCGACGCTGGCCGCCCCCTTCGCCGTGCTCGACCGCACGCTGGTCGAGGGCAAGGGCCATGTCATGGGCGGGCGGTTCACCGTCGCCGACATCAACGTCGCCGAGGTCATCCGCTATGCGAGGCCCGCCACGCAGCTCTTCGACGCCCATCCGAACGTGAAGGCCTGGCTCGAGGCCTGCCAGGCGCGGCCGGCTTTCCAGGCGATGTGGCAGGCGCGCGACGCCGAAGCCGCCTGAACAAAGGCCCGAACACAGGAAACGGGTGGAGCGGACGGCGGCATCCGCCTAGACCGAGCCACCTTTGACGGAAGCGCACCGTCATTCCGGGCCTGACCCGGAATCCATCGTCGAGCGCTGCGTTCTACGATGGATTCCGGATCGGCGCCGCTATGCGGCCTGTCCGGAATGACGGCGGATTTCCGGCGAGGCCAGGCGCCGTGCCCAGTTCCTCCTAACCACAGGCCTCCCATGTCCGCCCCATCCAAGCAGCCCGTCATGGATCTCGGCGACTGGCTGCTGCTGATCCTGCTCTCGCTGCTCTGGGGCGGGTCGTTCTTCTTCGGGAAGATCGCCGTCTCGGAATGGCCACCGCTGGCGGTGGTGCTCGCGCGGGTCGGGCTGGCGGCGGCCACATTGCTGCTGGTCGTCAGGCTGTCGGGACTGTCGATGCGCGTCGGCGGGCGGATGTGGCTCGCCTTCTTCGGCATGGGGCTGCTCAACAATCTGATTCCGTTCGGGCTGATCTTCTGGGGCCAGACCCAGATCGCCAGTGGGCTGGCCTCGATCCTCAACGCCACAACCCCGCTCTTCGGCGTCGTCGTCGCCCATGTCTTCGGGCAGGACGAGAAGGCGAGCGGCCTGAAGATCGCCGGGGTCGCCGCCGGCATCGTCGGCGTCGCGATCCTGATGGGCCCCGACGCGGTTGGCGGCGTCTCGGGAGCGCTGCTGCCCCAGCTCGCCTGCCTTGCCGCCGCGCTCTCCTATGGTTTCGCCGGTTTGTACGGCCGGCGCTTTCGCGAGCTGCCGCCGCTGGTCACGGCAACCGGACAGGTCAGCGCCACCACCGTGATGACCATTCCGCTGGTGATCGCCTTCGACCCGCCCTGGCTGCTGCCCGCTCCCAGCACCCCCGTTGTATTCTCGCTCGTCGGGCTCGCGATCCTCTCGACGGCGCTCGCCTACGTCATCTTCTTCCGGGTCATGCGCCGCGCCGGCGGCACCAATGTCATGCTGGTGACGTTCCTCGTCCCGGTCAGCGCCATTCTGCTCGGCGCGACCTTTCTCGGCGAAGCCCTGCTGCCGCGGCATTTCCTAGGAATGGCGGCCATCGCCGCCGGGCTCGCGCTGATCGACGGCAGGCTGTTCCGGGCCAGGCGCACGCGCCCGGCCTGAGACCAAAGGCTTTATTGCCAAAAAATTATGAATTGTTCTAGAGTCGACTTGTCGGCTGGAGACTATATTGGCCCGCCCTACTGACTGAGATATCGCGACAAGCGATACGGGGAACAGGGGACGACCATGGATGTACGGCAACTGCGGTGCTTCATCGCGGTGGCGGAAGAGTTGCATTTCGGTCGCGCGGCCGAGCGTCTCGGCGTGGCCCCCCCGGCCCTTTCCCGCCAGATCAGCGCGCTCGAGGACGAGCTCGGCGTCAACCTCCTGACCCGCACCACCCGGCAGGTCGCGCTCACCCGCGCCGGGCTGATCATGCTCGAAGAGGCCAAGGGCATCCTCGTCAAGATGGAGCAGGCCTCGCGCGCGGTGCGGGAAGCCTCGCTGGCGTCGGGCAAGGTGCTGCGCGTAGGCGCGATCGACGCGGCGTCGTCGAGCTTCCTGCCGGAGGCGCTGATGACCTTCCGCAAGCGTTTCCCCGGCACCGAGATCAAGTTCGTCGAGGCGATGACCGCCGCGCTGGTGCAGATGCTGGAGGCCGGCAAGCTCGACCTCGCCCTGGTGCGCCCGCCGCGCAAGCCGACCGACTGCGCCTTCGAGATCCTGCGGGTCGAGCGCCCGATCGTGGTGCTCGGCGAAGACCATCCGCTCGCGGCGCGTGACCACCTGACCATGCACGACCTCGTGGGCGAGCCCTTCGTCGTGCCCTCGAAACGCATCCGGCCTTATGCCTACGATCTCGTGATGGCCTATTTCGAGAGCGTCGGCGCCGTTCCCAACGTCACCATCGAGGCGACCGAGAAGCCGGCGATGATGTCGGCCGTCGCAGCCGGGCTCGGCATGGCGCTCGCGCCCGACTGGGTTTCGCGGCTGACCTTTCCGGGCGTGACGCTGCGGCGGCTGCGCGGCGCGATGCTCGACCCGCCGCCGCCCGGCGCGCTGGTCGGCGTCGCTTGGCGGCCGCAGCAGAAGCTGCCGTCCCGGGACGATTTTCTCGCGATCCTGCGCGAGAGCGTGACGCTGATCGAGGAGCGCCACGTCCTGCCTCACGCAACCCCGCCGAAGCCGCAAAAGCGGCCGGCCCGGATCCAATAAGCCAGCCGGAGGAGCCTCATGAGTTTGAACCAGATAGAACGGGCGCAAGGATTGCGCGTGCGCTCGACGCAGGATCTCGCCGGCGGCCTGTTCATGATCCTGCTCGCGCTGATCGCCTTCGTCTTCGCCTGGGAGCTGCCGGCCGGAACGCTGCGCCAGCTCGGCCCCGGCATGCTGCCGAAAGCCTTCGCGGTGATCTGCGGCGCCCTTGGGCTCATGCTCGTGCTGTCGTCGCTGCGCTACAATGGCGAGCAGCTGAGCGGCTGGTCCTGGAAGGGCATTTTCTACGCCCTCGGCGGGGCCTGCCTGTTCGCGCTGACCATCCGCGGCTTCGAGATCGGGCCGATCCGGATCCCGGCGCTGGGGCTGCTCGTCTCGGGACCGCTCCTCGTCTTCTTCGCAGGCCTCGCCGCGGATGACCGCAGGCTCAAGGAATTGCTGATCTTCGCCGTGGCGATGTCGGCAGCCTGCATCCTGATGTTCAAATACGCGCTGAGCCTGCCGATCCCGCTCGCGCCCTGGCTTCTGGGTGTTTGAGCGATGATGGAGACATTTTCCCACCTCTCGCTCGGCTTCGGCGTCGCGCTGACGATGCAGAACATCGCGCTGTGCTTCGTGGGCTGCCTCGTCGGCACCCTGATCGGCGTGCTGCCCGGCGTCGGCCCGATCGCGACGATCTCGATCCTGCTGCCGATCACCTTCGGCCTCGATCCGACGGGCGCGTTGATCATGCTCGCCGGCATCTATTACGGCGCCCAATATGGCGGCTCGACCACCGCGATCCTGGTCAACATCCCGGGTGAGGCCACCGCCGTGGTGACCACGCTCGACGGTCACCAGATGGCCAAGCAGGGCCGCGCCGGCATCGCGCTCGGCACCGCCGCCATCGGCTCCTTCGTCGCCGGCTGCGTCGCCACGGTCGCCATCGCCGCGCTCGGCGCGCCGCTGACCAAGATGGCGCTGCTGTTCGGCCCGGCCGAATATTTCTCGCTGATGGTGATGGGCCTGTGCTTCGCGGTCGTGCTGGCGCGCGGCTCCATCCTCAAGGCCTTCTGCATGATCATGCTCGGGCTTCTGCTCTCGACGGTCGGGACAGATCTCGAGACCGGCCAGGAACGGCTGAGCTTCGGCATCCCGGCCCTGTCCGACGGCATCGACTTCTCGGTGCTGGCGATGGGCGTGTTCGGTTTCGCCGAGGTGCTGCGCAACCTCGAGAACCCCGAGGCGCGCGACGTCGTCAAGGCCAAGATCGGCCGGCTCCTGCCCGGCTGGAGCGACATCAAGCAGTCGGTGGCGCCGGTGCTGCGCGGCACCGCGATCGGCGGCGTTCTCGGCATCCTGCCCGGCAACGGCGCGGTGCTCGGCCCCTTCGCCAGCTATACGATGGAGAAGAAGCTCGCCAAGGATCCCTCGCGTTTCGGCAAGGGCGCGATCGAGGGCGTGGCGGGGCCGGAATCGGCCAACAATGCCGGCGCGCAGACCGCCTTCATCCCGCTGCTGACGCTCGGCATCCCGCCGAATGCGGTGATGGCGCTGATGGTCGGCGCGATGACGATCCACGGCATCATCCCCGGCCCGCAGGTGATGACCCGCAATCCGGAGCTGTTCTGGGGCATGATCGCCTCGATGTGGATCGGCAACCTGATGCTGCTCGTCATCAACCTGCCGCTGGTCGGCATGTGGGTGAAGCTGCTGCAGGTGCCCTACCGGCTGATGTTCCCGGCGATCCTGATCTTCTGCTGCATCGGCATCTATTCGGTGAACAACCAGCCGATGGACGTCGCCTTCACCGCGATGTTCGGCCTGTTCGGCTATCTGCTGATCAAGCTCGGCTTCGAGCCGGCGCCGATGCTGCTCGGCTTCGTGCTGGGCAAGCTGATGGAAGAAAAGCTCAGGCAGGCGCTGATCATCTCGCGCGGCTCGTTCGTGACCTTCGTGGAGCGCCCGATCTCCGCCGGGCTGCTCGTCGTCGCCGTGCTCGTGCTCGTCGTCGCGTTGCTGCCCTCGATCTCGAAGAAGCGCGACGAAGTCTTCACCGAATGACGGGGTTGCCGCCCCGGCGGCACCCCTCCACTCTCATCGTCAATAATCTCAGGGAGGAATGCCAATGAAGAAGCTCGTTCTCGGCCTTGCCGCCACCGCGGCGCTGGCCTTCGCCGGCGGCGCGCAGGCGCAGGGCTATCCGACGAAGCCCGTCACGATGATCGTGCCCTTCGCGGCCGGCGGCCCCACCGACATCATCGCGCGCATCGTCGCCGACAACATGTCGAAGACGCTCGGCCAGCAGATCGTCATCGAGAACGTCGCCGGCGCCGGCGGCACGACCGGCATCGCCCGCGCCCTCACGGCGGCGCCGGACGGCTACACCATCGCGATGGGGCATCTGGGCACCTTCTCGGCGGCGCCCGCCACCTATCCCGGCCTGAAATACGACCCGATCAACGGCATGCAGACGATCGGGCTCGCCGGCGGCACGCCGATCCTGATCGTGGCGCGCAAGAATTTCGAGCCGAAGGACCTCAACGGGTTCGTCAGCTATGTGAAGGCCAACGCCGACAAGGTGAACGAGGCCCATGCCGGCCTCGGCTCGGTCTCCTGGACGACCTGCACCCTGCTCAAGGGCGTTCTCGGCACGCCGAAGATCAATGCCGTCGCCTATCGCGGCACCGGCCCGGCGCTCAACGACCTCGTCTCCGGCCAGGTCGACTTCATGTGCGACCAGATCGTCTCGGTCGCCGAGCAGGTGCGCGCCAACTCGATCAAGGCCTATGCCGTCGCCTCGGCGCAGCGCTCGCCGGCGCTGCCGGACGTCCCGACCACCAAGGAAGCCGGCCTGCCCGAGTACCAGATCGAGGCCTGGAACGGCATCGCCGGGCCGAAGGGCCTGCCGAAGGAGGCCGTCGACAAGCTGGTCGACGCGCTGAACAAGGCGCTCAACGACGAAGGCACCAAGAAGCGCCTGCTCGATCTCGGCACCGTCCTGCCGACCGCCGAGGAGCGCACGCCGGCCGGCTTCGCCGCCCTGATCAAGCGCGATGCCGACAAGCTGACCCCGGCGCTTTCGGCTGCCCCCAAGCAGTAATCCCCCACTTTTTTGGGTTGCGTGACGGCGGGCCTTCGGGCCCGCCGTTTTCGTTCGAGCGTGCCCTTTCACCCTCCCCCGCCGCTGCGTTACCCCGACAAGACACTGAGCTAAAACGGCTTTCCGGAGCTTGTTTCAGACCGTTAACATCTCGTGACCGGGCCTGAGCGGAACTGGCGCTCCCCCTGCCGGTTCTTCCCCCACGAAGTTCGCTTCGACGCGAAGTTCACTTCGATAAGGAGAAGAACCATGATCAAGAAGCTTGCTTTCGTTGCGGCGCTCGCCCTCGTTCCGGCGACCGCCTTCGCCCAAACCCAGCAGCCCTCCGGCGGTGCCGTCGGCGGCGCGACCAGCGGCGCGGCGGCCGGTGCCGTGGGCGGCGCGGTGGTCGGCGGCCCGGTCGGAGCCGTGGTCGGCGGTGTCGGCGGCGCCGTGGTCGGCGCCATCGTCGGCGATGCGGCGACCCCGCGCTTCCGCACCTATGTCGTCGAGCAGCGCGTGCCGTCCTACACCTATGCCGAGCCGGTCGCGGTCGGCACCGTCCTGCCGGAACAGGGCGTGGTCTATCGCCCCCTGCCGGCGGAATACGGCCCGCAGGCGTCGGGCTACGCGTACACCGTGGTGAACGACCGCGCGGTCATCGTCGAGCCGCAAACCCGCCGCGTGGTACAGATCATCCAGTAACGACCGCTATCGCGCCGAAGGCACTGCCAGCGAAACCCGCCGGCCTTCGGCCACGGCCCGCCCCGAAACCGGGGCGGGCTTTTTTTATTTTTCGCAAGACGCCGGATCCATCGGGAACAGGAAGGCGGCAGCGCAGTTTCCCCGGGGCAAGGGGGCGCAATCGACGTCGGAGGACGATTATGATCAAGCGTATCCTGATTGCGGCTGCTTTCGCGGCCGTCCCTGTCGTGGCGTTCGCGCAAACCACCGGCCCGATCATCCGCGATCCCACGGGCGGTTCGACGCGCGACCCTGCCCTGGCAGAACCCATGTTCGGCACCTTCGCCCCGGCTCCGATGCACGAGGCCGCCGGCGGGATGATGATCAGCGATGAGGCGGCCTTCCGGAACTACGTGATGGCGCAGCACGTGCGGTCCTATCACTATCGCCAGCCGGTCGAGGTCGGCACGATGTTGCCGGCGCGAGGCGTGACGTTCCACGCGGTGCCGACGGAATATGGCGCGCATGGCTATCGCTACACGGTGGTGAACGACCAGGCCGTCATCGTCGAGCCGCGCACGAGGCGCGTCGTCGAAGTGATCGAATAGCCCTTTCGGCTGCTCGGAGGGGCTCGTGCCGGCAAAACGGCGCGGGCCCATTTTTTCGGCCTGGTTCAGCGCGTGCCGAACATCCGGTCGCCGGCATCGCCCAGGCCGGGGACGATATAGCCGTGATCGTTGAGCTTCTCGTCGATAGCGGCGGTCCAGATGCGGACATCCGGATGGGCGCCACGCAGATGTGCGATGCCTTCCGGCGCGGCGAGCAGGCAGACGAAGCGCAGATCCTTCGCGCCGCGCTCCTTCAGGCGTTCCATCGCCGCCACGGCGGAGTTGGCCGTCGCCAGCATCGGGTCCATCACCACGATCATGCGGTCGGCGATGTCGGACGGCGCCTTGAAGTAATACTCCACCGCCTGCAGCGTATCCGGGTCGCGATAGAGGCCGATATGAGCGACGCGGGCCGCCGGGACGAGCTCGAGCATGCCGTCGAGAAAGCCGACGCCGGCGCGCAGGATCGGGGCGAAGACCAGCTTCTTGCCGGCGATGACCGGCTGCATCGATGTCTGCAGCGGCGTCTCGATCTCGATCAGCTCGGTCGGCAGGTCGCGCGTCACCTCATAGCAGAGCAGCATGCCGATCTCGTTGAGGAGCTGGCGGAAGCTCTTGGTCGAGCGGTCCTTCTCGCGCATCAGCGTCAGCTTGTGCTGGACCAGCGGATGGTCGACGACGGTGACACCGTCCTGGCTCAAGGTCATCGATTCCCCTTCCCTGTTCTCGGTGCTCCGAGCATCTTCGTCACGCCGTCATTCCGGGCGAAGCGAAGCGCAGACCCGGAATCCATCGTAGAGCGCCGAGCCCGGTGATGGATTCCGGATCGGCGCCGCTATCGCGGCTTGTCCGGAATGACGAGGCGGATAGCATAGATCCGCTTAGAATACCGTGCCGTCGCTGATGATGGCGAGGGGCGGGCCGCCATCCACACGCTTTTCGCGCGCGATGCGCCGGCCGGCGGCCCAGCTGCCGCCTTCCAGCACCTTGGCGAGCGGCAACTCCTCGCGCGAGCGGCCGAGGCGCTTGCGGACGACCGAGCCGACCTCATCCAGCAGCGCGACGGTCAGCGCACGCCATTCCACCACCAGGGCCGAGGAGACCTCATGGGGCTTTGCCCGGTCGGCCTCGTCCTTGAGCGCGATCACGCCGAGATCGAGGAAGAGCCCGCCATTGCGGTATTCCGGCAGGCCGGTGAGATCGTCGATGTCGACGACGGCGATGCCGGCCCACTCCAACGGCTCGATCAGCGAATAGGTCAGCCATTGCGAGAGCTTGTGGAAGGGGACGAGCCCTTCGGTGACCTCGCCCATGGCGATCAGCGGATGGCGCCAGGTGTCGCCGAGCGCCACGCCGGCGAGCGTCAGGCGCGACGGCCAGATTCCGCCGAAGGTCGCCAGCACCTCGCCCAGCATGTGGCCGGCCCGGACGGTTCCCGTATCGGCAGCCGTCGAGAAGCGGTCGAACAGCTCACCGGGGCGTGACAGGCCCTGCCGCTCCAGCTCCTCGCCAAGTCGATTGAGCAGGGCGGCACGCCCTTCGAGCGCCATCAGCGGGTTGGCCGGCCCCGCCTGGAAACCCTGTGCCAAAGAGGCCTCGTCGAGATGTCTCAACGCCTCAGCATCGGCGCGCAGGGGATCGACCGGGTTGCTGGAGAACAGGCCCGCCGCGAACATGTCGAGCGAGGCGAGCGCCAGCCCTTCGGAGCGACCGATCTCGCGGCCCGTCGCAGCGTCGCGATAGCGCCAGTCCGGCCCGGCGCCGGCGTCGAGCAGCACGCTGACCACGGCGAGGTCATAGGCGGCGCGGCCACGCGCGGCAGGATCCGGAAAGTGCGCGGCGGCGTCGAGCCGCTGCCAGCGGTCGTCCCCCGCCAGGACGAAATGGCGCCAGCGCGCATGGAAGGGGATGTCGAGCGTCGGGTAATTCGCGCGGATGGTGTCGAGGACATAATCGGCGCAGGCCTCCAGCCGCTCGGGATGCACGCTGAAATGCAGGAGCTGCCCGGCAAGGCCGAGCTCCAGCATCTCCTGCGCGCGGGCGCGGACGGCCGCAGGCTTCAACAGGGCGCGGAACGCCTCGGGATTGGAACTCGGCATGGAGCTGCGGCTTTCGTCGCTGAGAATTTGCGTCGCTTGGAATCGGCTCGCTCAGAACTTGTCGAGATCGCGGCCGACCGTGGCCTTGAGCGCGTTGTCGCCCGGCGCGCCCTCGGGCGAGTAATAGCCCGCCGCCTTCTTGGCCTCGATCTCGACCGAGGCGTCGAGCGGAATCAGCTCCGGGGGAATCGCGACGCGCTCGCCGATCGCGATGCCGCTCTCGACCATGGCGTCGTATTTCATGTTCGACATCGACATCAGCCGGTCGATATGCGTGACGCCGAGCCAGTGCAGCACGTCCGGCATGAGCTGCTGGAAGCGGGCATCCTGCACGCCCGCGACGCATTCGGTGCGCTCGAAATAGGTCGCGGCGGAATCGCCGCCCTCCTGGCGCTTGCGGGCGTTGTAGACGAGGAATTTCGTGACCTCGCCGAGCGCCCGGCCCTCCTTGCGGTTGTAGACGATCAGGCCGACGCCGCCGCTCTGCGCCTCCTTCACGCATTCCTCGATGCCATGGGTGAGATAGGGGCGGCAGGTGCAGATATCGGAGCCGAAGACGTCCGAGCCGTTGCATTCGTCATGGACGCGGCAGGCGATGCGGCTCTTCGGATCGGCGAGCGCGGAAACCTCGCCCATGACATAGGCCGTGATCGAGCCGATCGGCGGCAGGAAGACCTTGAGGTCCGGCCGTGTCACCAGTTCGGGATACATGCCGCCGGTCTGCTCGAAGAGCGTGCGGCGCAACTCGTTTTCCGTCGTTCCGAAGCGCTCGGCGATGCCCGGCAGATACCAGACCGGATCGACCGCGATCTTGGTGACGGAGATGTCGCCGGTGGGGTGCAGGATGTGCCCGTCCGCCGCGAGGCGATGCGCGCCCATCGCCGCCAGGATCTCGGGCAGGTTGAGCCGCGCCTTGGTGATCGCGATCGAGGGGCGGATATCGATGCCCTCGCCGATCAGCTTGCCGAAATCCTGCGCCACCGTATGGCCGAAGGGGTCGAGCGAGACGATCTTCTTGGGATCGGCCCATTGCGGCTGCGGCGCGATCTCCGCCGTCGGATGGGTGTTGGTCAGGTCCGGGCGCTGCGAAGGATTCATCGCGCGGGCCGAGATGGCGAGCGCGCGATAGACCGAATAGGAGCCGCCATGGGCGCCGATGACGTTGCGGTCGGCGGGATTGGTGGTCGAGGCGATGACCGGGCCGCGCTCGGCCGCCGTCGGTGCGCCCCATCGGATCGGGAAGCGCAGGGCGGCGCTGCCGGGTTCGGGATGGGAGGTCAGCCTGATATGGCCGGTGCGGTTCGGCGCGTTCATCGCGGTCGTACCCCGAAGGTCTTGCCCTTAAACAGGAAAGGCCCCGTGACGGCATGTCCGGGGCCCTCTGGATTTCAACGAGTCTGAACCAGCGCAGGCGCGCCGTCAATCAGCTTAGAAAACAGCGAGATAGCGCAGAAGCGAGATGATGCCGATCACGATGACGATGATCTGCACGACGTTCTTGATCTGCCCGTCGAGCGGCAGCATGCGCACGAGATAGAGCACGAGACCGATGACGAGAACGGTGATCAGAAGCGAAATCAGAATGGACATATCGAAGCCCTTTATCTCGGCCGGTCGCCGGCCCCCCGAGCCCCACCGCGACGTCTTCGCGGCAAGTCAGCCCCGATGACAGAACGTCGCAGGGTCTGTCTCTTATA
>NZ_JACXWY010000015.1:0-145016 GCF_014764685.1 Allobosea spartocytisi
CCCGACATCCCGCCCACGCCTCAGCAAGCGCCCGGCACGCCCTATATCCCGCCGGCCCCGGCAGGTGCGACGGTCCCGCTCTATCGGCCCGAGGTCGCCGCCAACACGCTGACGCCATCCACGGCCCGCATGGTCGCGCTGAGCACGCTCGGCACCTTCCACCAGCGCCGGGGCGACCAGTATCTGCTGAACCGCGGCGAGCAGAGCTCGGCCGCCTGGGGCCGCATCTTCGGCGAGCATCGCGAACGGGCGCAGTCCGGTACCGTCAGCCCGGAGTTCAAGGGCAATATCGTCGGGCTCCAGACCGGTCTCGACCTCTACGGCATCGACAGGCCGGACGGGCATCGCGACCGCTTCGGCCTGTTCTTCGGCTACGGCCGGGCCGAAGGCGACACCCGCGGCTTCGCGCTCGGGCAGCTCCGCGCGCGGGCCGGCAAGCTCTCGCTCAACAGCTACAGCCTCGGCGGCTACTGGACCCATATCGGCCCGAGCGGCTGGTATGTCGACGCGGTCGCGATGCATAGCTGGCTCGACGGCAATCCGCGCTCGGACCGGGGCCTCAAGGCGGATGCGACGGGCTCGGTCCTCACCGGGTCGATCGAGGGCGGCTATCCGATCGCGCTTGGCGCCGGCCTCGTGCTGGAGCCGCAGGCACAGCTCGTCTGGCAGCGCTCGATGCTCGACCGGACGAACGACCTGTTCTCATCGATCGACCACCGCGATGCGAATGTCGTCTCCGGCCGCATCGGCGCGCGCCTGCAGGGCAGTTTCACCTGGGGCGCGATTCCGGTGCGGCCCTATCTCACCGTCGATCTCTGGCATACCTTCGACGGCAACGATAAAACCCTGTTCGACGCCAATCTGATCACCACGCGCTATGGCGCGACGGCTGTCGAGATCGGCGGCGGCGTCGCCGCGGAGGTCGCAAGCAATGTCAGCCTCTTCGCCAAGGCGAGCTATCTGACGAACGCCTCCTCCGAGCGCAGCCGTGGCGTCTCGGGCAATGTCGGGTTCCAGGTAACCTGGTAATCCTTCGCGGCCCGGGGGCCGCCGCAGGGTCGACGATCCCTTACGCCCGACCTCCGTCTCATCGGATCGAAAAGTGGAATCCGCTTTTCGGTCCGATGCTCTAGGTGCCGCTCCCCGCCAGCAGGCAGATCCGCCGCGCCACCTCATAGGAGGCTTCGAAAGCCGGCACAGGCAGGCACTCGAAGCGCGAATGGAAATTGAGGCCGCCGGTGAAGAAATTCGGCGTCGGCAACCCGCGTGCCGAGAGTGCCGCGCCATCGGTGCCGCCGCGCATCGGGATGAGCTTCGGCGCGATCTGGAGTTCCTTCAGCGCGGTCATCAGCAGCTCGACCGAGCGGCGGTCCTCGCCCAGGCTGTCGCTGATATTGCCGTAGGTGTCGCTCACCTTCCAGGTCACCTTGCCGGTCGGATAGCGGCCGGCGATATCCTCAGCGACCTCACCGATCCTGCGCTTGCGCGCCGCGAAGGAGTCGCGGTCGAAATCGCGGATATTGGCCTTGAGCACCGCCTGTGAGGCATTCGCGTCGAGGCCGGTAAACCAGACATATCCCTCGCGCCCTTCGGTGTTCTCGGGCGTCTGCGCCCTGTCGAAGGCGGCGATGAAATCCTGCGCCATCAGCAGCGGGTTTACCAGCACGCCCTTGGCCGACATCGGATGGGCGGTGACGCCGGTGAAGACGATCTCGGCGCCGGCGGCATTGAAGTTCTCGTAGACGACTTCGCCGAGTTCGCAGCTATCGATCGTATAGGCGAAATCGCAGGGGAAGCGGGCGAGATCGAGCGCCTTGGCGCCGCGCAGCCCGATCTCCTCGTCGGGCACGAAGGCGACATGGATATCGCCATGCTCGTCCTCGGCCTTAAGCCGCGCGAGCAGCGTCATCACGATCGCGACCGCCGCCTTGTTGTCCGCTCCGAGCACGCTGGTGCCGTCGCTGAAGACGACGTCATGGCCCTTCCAGGGCAGGATCTCCGGATGCTCCGCCACGCGCAGCCAGATGTCCTGCGCCTCGTTCAGACGAAGATCCTCGCCCGCGAAGCGCAGCAATTGCGGCTTGACGACCGGCGACAAGCCCACATCGACCGTATCGACATGGGCGATGAAGCCGATGCGGGGGGCGTTCGGGCGCGTGCCACGCTTCACGGCGGTGACCGTCGCATGAGCGTCGATAACGACATCCTCAAGCCCGAGCGCGCGCAGTTCACCCGCGAGCAATTCCGCCAGCTCCTGCTGGCCGGGCGTGCTCGGCAGCATTGTCGCCGCGCCATCGCTCTGGCTCTCGACCGCGACGTAGCGGAAGAACCGCTCCAGCAACTCGTCTCGCAGGCTCATCGAACGCAATTCCCTGATTCTCAGCTTCCGCCCGCTCGGGCGAGGCTGCTTCGTACCTCGTCGACGTCAGCCGCGCGACCACCTGCCGCCTCGACCCGGCGGACCGTCTCCGCGATCAACTGCGCATTCGTTTTCGCGCAGCCGAAAGGCGCGTCCTCCAGCCCGCCGCGGACATGGACCCCGCGCGCCACGGCCGGCCCGATCAATTCGGACAGATCGACGCCGAGCCCCGCGATCATCACCGGAGCGCCAGGTGCATCTTCGGCCAGCAGCTTCAGATGCGCTTCGAGCGCCCATTCGCGCGGCGGAAAGCCCCAGGCGAAGGCATCCGAGAACATCAGCCGGTAGATCGGCACGGGCAGATCGGGATGGGCCCGCGCCAGGGCGGCACCGAGCCGCGTGAAGCCGGGCTCGTAGATCGCATAGCTCGGATGGACCTTGTGGCGCCGCGCCACATCGATGCCCTCGCGGATATGCTCGCCGGGGTTCTGGTAGATGAAACCGGCCTCGCCCTGCGGAATACCGGCAAAACTCGTCCAGTTGCAGGAGCCGGGATCGAGCACGCCCCATTCGGCAAGGCCGCGCTTCGCCAGCTCTTCCAGATGGGTGTAGCGCCCGGAATTGATCATGTCGCCGGCATAGGAGGAACCGAGGATCGGGATCGTCGGGTAGACGATGGCATCGACCTTGGCGCGGATGCCCTCGATCGCCCGCGCATAGAGCTCCCAGTCGTCGCGCTGGCGCCCGGTTTCGACGTCATAGACATGCAGATGCACGATCGCCGCGCCCGCCTCGACCGCCGCGATGCCGTCCGCGACGATGTCGGGGATGCTGATCGGGATGCCGGGTTGGCGCTCCTTGCCCCAGGGACCGTTGATCGCGGCCTCGATCCAGATCGGGGTGGTCATGCCGGCATATCCTTCGGCCAATTGTCGCGGATCCAGCGCGTCAGTCCGGCCTCATCGACCTCGCCGGCCGCGAGCGCGAGGATAGCGGCTGCGGCCATTGCTGGCTCGACGTCGAAATCGATGCCGTTGAGGCCCAGGAAAACGAACATGCAGGCGAAGGCTGCACGCTTGTTGCCATCAACGAACGGATGGTTCCGGGCGATGCCGAAAGCGTAAGCTGCCGCCAGCGCTGCGAGGCTGGTTTCGCCATAGGAGAACCTGTTCGGGGCACGGGCCAAGGCCGATTCGAGCAGGCCGCGATCACGGACGCCTTCCGGCCCTCCGAAGATGGCGAGTTGCTCCGCATGGATATCGAGAGCGAGCTCGACACTCACCCAGAGCGGCTCGCTCACTTGGCGAGCTCGCGATAAGTGGCGGCATATTTCTTGAACGACTTGCGGGCGATCGCCATGCCGCGGGCATGCAAATCCTCATGCCGCTGCAGCTTGAGCGCTCCCTCCGGCTGCCGAACGAGCTCGAGCTTGTCTCCCTCGCTGAAACCGAGTTGCGCCAACAGATCCTTGGGCAGGATCAGCCCGAGCGAATTGCCGATCTTGCGGATCTGCAGCACCGTCGCCTCGGTCTCCTCGACCTTTTTCAGCTCGCTCATGGCCCCGCCCTCCTGTTATACAGAACGTATAACATAAAATGAGTATCGCCGCGACCCTTTCACGATTTCAGAGCAGGGTGCCCTTCTCCCAAAATCCGATGAGCCTGTCCGCAGCTTGCCAGTTCACCGCGTCGCACGCCTAATCGAGGCTCTGCCAGAACGCCGAGGCCCGACATGCTCGAACGCGGCACCACCTACGACGACACGTTGCGCCGCTTCGCCTGGCGCATCCCCGAGCGCTTCAATATCGGCACGGCCTGCTCGGACGCGCATGCCGACGGCACCGGCAAGCCCGCGCTGATCTTCGAGGAGGACGGCGGAAAACTCGCGACGCTCTCCTTCGACGATCTCGCCCGCGCCTCGAACCGCTTCGCCAACCTGCTCGGCGCTCACGGCATCGGGCCGGGCGAACGCGTCGGCATCCTCCTGCCGCAATCGCCGCAGACCGCGATCGCCCATCTCGGCGCCTACAAGCTCGGCGCCATCGCGCTGCCGCTCTTCATCCTGTTCGGTCCAGAGGCGCTGGAACACCGCCTCGGCCATAGCGGCACCAGCGCGCTGGTCACCGACGCGGAGAACATCGGCAAGGTCGAGGCGATCCGCGACGCATTGCCGAACCTGCGCAGGATCTTCGTCGTCGGCGGCGCCGGCCATCTCGATTTCGAGGCGGAGATGGCCAAGGCCTCCGACCGCTTCACCGCGGCCGATACGCGCGCCGACGACCCGGCCGTGATCATCTATACCTCCGGCACGACCGGAAAGCCGAAGGGCGCGCTGCATGCCCATCGCGTCCTGCTCGGCCATCTGCCGGGCGTGCAATTGCCGCAGGACTTCTTCCCGCAGCCGGGCGACCTGTTCTGGACGCCAGCTGACTGGGCCTGGATCGGCGGCCTGCTCGATGTGCTGCTGCCGAGCCTCTATTGTGGCGTGCCGGTGCTGGCATCCCGCGCCCGCAAGTTCGATCCGGAAGCCGCCTTCGCGCTGATGGCGCGGCACAAGGTCCGCAACGCCTTCCTGCCGCCGACGGCGCTGAAGCTGATGCGGCTGGTGCGCGATCCCCAGCGCTTCGGCTACGCGATGCGCTCGATCGGCACCGGCGGCGAGACGCTCGGCGCCGACATGCTCGACTGGAGCCGCGAGACCTTCGGCTTCCCGGTCAACGAATTCTACGGCCAGACCGAAGCGAACCTGCTCGTCGCCAACTGCGCAAGCCTCTACCCCGTGAAGCCCGGCTCGATGGGCCGCGCCGTGCCCGGCCACCGGGTCGCGGTGATCTCGCCTGAGGGGCGCGAACTGCCTGATGGCGAGCAGGGGCTGATCGCGGTCGCACGACCCGATCCGGTGATGATGCTGGAATACTGGAACCAGCCAGAGGCGACGGCCGCGAAGTTCATCGGCGATTGGCTCGTCACTGGCGATAGCGGCGCCCGCGACGAAGAAGGCTATTTCTGGTTCCAGGGCCGCGACGATGACATCATCTCGTCGGGCTCCTATCGCATCGGGCCGGGTGATATCGAAGACTGCATCATCCGCCACCCGGCCGTGCTGATGGTCGCGGTCGTCGGCGTGCCCGATCCGGTCCGCACCGAGATCGTCAAGGCGTTCGTGCTGCCGAAGCCGGATGTCACGCCCACAGCGGAACTGGCGACGCAAATCCAGGCCTTCGTGCGCGACCGGCTGGCAGCCTACCAATATCCGCGCGAGGTCGAGTTTGTGACCGAGCTGCCGCTGACCGCGACGGGCAAGATCATGCGCAAGGATCTGCGGAATCGGGAGATCGCGAAGCAGCGGGACGGTTGAACCCTGCCGTCATGCTCGGGCTTGACCCGAGCATCTCAGGACCAGATGGCGCCTCTCATTGTCAGCGATTCTCGGGTCTGCGCTTCGCTTCGCCCGAGAATGACGCGGCGGCTCAGATCGCCTCCAGCACCAGCTCGAAGGTCATCAGCACCGGGTTGTCGCCCCGAACCAACCGCCCGCTCGCCAGCGCGCCGCTATAGTCGACCAGCGCGACATCGATTGCTGCTTCGAAGCCCCCCACGCCCGGAGCGATCCGACCATCGGTGATGGCGACCTCCGTCGCGAAATTCTCGACCACCCCACCATCCGTCAACCGCGCGCCAATGGTCGAGCCGACCCCGCCATGGATCGCGGCCTCGCGAACCCCGCGCTCCGCACAGAACGTCTCCAGAGCTCCGCAGAAATCGACATTCGGCTTCACGCGCAACGCGAAGAAGCGTCCATCCCCGGCGCCACCTGCCGCAGCCGCCACCGGTCCGAACAGCTTGAAATGCGTCTCGCCATCCGGCTCAGCCGTGAAAGCCGCACCATCGAGTCCGACCGCCTGCAGCGTGATCGTCTCGGCCACGGTCGTCTCGTCCGGGAGGATATGCCCGCCGCTGCGCTTGCCGTCTCCTTCCACCCACAAGGCATGCGCATGGAAGAACGGCGCCCCGTCGCGCTGGCCGAAGGTCATCGCGCCGACCTCGATGCGCGCCCCGCCCTCCAGCCGGAAGGTCTCGCTATAGAAGGCGGCATGCTCCGGCGTCTTCGATAAAGCCGGCATCACATAGGCGAAGGGTGCAAGCTTCAGTCCGTCGAGCTTCACCACGCCCGAGGTGAAGCCCTCGGCCGCGAAACCGCTCCTCACCGCCTCCAGCAACGGCACGCCAGCCGGCAGCGTCAGCGAGAAGGCGCGCCCGCCGCATTCCACCCACTGGATGCGTTCGGGAGTTCCGGTGCCGGGCTGCTCGACCCGCCTCACGACGCCTTCCCCTTCAGAAAGTCGAGCTCCCCGCGCTTCTCCAGCTCGTCCTTGACGAGGCGCTTCGGCACCTTGCCATAGCCCGATTTCGGCAGGGCCTCCCAGAACAGGAAGCGCTTCGGCATCTTGTAGCGGGCGATCTTGGGCCCAAGGAAATCCGCGATCTCGCCTTCCGTCGCATTCTGGCCGGGGCGGTTGACGCAGACCGCGATGCCGATCTCGCCCCAGACCGGATCGGGCACGCCCAGCACGGCGACTTCGGCGATCGCCGGATGGGTCAGGATCTTCTCCTCGATCTCGCGCGGATAGATGTTCGAGCCGCCGGAGATGTACATGTCCGAGGCCCGGCCGGTGATGTAGACGAAGCCCTGTTCGTCCATATGGCCGAGGTCGCCGGTGCGGAACCAGCCATTGCGGAAGGATTTCGCATTGGCCTCCGGATTGTCGTAATAGCCGGCGAAGACGGCCAGCCCGATCACGCAGATCTCGCCCTGAACGCCCGCCTCGACCTCTTTCCCGTCCTCGTCCTGGATCTGCACCTGCATGCCCGTGCGCTCGAAGCCGCAGGTGCCGATGCGGGCGTTCGGGCCGTCCTCGGCCTCGTGCAAGGCCGGCGGCAGCACGGTGATGTTGCCGGTCACCTCGCCCAGCCCGAAATACTGCACGATCACCTTGCCGAGCTTTTTCAGCGCCGCCTTCTGGTCCTCGCGATACATCGGCGCGCCCGCATAGATGATGTAGCGCAGGCTGGAATGATCATGCTGGTCCACGGCCGGATGCTCGACCAGCATCTTCAGGATCGTCGGCACGGTGAAGATGTTGCTGATGCGATGCTTGGCGATCAGCCGATAGGCCTCGTCGATATCGAAGCGCTCGGTCGGCAGCAGGATCGAGGTCGCCCCGCGCGCCGAGATCATCAGTTGATGCACGCCCGCGCCATGCGAGAGCGGCGCCACCACCAGCGAGGCGTCCTTCTCGGTCGAGCCGGGCACGAGGTCGCAGAGATGGTTGGTGATGACGAATCCCATCTGGCCATGGGTCAGAACGGCGGCCTTGGAGCGCCCGGTCGTGCCGGAGGTAAAGAAGAACCAGCAGGGATCGTCATGCTCGACCGCGACATTCTCGACCTTTTCGCCGCGATGGCGCGCGATCACCGCACCGACCTCGTCCTCGCCGAAAGCGCCCTCGCCGATCCGCCAGGTGAACTCCGGCGCCGGGCTGGCGGCCGCGACTGCGGCCGCATGTTCCGGGAAATCGCCATGGCAGAGGAAGCCCTTCGCGCCGGAAGCCGTGGCGAGGTAGGCGACCTCGTCCGGCAGCAGGCGGAAATTGGTGGGCACCCAGACGGCGCCGAGCCGGAAGGTCGCGAACATCGAGACGAACATCGCGTCGCAATTCTTGGAATGGACGAGCAGGCGGTCGCCCTTGCCGATGCCGCGCGCCTTCAAACCCGCGGCAAGCGCCGAGACCTGCGCATCGATCTCGGCCCAATCGAGGGTCTTCTCGCCCCAGATGAAGGCGGGATGCCGGGCCAAGCGCCGCGCATTCTGCGTCGCGATATGGGCGAGGTTCATCACGCGCCGGGTCATCGGCACGACGCCCCCGGTCGGGGCGGCTGTTGCAGAGCTCATCTTGAGGCTCTCCCTGTCTCGATGGATCGCGGCACAGCGGCCGTCATGGGCCTGCCGGCCCTCTTGGATACGAACATCTCGGCCAGGAGCGCTTCCATGCGCTCGGCCTCGCGCGCCAGCGGCACGGCAAGCTCCGCCTGTCGGCTTGGCGCCATCCGGCTGTCGATCGCGGCGATGGACAAAGCGCCCGCGACCCGCCCGTCCGGATAGCGGAAGGCCCGCCCGATGCCCCATGAACTGGCGACGAGCCGGCCGGGATTGAGCGAGAAGCCCCGCGCGCGCGTCTCGGCGATATCGACCCGCAAGGCATCCGGCGCGAAGCCGGGATAGCGCGCCAGCAGCACGGCTTCATTGGCCGCAATCACCCGGTCCACATCGTCGTCGGGCAGCGCCGCCAGCATGGCGAGCGAGCCTGCGCCGACGCCGAGCGGATGCTGGTCGCCCGCCTGCAAGGCATGGGTCCGCACCGGGTACGTCCCCTCCTCGCGATGCAGGCAGATCGCGTAATTCTCGCGCCGGACGGTCAGGAAACTCGTATCCTGCGTCTCGGCCGAGAGCCGGCGCAGGCCGTCCATCGCGATTTCGAGCAGGCCGTGGCGCCGCGCCGCCAGCACGCCGAGCACGAAGGCCTCCTCGCCCAGGCAATAGCGCCGCGTCTGCGGCTCCTGCTCGACCAGGCCCGCGCGCATCAAAGCCAGCAGCAGGCGCCGCGTCGTCGGCTTGTTGAGCCCGCTTCCGGAGACGATCTCGCCGAGCGGCAGGCCTTCGGCCGGCTCCCGCCCGATCAGCGAGAGCAGCCCGAGCGCCCGGTCGACGCTCTGCGAGCCGGACAGGCCGGCTTCGGGCGCGGAATTCTGCGGCAAGCGCTCCTCCAGATAGTCCATGATATGGACCTTATTCTTGTATCCCAAGCCTAGATGGGCGCTTTGCGGATTGCAATGCCGCACCCCTCGTGTAATCTGCCCGCCGTCCCGCTGTCTGGCTATTCACAGTGTGGACCACAATCGACGCCGGCGACACACAAGATCGGCGCGAAGGGAGGAACGGAATGATGGCCCTTTGGGCATCCCATAGTGCAGGCGTATTGCGCCTTGCGACCGGCAACTGAGGCCGGCGCATGAGCGATATCGCCGATACCCTGACGATTCCGGAGAACCTGAGCGAGAACGCGGATGCGCGCCCGGGCTCCGCCATCATGCGCCCGGTCGAGATGGTCGCGGCCGCGCTGGTCGCCTTCATCATCGGCGTACTGCTGCTCGGCGTCGTCTCGCGCTATGTCTTCGCGCTGCCCTTCGTCTGGGTCGACGAGGTCGCCTCGATCGCCTTCATCTGGCTCGCCATGCTCGGCGCCGCCATCGCCGTCGACCGCAACGAGCATCTGCGCCTGACGCTCTTCGTCGGCATGATGCCCCCGCGCTTACGCGAGTTCACCGAGACGCTGGCGCTGACCGTCGTCGCCGCCTTCCTGGCCGCGATGGTCGATCCGGCCATCGAATATGCGGTGGAGGAGAGCTACGTCACCTCGGCCGCGCTCAATATCCCCGTGAGCTGGCGCGTCTCGGCCATCGCCGTCGGCATCGTGCTGATGGGGCTGTTGACCCTGCGCTATCTCTTCAAGACCGCGCCTCTCGTCGACATCGCCGCCGCCGCGGTGATCATCGGCGGCTTCGGCCTCGCCTTCTGGCTGCTCGGGCCGACACTCAAGGGCCTCGGCTACTACAACATCCTGATCTTCCTGATCGGCGTCGTCGCCGCCTGCCTCGTCGCGGGCGTGCCGATCGCCTTCTGCTTCGGGCTGGGCACGCTCGCCTTCCTCGCCTTCTCGACCAACGTCCCGATGCTCGTGATGATCGGGCGGATGGACGAGGGCATGTCGAGCCTCATCCTGCTCTCCGTGCCGATCTTCGTGCTACTCGGCTGCATCCTCGACGCCACCGGCATGGGCAAGGCGATTGTCGATTTCCTGGCCTCGCTGCTCGGCCATGTCCGCGCCGGCATGTCCTATGTGCTGCTCGGCTCGCTCTATCTCGTCTCCGGCATCTCGGGCTCGAAGGTCTCGGACATGGCGACGGTCGCCCCCGCGCTGTTCCCGGAGATGAAGCGGCGCGGCTACAAGCCCAAGGACCTGATCGCGCTGCTCTCCACCGGCGCGGCGATGGCAGACACCGTCCCGCCCTCGATCGTGCTGATCGTGCTCGGCTCCGTCGCCGGCGTCTCGATCGCCGGCCTGTTCAATGCCGGTTTCGTCATCGCGGGCGTGCTGCTGGTGGCGCTCGCCGGCCTCGCGCGCTGGAAGGCGGCGGCGGAGGACATGAAGGGCGTGCGCCGCGCTCCGCTCGCGGTGATCGGCAAGGTCGCGCTCGTCGCCGCTCCCGCACTCGTCCTGCCCTTCATCATCCGCGCCGCAGTCGGCGGCGGCGTCGCGACCGCGACCGAGGTCTCGACCATCGCCGTGCTCTATGCCCTGGTCATCGGCATCGTGCTCTATGGCGGCATCGGCCCGCGCAAGTTCTACCAGATGCTGGTCGAGACGGCGGCCCTCTCCGGCGCGATCCTCGTCATTCTCGGCACGGCGCTCGCCATGGCCTGGGCGCTGACCCAGACCGGCTTCGCCCGCGACCTCGCCACCTTCATGGCGAACCTGCCCGGCGGCTGGCTCGGCTTCATGGCGGTGTCGATCGTCGTCTTCATGATCCTCGGCTGCGTGCTGGAAGGCCTGCCGGCGATCGTGCTGCTGGCGCCCCTGATGTTCCCGATCGCCAAGAGCCTCGGCATCAACGACGTGCACTATGCGATGGTCGTGGTCACTGCGATGAATATCGGCCTGATGGCGCCGCCGATCGGCATCGGCTTCTACATCGCCTGCAAGATCGGCAACGTCTCGCCGGACGAGGCGATGGGCGCGATCTGGCCCTATCTCATCGCGCTCCTCGTCGGCCTCGTCGTCATCGCCCTCGTCCCCGGCCTCTCGACCTGGGTGCTGTGAAGCTCGCCGCCAACCACAAGAAACAAACAACAGACGCTCTCAAGGAGAAAACGCCCATGACCATCTCGCGCCGTACCCTGCTCCAGGCGACAGCCGCCGCCTCTGCCATCGGCACCTTCCATATCGGCCGCGCCAACGCCCAGGCCGCCGAGTTCACCTATAAATACGCCAACAACCTGCCCGTCGCGCACCCGATGAACATGCGCGCCAACGAGGCTGTGGCCAAGATCAAGGAAGAGACCAAGGGCCGCGTCGACATCCAGATCTTCCCGAACAACCAGCTCGGCTCCGACACGGACATGCTGAGCCAGGTCCGCTCGGGCGGCGTCGAGTTCTTCACGCTCTCGCCGCTGATCCTCTCGACACTGGTCGCCAACGCCTCGCTCTCGGGCATCGGCTTCGCCTTCCCGAACTACGACGCCGTCTGGAAGGCGATGGACGGCGAGCTCGGCGCCTATGTCCGCGGCCAGATCAACAAGGCCAATCTCGTCGTCATGGACAAGATCTGGGACAACGGCTTCCGCCAGATCACCTCGTCCAAGGGCCCGGTCGCCACGCCCGAAGACCTCAAGGGCTTCAAGATCCGCGTGCCGGTCTCGCCGCTCTGGACCTCGATGTTCACCGCCTTCCAGTCGGCCCCGGCCTCGATCAACTTCGCCGAGGTCTACACCGCGCTGCAGACCAAGATCGTCGACGGCCAGGAGAACCCGCTCGCGATCATCTCGACCGCGAAGCTCTTCGAAGTGCAGAAATATCTCTCGCTGACCAACCATATGTGGGACGGCTTCTGGTTCCTGGCCAATCGCCGCGCCTGGGAGAAGCTGCCGGAAGACCTGCGCGCCATCGTCGCCAAGAACATCAACGCCGCCGCGCTGCTGGAGCGCGACGACGTCGCCAAGCTCAATGCCGGCCTGCAGGGCGAGCTCGCTTCCAAGGGCATGGCCATCAACGAGACCAAGGCCGACGCCTTCCGCGAGGCGCTGCGCAAGGCCGGCTTCTACGCCGAATGGAAGAAGAAATACGGTGACGAAGCCTGGGCGATCCTGGAAAAGGCCGTCGGCAGCTCGCTGAGCTGATCGGCGCCAGCCACCACACGCGGGTCATCCCGGGCGCAGCGAAGCGAAGGCCCGGGATCCATGCCGGAAGAGTTCAGGCATGGATCCCGGATCGGCGCGGCTTCGCCGCTTGTCCGGGATGACCCGCGGATATTTCCGATAGCGAGAGACTGATCATCATGGCCGACCGGCTGAAGGGCAAGATCGCCATCGTCTTCGGCGCCGGTTCCTCCGGCCCCGGTTGGGGCAATGGCAAGGCCGCGGCGGTCGCCTATGCCCGCGAGGGCGCCGGCGTCGCCTGCATCGACCTCAATCGCGAGGCCGCCGAGGAAACCGCCGCGATCATCGCCGGCGAAGGCGGCAAGGCTCTGGCGCTTGCGGCCGACGTCACGAATCTCGCTTCGGTCGAGGCCTGCGTCGCCGAGACCGTGAGCCATTTCGGCCGCATCGACATCCTCCACAACAATGTCGGCGTCACCCATATGGGCGGGCCGGTCGAGCTCTCCGAGGAGCAGTTCAACGCCTCGCTCCAGCTCAATCTCGGCTCGGTCTATCGCTGCGCCAAGGCCGTCATTCCGGAGATGCTGAAGGGTGGCGGCGGCGCCATCGTCAACATCTCCTCGCTCGCCGCCATCCGCTGGACCGGCTATCCCTACTTCGCCTATTACGCGACCAAGGCGGCGGTGAACCAGGCGACGGTCGCGCTCGCCATGCAGTATGCCAGGCAGGGCATCCGGGCGAACTGCATCATGCCCGGGCTGATCGACACACCGCTGATCTACAAGCAGATCTCCGCGCAATACGCCTCCGCCGAGGAGATGGTCGCCGCCCGTAACGCGCTCGTGCCGCTCGGCCAGATGGGCACGGCCTGGGATATCGCCAACGCCGCGATCTTCCTGGCTTCGGACGAGGCGAAATTCATCACGGGCGTCTGCCTGCCAGTCGATGGCGGCCAGAGCTGCGCCACCGCTCCGCTGGGTTGAACAAGAGCATTCGCGTCATTCTCGGGCGAAGCGGAGCGGAGACCCGAGAATCTCTGGCAGGAAGAGACGCAGGAACCGCCCCCAGCAAGAGCTGCTCAGGTCAGGCCCGAGCATGACGTTCCCCCTCTCCCCATCGACCGTTCATTCCCCCATTGGAACGCTTGCTCCATTTCGTCATCGCTGCCAGAACTGTCGCGCATAGAGAATCCGCCGCGAGCACGAACGACGCATGAGCGATATGGCGACGACGGAACTGCCGCGTGATTTCGACGGCCTGCGCACACTGATCCTCGCCCAGCGTGAGAGTTTGCCCAAACGCATCGCGCAGATCGCCGCCTATGCGCTCGACAACCCCGACGAAATCGCTTTCGGCACCGCGGCCAGCATCGCCGTTTCCGCCGGTGTCCAGCCCTCGACGCTGATTCGCTTCGCCCAGCATCTCGGCTTCGACGGCTTCACCAGCCTGCAGGGCGTCTTCCGCGAGCGCCTGCGCGAGCGCAATTCCAGCTACGAGGAACGCCTCAGCACCTTGCGGAGCGGCGAAGGCCCGGCCGGCAACCATCACATTCTCGACGGTTTCCTCACCGCCTCACGCAAATCGCTGGATGTGATGAGCCGCAGCCTCGACGAGGGGACGCTCGACCGGGCGATCGAATTGCTGGCCGGCGCCGAGACCATCTACATCCTCGCCCGCCGCCGCTCCTACCCCATCGCGAGCTATCTCGCCTATGCGTTCGGCAAGCTCGGCGTGCGCTACCAGCTCGTCGAATCGGCGGCCGGGCTCGACCCCGAGATGATCGCCTTCGCCACGCCGAAAGACGCCGTGCTCGTCGTCAGCTTCTCGCCCTACGCGCCGGCCACCGTCGAGGATGCCCGTGGCCTTGCCGAGCGCGGCGTGCCGCTCGTCGCCATCACCGACAGCGCCTTCTCGCCGCTCGCGAGCTTCGCGCAGCTCTGGTTCGAGGTCGCGGAAGCCGATTTCGGCGGCTTCCGGACGCTGGCCTCGACCATGGCGCTGGCGATGGCGCTGACCGTCGGCATCGGCGAGGCGCGCCGCGACGGCCGCGGCAGGAGCCGCCGCCGCAGCCAGCTTGGAAAAGCATAGGAATATCCATTCCGCATTGACGAAATAATGGAATTATTATTTCATGCCGGCAGCCAGGGCCGTTCGGCCTGAGAAGCATCGCAGCCGGGAGGAGCATATGACGGGACCGCTCAGCGGATCGGCGCAGGCGCTCGACGTCATCACCATCGGCCGCGCCTCGGTCGATCTCTACGGCCAGCAGATCGGCTCGCGGCTGGAGGATGTCACCTCCTTCGCCAAGTCGGTCGGCGGCTGCCCGGCCAACATCGCCATCGGCACGGCGCGGCTCGGCCTGCGTTCGGCCCTGCTCACCCGCGTCGGCAACGAGCAGTTCGGCCGCTTCCTGCGCGAGCAGCTTGCCCGTGAGGGTGTCAATCTCGACGGCCTCAAGACCGACCCCGAGCGGCTGACCGCGCTGGCCATCCTCTCGGTCGAGAGCGACAAATCCTTCCCGCTGCTGTTCTACCGCGACAACTGCGCCGACATCGCGCTTGAGGAAGGCGATATCGACCCGGCCTTCATCGCGCGCGCCCGCGCCGTCGTCGTCACCGGCACGCATTTCGCCCGGCCGAAGCCAGAGGCAGCCCAGCGCAAGGCGATGCGGCTGATGCGCGAGAACGGCGGCAAGGTCGTGCTCGACATCGACTACCGGCCCAATCTCTGGGGCCTCGCCGGGCACGATGCCGGCGACAACCGCTATATCGCCTCGCAGGCCGTCTCCGAGCGAATGAAGACGGTCCTGCCCGGCTGCGACCTGATCGTCGGCACGGAGGAGGAGGTGCTGATCGCCTCCGGCGAGAGCGAGCTCCTTCAGGCGCTGAAGACGATCCGCGCGCTGACGCCAGCGACCATCGTGCTCAAGCGCGGCCCGATGGGCTGCATCGTCTATGACGGCGCGATCTCCGACGATCTGGAGGACGGCATCGTCGGCAAGGGTTTTCCGATCGAGGTCTACAATGTCCTCGGTGCCGGCGACGCCTTCATGTCCGGCTTCCTGCGCGGCTGGCTCGGCGGCGAAAGCCTCACCACTGCCGCGACCTGGGCCAATGCCTGCGGCGCCTTCGCCGTTTCGCGCCTGCTCTGCGCGCCGGAGATTCCGACCTTCGAGGAACTTCAGTACTTCCTCAAGAACGGCAGCCCGCATCGCGCGCTCCGCAAGGATGAGGACATCAATCACATCCATTGGGCGACGACGCGCCGGCGCGACATCCCCTCGCTGATGGCATTTGCCTGCGACCATCGCTCGCAGCTCGAAGAACTCGCAGCAAAGGTCAGTGCCGATCCCGCCCGCATCCGCGACTTCAAGGTGCTCGCGGTCAAGGCCGCCGCCCGCGTCGCCGATGGCCGCCCGGGCTACGGCATGCTGCTCGACGAGAAGCATGGCCGCGAGGCGATGTTCGAATTCGCCCGCCACCCCTTCTCCTGGCTCGGCCGCCCGGTCGAATTGCCCGGCTCGCGCCCGCTGCGCTTCGAGACGAGCCAGGATATCGGTTCGCTCCTGCCGGAATGGCCGGTCGATCACTGCATCAAGTGCCTGTGCTTCTACCATCCGGACGATGCGCCCGAGCTGAAGCGCGAGCAGCAGGAGAAGCTGCGCGGGCTGTTCGAGGCAGCGCGCAAGGTCGGCCGCGAATTGCTGGTCGAGATCATCGCCGGCAAGAACGGCCCGCTCGGATCCGACACCGTCGCCCGCGCGCTGGAAGAGCTCTACGCGCTGGGCATCAAGCCCGACTGGTGGAAGCTCGAGCCGCAATCCTCCCCCGCCGCCTGGACCGCGATCGAGAAGACGATTGCGAGGCACGACCCCTGGTGCCGCGGCGTGCTGCTGCTCGGACTCGATGCTCCCGCCGAGGAGCTGGAGGCCGGCTTCGCCGCCACGGCCTCAGCCCCCATCGTCAAGGGCTTCGCCGTGGGCCGCACCATCTTCATGAACGCGGCCGAAGGCTGGCTTTCCGGCAAGCTCGACGACGAAGCCGCGATCGCAGACATGGCGGGGCGTTTCGAGGCGCTGACCGGCCTCTGGCTTGCCACGCGCGGCCGCAAGGCGGCCTAGCGCATCGGCCCGAAAAGTGGGAACCGGTTTTCGGACCAAGCCGATGCTAAAAAGACTCCCGACCGGAGACAGATCATGAGCACCGTCCGCCTCACCATGGCGCAGGCGCTGACGCGCTATCTCGCCGCGCAGATGACCGAGATCGACGGGCAGCGCCTGCCGATCTTTGGTGGCGTCTGGGCGATCTTCGGCCATGGCAATGTCGCCGGACTCGGCGAGGCGCTCTGGCATGAGCGCGAACGCCTGCCGACCTTCCGCGCCCATAACGAGCAGGCCATGGCCCATGCGGCGATCGCCTATGCCAAGGCGAACATGCGCCGCCGTTTCATGGCTGCGACCACCTCGATCGGCCCCGGCGCGACCAATCTCGTCACCGCCGCGGCGCTCGCCCATGTCAACCGCCTGCCGGTGCTGCTGCTGCCGGGCGACGTCTTCGCCAACCGCATTCCGGACCCGGTCCTCCAGCAGGTCGAAGCTTTCGGCGATGGTACGATCTCGGCCAATGACTGTTTCAAGCCCGTCTCGCGCTATTTCGACCGCATCACCCGGCCCGAGCAGATCATCCCGGCGCTGACCCGGGCCATGCAGGTGCTGACCGATCCCGCCGAATGCGGCCCGGTCACGCTCGCGCTCTGCCAGGACGTGCAGGCCGAAGCTTACGATTACCCAGAGAGTTTCTTCGACGAGCGTCTCTGGACGCCGCGCCGTCCGCGCGCCGACCGTGACGAACTGAAAGCCGCTGCCGAGGCGTTGAAAGCCGCCAAGAAGCCCCTGATCGTCGCCGGCGGCGGCGTGCTCTATTCCGGCGCGAGTGACGAATTGGCCCGCTTCTCGGCCGCGACCGGCATTCCCGTCTGCGAGACGCAAGGCGGCAAATCCGCCCTGCCCGACGACGCCGCACTCAACATGGCCGCCGTCGGCGTCACCGGCACGGAAGCCGCCAACCGGCTCGCCGCAGAAGCCGATCTCGTGCTCGCCGTCGGCACCCGCCTGCAGGATTTCACCACCGGCTCCTGGGCGCTGTTCGGCGCGGCGTCGAAGACCATCATCGGCCTCAACGTCCAGCCCTTCGATGCCGGCAAGCACCGGGCCCTGCCCCTCGTCGCCGATGCCCGCGAGGGTCTGGCCGAACTGGCCGAAGCCATCGGCAGCTGGAAGGCGGCGGAGAGCTGGACCAGCAATGCCAAGGCCGGCAAGGCCGAGTGGCAGAAGGAAGCCGGCAAGGCTACCGCTGCCAGCAACGCCGCCCTGCCTTCGGATGCGCAGGTCATCGGCGCGGTCCAGCGCGCGCTGGGCTCCGAGGTGATCCTGCTCCATGCCGCCGGTGGCCTTCCGGGCGAATTGCACAAGCTCTGGCAGGCCGGCACGCCCGGCTCCTACCATGCCGAATACGGCTTCTCCTGCATGGGCTACGAGATCGCCGGCGGCCTGGGCGCCAAGATGGCGCGGCCCGACAAGGAGGTCGTCGTCATGCTCGGCGACGGCTCCTATCTGATGCTCAATTCCGAGATCGCGACCTCGGTGATGCTGGGGCTGAAGCTCACCATCGTCCTGCTCGACAATCGCGGCTTCGGATGCATCAACCGCCTGCAGAACGCCACGGGTGGCCAGAGCTTCAACAACCTGCTCAAGGACAGCCGGCACGAGACCCTGCCGGAGATCGACTTTGTCGCCCACGCCGCGAGCCTCGGCGCGATCGCGGTGAAGGCGGCCTCCATCGCCGAGCTCGAAGCCGCACTGGCGCAGGCCAAGGCCAACGCCCGCACGACCGTCGTCGTCATCGACACCGACCCGCTGATCTCGACGGGGGCCGGCGGCGCCTGGTGGGATGTCGCGGTGCCTGAGGTCAGCGAGCGCGAGCAAGTCCGCACGGCGCGGGCCAGCTATGACAAGCTGCGCAAGCATCAGAACATCGGCAACTAAAGCCGTTTCCCTAGGCGAGAAAGACCCCTGACATGATCCGCATCGGCGCGAACCCCATCGGCTGGTCGAATGACGACATGCTGGAGATCGGCGGCGACATTCCGCTCGAAACCTGCCTGAAAGAGGCGAGCGAAGCCGGATTCACAGGCATGGAGCTCGGCAACAAGTTCCCGCGCGAGGCAGCCAAGCTGAAGCCGATCCTCGACGCGCATGGCCATACGCTCGTCTCCGGCTGGTATTCGACCGAACTGCTCGTCCGCGACGTCGCCGCCGAGATGGCGGCCGTGAAGGCCCATGCGACGCTGCTGCGCGACATGGGCTGCGCGGTCCTGATCGCGGCCGAGACCTCGAACGCGATCCATTCCGACATCGCCAAGCCGCTCTCGGCCAGGCCCGTCCTGCCGAAGACGCGCTGGGACGAGTTCGGCGCGCGCTACACCAACTTCGCCGAAGCGCTGAAAGCGGAATACGGCCTCCAGCTCGTCTATCACCACCATATGGGCACGGTCGTGCAGACCGAGGCCGAGATCGACCGCTTCATGGGCGTCACCGGCCCTGCCGTGGGCCTCCTGCTCGACACCGGCCATGCCACCTGGGGCGGCGGCGACCCCGCCCGCATCGCCCGCCACTGGAAGGCGCGCATCCACCATGTCCACTGCAAGGACATCCGCGAAGCCGTGATGTGGCGCTCGAATCGCGAGGACTGGTCCTTCCTCGAATCCGTGCTCGCCGGCGTCTACACCGTGCCGGGTGACGGGCTGATCGACTATGTCCGCGTGCTCAGGGAGCTGCAGGGCTATTCCGGCTGGATCGTGGTCGAGGCCGAGCAGGACCCGAAAAAGGCCGAGCCCGCGGCCTATGCCAAGCTGGGGCATGCCAATCTGGCGCGCTTCATCAAGGAAGCCGGGCTGGCCTGAACATCCTCCACGGTCATTCCGGACAAGCCGCGAAAGCGGCGCCGATCCGGAATCCATCGGAGGCCGATGCGCTTTACGATGGATTCCGGGCCTCCGCTGCGCTGCGCCCGGAATGACGCCCTGATTGAATCTGACTGCTTGAGGAAGCACCGATGTCCCGTCTCAAGGTCAAGCCCAACGGCAGCCATGGCCGCGTCACCCATGTCACGCCGGAAAGCGCCGGCTGGACCTATGTCGGCTTCGAGCTGCATCGCCTGAAGCCGGGCGAGACCGTTTCGGCGCAGACCGGCGACCGCGAGACCTGCCTCGTCTTCGTCACCGGCAAGGGCGAAGCCACGGCCGGCGGCCAGAGCCTCGGCGAACTCGGCCAGCGCATGAGCCCCTTCGAGGGCAAGCCCTGGTCGGTCTATCTCCCGGAAAGCTCCGCCTGGTCCGTCACCGCCACCACTGATCTGGAACTCGCCATCTGCACGGCACCGGGTCTCGGCGGTGGACTTCCCGTGCGCGTGATCCGGCCGGACGAGCTCGGTCAGGAGGTCCGTGGCAAGGGCTCGAACACCCGCCATGTCACCAATATCCTGCCTGAGACCGAACCGGCCGATTCGCTGCTCGTCGTCGAGGTCATCACGCCCGCCGGCAACACCTCGAGCTATCCGCCGCACAAGCACGACCAGGACGACCTGCCGCGCGAAACCTATCTGGAAGAGACCTACTACCACCGCCTCAACCCGCCCCAGGGCTTCGGCTTCCAACGCGTCTATACCGACGACCGCAGCCTCGACGAGGCCATGGCCATCGAGGACGGCGATGTCGTTCTGGTGCCCAAGGGCTATCACCCCTGCGCGACCTGCCACGGCTACGACCTCTACTATCTCAACGTGATGGCCGGCCCGAAGCGGAGCTGGAAATTCCACAACGCGGCCGAGCACGAATGGCTGCTGAAGGGATGAGCCCGCCTCGCGGCGCGATTCTCCGCTCGCCGCACCGGTCCTTCGAATAAAGGACGGCTTCGTTCCGCTTTGCCGCTTTGATCCGGGCTGTCACCCAGCGATCGGCGGGAAGCGAGAGGAATGAAGCGTCAAAGCATCGTCGCCGTAGCAGCCGGAGGCGAAACCCTAGCCCGGATTGCACTTGTAGACGGTGCCGGTCGTCTTGCCGCCCGCCCATTTGATGTCGGCGACTTCGGAGAAGACATGCGTGCCGCCCATATCGGCGCCGCGAATCTTCAGCCGGTTCAGCGTCAGCTCGCGCATCTTGTCGAGCGGCACGACCGAACCGAAACCCGAATCGCCGTCGATCTCGCCGAGCTTCTGGCAGTTCTCGATCACGCCCTGCGTGTTGGTGACCACCACGATGCTGGTGCGCGAGGTCTGGTAGGCGCAGGCGCCGAGCAGAAGCGCGGGCAGAAGGATCAGGAAACGCGGCTTCATCGTCACGGCCGGATGGTCTCTCTCGGAGGTATCGAACGCATGATCCGCCGCTTTGACACAAAAGCAAGCCCGACGCCAATCGGGAAATGCTCCGGCGGCTGACGGTTGCAAGTCTCCAAAACGGAAGACCTTCGCCACCTCCCGCCAAGAACCGGATACGACACTATTGTCACAAAACAGCCGTGCGAACTTAACTCAAACACGATGCCCATTCTTGACCTGCCAACGCGGCTGCTCTTAAGTCTCCAGCAGGCCAATGGGAGGCTGAAAAGGAATAAATAATGCGTAGCATTTTGATCGTTGGTGCGATGGCCGCTCTTCTCGCCGGTTGCCAGACCGCGCAGGAATCGATGGCCGACGCCGAAGTCACCTGCGAGTCCCAGGGCTTCCGCCCCGGCACCCGCGCCTACCAGCAGTGCCGTTCGGCGAACTATGTCGAGAATCGCCGGGCCTCGAACGAGACCGGCAATGCGGTTGCGGCCGGCGTGGCCGCCGGCGTCATCGGCGGCGCCCTCGTTGCCGCCGACAACCGCGCTTACTACGGCCGTGGTTATTACGGCCGCCGTGGCTACTGGTGGTGAGATAGCGAGGCGCCTTCTTTCGGAAGGCACCTCCTTCTTCCAGGATATCCCGGTCCTGCGGCGCTCGGCGTCGCAGGATTTTTTTTGGCCTATCGGAAAACGTCAGCGCCGCGCGGCCCGCTTGCGCGCCGGAGCCGTGGCCGGCTCACTGGCCGAGGCCGACGTCAACAGCGAACCGATCACATAAACGGCAAGCCCCAGGCCGATCAGCGCCGCCACCGGCTCGCGTTCGGCCCGCTTCGCCAGCATGCGCCCGCCGAGATCGGCATAGCCGCGTGCCCGCGCCGCATAGTCGCTGGCCTGGTCGGCATAGTCGTCGACCTGGCCCCGCTGGGAGCGCAGCCATTTGCCGCCGGCCCGCAACGCCTGGTTGCCGGCATCGGCCGCTTCCGATCCCTGGTCTTGCAGCCAGCTACGCCAGCGTCCGTAATCCGGCTGGTAACGTTCCCAGCGCGAAGCAGGCTCACGGCTGCGCAGGGCAGCCCAGGCGATCAGCCCGACGCTCAGCGCACCGAGCCCGAAAGCCGCCAGCGGGTGCCGCCCGACGGCGCCGGCCACGGCCTGCCCACCCTGGCGGGCCGTCTCCATCGGATCGGCCTCGCTGACGGCATCGGTCACGGCCTCTTTCGCGCGGGTGTAATGGTCCTTGACCACCTCGCCGGCCTTGTCGGCCATCTCGCTCGCCTTGCTGCGCAGGCTCCGCACGGTGGCACCCGCCTCCTCGCGCATCTCCTCCGCATCCTTCGGCACATCGGGCGGGAAGCTGTTGGTCATCGCCATCGGGAACACTCCGTTTCTGGACAGGGTTACGAGGTGAACCGGCGATCGGAAGATGGGTTCCGCCCGAGGCAGAAAAACGCACCGTCATCGATGCAGGATGTTTCGGCCATCACCGCGTCAAGATTGGATGCGATCTGAGCCTGCAACAGGGGCATCAAACGAGAAGGAGACGCTTATGCACGTTCAGCACCTCCAGATCGCGCATCCCTCCATCCTCTCGGATCCCGAATGGATCGCGCTCGAGAGCATCGAGGAAGAAACCCGGCATTTCATCTTCGATGAAACCATGCTTCACGCTCTGGAAGGCCGCGGCCTGGTCAAGTCCGACGGCTCGATCTGGCGTGTCACCGAAACAGGTCAGAAGCGGCTGAGCGAGCGGAGCTGATCCGCCTTCTTGGCCTCGGACGGGCTGGCGCGGATCTGAAGCGCGGGCCCGGAAACCTGCCGATCATTGCACCGGCGCTGGACATCCTCCGGCGCCGTTGCCATGTGCAGGCAAGCCCCGTGAACTGAAACCTCTTCCGGAACGCCATGGCGAAGCCTGTCTCGATCACCATCTCGCATGATCTCGGCCGCGCAGCTGCGCTGGATCGCCTGCGGGGCGGCATCGACCGCATCCGCGACCGGCTCGGCATGGTCAAGATGCAGCTCGTCGAGGAGCGCTGGGAAGGCGACAGCCTGTATTTCGGCGTCGCGGCGCTCGGTCACACCGTCCATGGGCGGCTGGATGTCGAGGACGCCCTGGTGCGCGTCGAAGTGACGCTACCCTGGATGCTCGCCGTCTTCGCCGAGAAGCTGAAGATCGGCGTTGAGAAGCAGGGACAGATCCTGCTGGAGAAGCCCAGGGCCTGAGCCAGGCCGGCCCCGCCGCCCGCCCGCATCGCGCCGGTCTCTCCCCGCCGCGGCGAACGCCTTGCCTCGCGCCTAAAAAAACTGCCGCCCAGGCACAAAGGTTCTACGTCTTTCGGTTGAAATCGCCGCCGCAAATCCCCATCCTCGAAATCATTCCACAGGCTTGATTTTTACGTTCGGATTTCGGGAGAGACATGCATCACGGCCCGCTGATCGCCATCATTGTCGCGGGCCTCGGCCTTGCTTTCGTCTTCGGGGCCATTGCCCAGAAACTGCGCATCTCTCCGCTGGTGGGATATCTGCTCGCCGGCGTCGCTGCCGGCCCGTTCACGCCGGGCTTCGTCGCCGACCAGAACCTGGCCAACGAACTGGCTGAGATCGGCGTGATCCTGCTGATGTTCGGCGTCGGCCTGCATTTCTCGCTGAAGGATCTGCTGTCGGTCAAAACCATCGCCGTTCCCGGCGCCATCGCCCAGATCGCGGTCGCGACCCTGCTCGGGCTTGGCCTCGGCCTGCTGCTCGGCTGGAACTGGGTTGCCGGCCTCGTCTTCGGCCTCGCGCTCTCGGTCGCCAGCACCGTGGTGCTGCTGCGCGCGCTGCAGGAGCGCCGGCTGGTGCAGACGGAAAAGGGCAGGATCGCCGTTGGCTGGCTGATCGTCGAGGATCTCGCGATGGTGCTGGCGCTGGTCGCGATCCCCGCCGTCGCCAGTGCGATCAACGGCGGACAGTCCGGCGGCCCCTCCCCGCTCTCGGCGCAGTTCGATCTCGGCCTGTGGGGCGTGCTCGGCGTCACCGTCGCCAAGGTCGCCGCCTTCATCGCCTTCATGCTCATCGTCGGGCGCAGGGTCATTCCCTGGGTGCTGCACTGGGTCGCCCATACCGGCTCCCGCGAGCTGTTCCGGCTCGCCGTGCTGGCGGTCGCGCTCGGCGTCGCCTTCCTGTCGGCGACGCTGTTCGGTGTCTCCTTCGCACTCGGCGCCTTCTTCGCCGGCATGATCCTCTCGGAATCGCCGCTCTCCCAGCGCGCCGCCGAGGAGACGCTGCCGCTGCGGGACGCCTTCGCGGTGCTGTTCTTCGTCTCGGTCGGCATGCTGTTCGACCCCGGCATCCTGCTGCGGGCGCCGTGGGCGCTGCTCGGAACGCTCGCCATCATCCTGATCGGCAAATCGGTCGCAGCCTGGCTGATCGTGCGCGCCTTCGGCCGCTCGAACGCGGTGGCGCTGACGATCTCGGCCTCGCTGGCGCAGATCGGCGAATTCTCCTTCATCCTCGCCGGCCTCGCCGCCAGCCTCGGCATCCTGCCGTCGCAGGGGCGCGACCTGATCCTCGCCGGCGCGATCCTGTCGATCCTGCTCAACCCGCTGATGTTCGCGCTGATCGACCGGCTCGGTGCCGACACCGGCGCCAAGCCCAAGCCCGCGGCCGACGCGCCCGAGGCCGATGCCGCGGCGCCCGCCGCCCAGCCTGCGCCGGCCGTGGAACCGGAGCGCGACGTCATCCCGACGAGCCTGTCGAACCATATCGTGGTGGTCGGCTATGGCCGCGTCGGCAGCCTGCTCGGCGCGGGGCTGCTGGCGCAAGGCGCCAAGCTCCTGGTGATCGAGGACAACCCGGACGCCATCGCGACGGCGAAGCGCGACGGCGCCGAGCTTCTCATCGGCAACGCAGCCGACCCCGAGGTGCTGGCCGCTGCCGCGGTCGGCCGTGCCACGCGGCTTTTCGTCGCCATCCCCGGCAGCTTCGAGGCCGGGCAGGTCTGCCAGCAGGCGCGCACGGAAAACACCACCCTGCCGATCGTCGCCCGCGCCCATTCGGATGCGGAGGTCGAGCATCTGACGAAATGCGGCGCGACGCTGACCATCATGGGCGAGGCCGAGATCGCACGCGCCATGCTCTCGCTGTGCGGCAATCTGAACGCCGCGACGGGCGCGCCCCGAAGCGGCGACGGCGAGGCTGCGGCGGACGCGCAGGCCCGACCCGATGTCGCCCCTCCGGCCGATGCTCCCGCCATGCGGGAGAAGCCGAACACCAGGGCGGAATTGCCACCGCCGGCGGATACCTCGACGGCGGCTTGAAGCGTCATCCCGGCCGCAGCGAAGCGGAGAGCCGGGATCCATGCCTGAACCCCGACCGGAAGCGCTCCGGCATGGATCCCGGGTCAAGCCCGGGATGACGGTGAGGCTCGACCGCGAGCCGGTGGCCGCCGCCGCAATGGCGGCCTGACCGCCCTCAGCCGACGAGTTCGAAGCGGATGTCGTGCGCGCCTTCGTAGAGCGTCTTGCGGCCGAGCGCGTAGAGGTTCTCCAGCCCCTCGGTCAGGGTGATGAAGTGGTTGCCGGAGAGCTGGCCCGCCTTGCTGGCGAACTGCACGCCGCCATAGGCGAGCAGGATCTCGGTCTCGCTGACGCCGCCCGGATAGAGGATGATGTGCCCCGGCGCGGGATAGCTGGTGTTGTTCTCGTAGCCGACGCCGAAGTCGAGATCGCCGAGCGGCATCCACACGCCCTCGCCGCTCCAGCGGACATGGACGATCTTGCTGACGAAGGGCAGATGCCGCAGGAAGGCGGCGCAGGTCTTCGGGGCCGCCTCGAGCTCGAACTTTCCGCCGAAGGTGTACGGGCCGGCGGTGATGACCAGTTTCTGCATGGGATGATCGTCTCTCTGAAAGGGAGCCTGAGGTTTCGGTGAATGGCATTGCCGGCCAGTCTGGCGCAAGCGGTGGCGACGGAACAGGTGCGAGGCCGAAAAGCGAAGAATTCGCTGCGTGAGCCGTCCGCGAATGCATCGAGCCCTCATCCTGAGGAGCCGCAAAGCGGCGTCTCGAAGGATGAGGACTGAAGGTCCGGACAGCCGGAGCCTTCAGGTGATCGCCTCCTTCAGGTCGAGCGTGCCGACCTTGCCGATGGCGTCGTAGTTGCGTTTCAGCCAGCGCTTCGCCGCCGCCCGGCCCATATCCCTGAGCCGGAGCAGGAAGTCCCATTCCGCGTTCATGCGGGAGGAGGAGGTCAGCTCCGCCAGCGGCGGGCCGCCGTCGATGCGATGCATCAGCACGCGCTTGTATTCGTCGCGCGGCAGCTTGCCGTCGTCGATGAGGCGATTGACGAAATCGATCGCCCTCAGCTCGCGCAGAAGCGAAGCGTTGAAGGTGATCTCGTTCAGCCGGTCCTGGATTTCCCGTGCCTTGGTCGGCAATTCCCGCCGCTGGATCGGGTTGATCTGGACGAGCAGGATGTCGTCGCAATGCGCCTTGTAGAACAGCGGGAACAGGGCGGGATTGCCCATATAGCCGCCGTCCCAATAGGCTTCGCCGTCGATCTCGACTGCCTGGAACACCATCGGCAGGCAGGCCGAGGCCATCACATGGTCCGGCGTCAATTGCTCGCCGTCGAACACCGCGATCTTGCCGGTTCGCACATTGGTGGCGGCGATGAACAACTTCACGGCGTCCTGCGCCCTGACCTTCTCGAAATCGATCAGGTCGGCGACGACGCCCCGCAGCGGATTGATGTTGAGCGGATTGACGTCGTAGGGGCTCGCCACCTTCGAAAACATCTCGAAGAACAGCATGCCCGGCGGTGTTCCCGTGCTATTGCCCCAGGCGCCGAGCATGGTGTCGATCAGCGAGCGTTCCGAGCCGCCATATTTGCCGTCGACGCTGATCGCCCGCCAGAAGGTTTCGAGCTTGGCGCGGGCACCGTCCGCGCCACCGTCGAGCCAGCCCTCGGCCAGCACGACGGCATTCATCGCGCCGGCGCTCGTCCCGGTCAGCGCCTCGATGCCGAGGCGCCCATCCTCGAGGATGACGTCGAGCACGCCCCAGGTGAAGGCGCCATGCGCGCCACCACCCTGCAAGGCGAGCGAGACGGTCTTCTCCGCTTTCGGTCCCGCCAGGCCCTTGACCGGCTCCGAGCGGCGGTGCGGGCGCCCGCTCACGCGGCGGTCCAGCCGCCATCGATCGGCAAGGTCGCGCCCGTGATCGACTTCGCCGCATCGGTGCAGAGGAACAGGGCAAGCGCCGCCACCTGCTCGACCGTGACGAATTCCTTGGTCGGCTGGGCGTCGAGCAGCACGTCGTTGATGACCTGCTCCTTGGTCATGTTGCGCGCCTTCATCGTGTCGGGGATCTGCTTCTCGACCAGCGGGGTCCAGACATAGCCCGGCGCGATGGCGTTGACGGTGATGCCCTTGGTCGCGACCTCGAGCGCCACCGTCTTGGTCAGGCCGGCGATGCCGTGCTTGGCCGAGACATAGGCGCTCTTGAACGGCGAGGCGACGAAGGCATGCGCCGAAGCGGTGTTGATGATGCGGCCCCAGCCCTTTTCCTTCATCTTCGGCAGCGCGGCGCGGATCGTATGGAAGGCCGAGGACAGGTTGATCGCGATGATCTGATCCCATTTCTCCAGCGGGAACTCGTCGATCGGCGCGACATACTGGATGCCGGCATTGTTGATCAGGATGTCGATGGCGCCGAAGGCCTTCTCGCCCTCGGCGATGAAGCCGGCGATCTCGGCGGGCTTGGTCATGTCGGCGGGCGAGAACACCACCTTGATGCCGAATTCCTGCTCGAGATCGGTGCGCAGCTTCTCGGCATCGGCTGGGGGCATGATGCCGTTGATGACGAGATTGGCGCCTTCCTTGGCCAGTGCGCGGGCATAGGCGAGCCCGATGCCGGAGGTCGACCCGGTAATGGCGGCAGTACGGTCTTTGAGGAACATGAGCGTCAAGGCTCCTGACAATCGGGGAGAAAATGCTTAGGTTCGGGTTCGAACGAGGCAATGCACCGACACGATATCGCCGCACGTTGCCCGATGAGTCTTTGCAACGCAACATGACGAAAATGCAGTCGAACGCGCATCATCACGGCGAACATGACCATGCGTCGCACACGCATGGCGACGAAGCCTGCCGCCATGCGGTGGACCACCGCCAACACGCGGCGGAGGCGCTGGCCCGCGCCGAAAGGATCTGCCGGGAACGCGGCCTGCGCCTCACCCCGATCCGGCGCAAGGCGCTGGAAGCGCTCCATGCCGACCACCGGCCGGTCGGCGCCTATGATCTGGCCGACCGCATCTCGCCGGAAGGCGGGCGCAGGCTGGCGCCGATCTCGATCTACCGGGCGCTGGACTTCCTCGTCGAGCAGGGCTTCGTCCACCGGCTCTCCTCGAAGAACGCCTATGTCGCCTGCCTGCATGGGCATGGTGCGAACGAGGTCGTCGCCTTCCTGATCTGCGAGGTCTGCGGCGGCGTCGATGAGGATTCTTCGCCCGCGATGAAGAAAGCGGTGGCGGCGATCGCGGAAACACGGCAATTCTCGCCCTCGCATCAGATGGTCGAGATTGTCGGCCGCTGCGAGCATTGCCGGAACACCGGCCCGTGATAGAGCAGCCCGCATGAACGAGCGCGCCTTTTCCTATCTGACGCCGGAACACGCAGGCCCGCTGGCCCGCCAGCTCACCGTCCCGGTCAAGGTCGGCCATGTCACGGTCGGCGGCGGGGCACCCATCGTCGTCCAGTCGATGACCAATACCGACACGGCCGATATCGCCGCCACCGTCGCGCAGGTCGCGGCGCTGGCCCGGCAGGGCTCGGAACTCGTGCGCATCACGGTGGATCGCGATGAAGCCGCCGCGGCCGTGCCGAAGATCCGCGAAAGGCTCGACCGCATCGGCGTCGACGTGCCGCTGGTCGGCGACTTCCACTATATCGGCCACAAGCTGCTGGCCGACCATCCGGCCTGTGCCGAGGCGCTGGCGAAATACCGGATCAATCCGGGCAATGTCGGCTTCAAGGACAAGAAGGACAAGCAGTTTGGCCAGATCGTCGAGATGGCGATCAAGCACGGCAAGCCGGTCCGCATCGGCGCCAATTGGGGCTCGCTCGACCAGGAACTGCTGACGGCGCTGATGGACGAGAACGCCCGTTCGCCCCGCCCGCTCGATGCCCGCGCCATCATGCGCGAGGCCATGGTCCAGTCGGCCCTGCTCTCGGCCGAGCGCGCCGAGGAGATCGGGCTCGGCCGCGAATACATCATCCTTTCGGCCAAGGTCTCCGGCGTGCAGGACCTGATCACGGTCTATCGCATGCTGGCGAGCCGGGCGAACTACGCCATCCATCTCGGCCTGACCGAGGCCGGCATGGGCTCGAAGGGCATCGTCGCCTCCTCGGCCGCGCTCGGCATCCTGCTGCAGGAAGGCATCGGCGACACCATCCGCTATTCGCTGACGCCGGAGCCCGGCGGCGACCGCACGCTCGAGGTCAAGACGGCGCAGGAGCTGCTCCAGACCATGGGCTTCCGGGCCTTCGTGCCGCTCGTCGCCGCCTGCCCCGGCTGCGGCCGCACGACCTCGACCGTGTTCCAGGAGCTCGCCCGCGATATCCAGAACTGGATCTCGAACTCCATGCCCGAATGGAAGACGCAATATCCCGGCGTCGAGAACCTCAACGTCGCGGTGATGGGCTGCATCGTCAACGGCCCCGGCGAGTCGAAGCATGCCGATATCGGCATCTCGCTGCCGGGCACCGGCGAGGCGCCGACGGCCCCCGTCTTCGTCGACGGCAAGAAGGTTGCGACCCTCAGGGGCGCCGGCATCGCGGAGGAGTTCAAGGCCATGGTCGCAAACTATATCGCCCACCGCTTCGGTTCCGGGCTCGGCGCGGCCGGCTAACCGCTCCCTTTGCCAGCCGCCTGCGTTATGGTAGAGGCCCCGGCCTTCCGCTGCACTGCAGCACGAGCGGAGATCCCCAATGGGGCATGAACAAACGGGTCTTTCGACCGTCAGGCCGGAAGACTCCCGTTTCGGTCTGGACGATGGCCATGGTGCCGCCGGCGGCCCCGGCCACGGCAAGCACGGCTATACCGCGCTGGCCCTCGGGGCGCTGGGGGTCGTCTATGGCGACATCGGCACGAGCCCGCTCTACGCGCTGCGCGAAACCCTGCTGGCGGCCACCGGCGGGCAGGAGAATGTCGTCATTCCGCCGACGGTCGTCATCGGCGTTCTGTCCCTGATCCTCTGGTCGCTCGTCATCGTCGTGACGCTGAAATATGTCGTCCTGCTGATGCGGGCCGACAACAACGGCGAAGGCGGCATCCTCACGCTCGTGGCGCTGGCGCAGCGCGCCTTAGGCCGCAACCGCAGCCGGGCCGCGCTGCTGCTCGGCATGATCGGCGCCGGCCTGTTCTATGGCGACACCGTCATCACCCCAGCGATTTCGGTGCTCTCGGCCGTCGAGGGCGTCAAGCTGGTCACGCCCGTGCTCGACGACTACATCCTGTGGATCGCCTCGGCGATCCTGATCGGCCTGTTCGTCGTGCAGAGCCACGGCACCCAGCGCGTGGCGACCTTCTTCGGCCCGATCATGCTGATCTGGTTCGTGACGCTGGCCGGACTCGGCATCTACCACATCGCCGACGACCTCACGATTTTCCGCTCGATCAACCCCTATTACGCCCTGATGTTCTTCCACGACCATGCCGGCGTGGCTCTTGCGGTGCTCGGCTCGGTCTGCCTGGCGGTGACCGGGGCCGAGGCGCTCTATGGCGATATGGGTCATTTCGGGCGCGGGCCGATCCGTGGTGCCTGGCTCTATGTCGTCTTCCCGGCGCTCTGGCTCAACTATCTCGGCCAGGGAGCGCTGATCCTGTCCGACCCGAGCGCCATCGACAACCCGTTCTACCGGCTGGCGCCGGAGGGCTTCCTGCTGCCCTTCGTCGTGCTGGCGACGGTCGCGACCATCATCGCCAGCCAGTCGGTGATCACCGGCGCCTTCTCGCTGACCCGTCAGGCGATCCAGCTGGGGCTGCTGCCGCGCATGGAGATCCGCCACACCTCCGAGCAGACCTCGGGCCAGATCTACGTGCCGCGCGTCAACCTGATGCTGCTCATCGTCGTCCTGATCCTGGTCTGGTCGTTCCGGACCTCGTCGAGCCTGTCACACGCCTACGGCATCTCGGTCTTCGGCACGATGGTGGTTTCCTCCATGCTCGCGGCGATCGTCATCCGGCGCCACTGGGGCTGGAGCCTGCCGGCCACCGCGGCGATCATCCTGCCCTTCCTGCTGGTCGACCTCTCCTTCTTCTCGGCCAACATGCTGAAGCTGTTCCATGGCGGCTATGTGCCGGTGCTGCTCGCCATGGCGCTGACGGTGGTGATGTGGACCTGGATGCGCGGCACCAAGATCCTGTTCGACAAGACCCGCAAGACGGATGTGCCGCTGCTCGAACTCGTCGGCATGCTGTCGAAGAGCCCGCCCGCCCGCGTCAAGGGCATGGCGGTCTTCCTGACCAGCGATCCCGAGACGGCGCCGGCCTCGCTCCTGCACAACCTCAAGCACAACAAGGTGCTGCATGAGCGCAACGTCATCCTGACCGTGCGCTCGGTCGACACGCCCCGCGTCGCCGAGGAGGAGCGCGTGCGCCTCTCCCGCATCACCGACGATTTCTGGCGCGTCGATCTGGTCTACGGCTACATGGAGAGCCCGAACGTGCCCAAGGGGCTGGCCATGCTGCGCAAGCAGGGCTTCAAGTTCGACATCATGTCGACCTCGTTCTTCCTCTCACGCCGCTCGATCAAGCCCTCGCCGCAATCGGGCATGCCGGTCTGGCAGGACAATCTCTTCATCAGCCTGACCAAGAGCGCGACCGACGCGACGAGCTTCTTCCAGATCCCGACCGGCCGCGTCGTCGAGGTCGGCACGCAGGTCACGGTCTGAGCGGAAGTCCGAACGCGCCTCGTCATTCTCGGGCGGAGCGAAGCGCAGACCCGAGAATATCTCGCTCAGGAAATGCTCGGGTCAAGCCCGAGCATGACGACCCGCTGCGCTCGATCTAGCCGCACCGTGTCGCCTCTTCGTAACGTGAGCACCGGACGCGCAGAAAACGCCGTCAGTCGGACACCGCCGCAGGGTTGCCGGGAGCCTCTCAGTCCAGCCGCGCCGAACTCGCCTCTTCGGGCACATGCCGCACCCGCTCGCGATAGAGCAGGTAGAGGCCCGAGGCGATGACGATGCCGCCGCCGATGAAGGTCCAGCGATCGGGCAATTGCCCGAAGACGAGCCAGCCCATCAGCACCATCCAGACGAGCTGCGAATAGATGAAGGGCGCCAGCACCGTCGCCGGCGCCAGCCGATGCGCCAGGATCAGCATCCAGTGCCCGACGGCGCCGAAGAAGCCGGTCGCGAACAGCGCCGCCCAGGCGAGAGGTTCCTGCGGCGTCGTCCAGACGAAAGGCAGGACCGGCAGCAGCGCCAGCGTGCCGGCGAGCCCGGAATAGACCATCGTGGTCTCCGAGGAATCGGAGGCCGCCAGCACCCGTGTCGACAGCGCATAGAAGGCGTAGCAGAAGCAGCCGGCGACCGAGAGCAGCGCCGCCGGATGCATCCCGCCCACGCCCGGGCGCGTCACCACCAGCACGCCGAGGAAACCGATGCCGATGGCCATGAGCCGGCGCGGTCCGGGCCATTCGCCGAGCAGCGGCCCCGACGCCAGCGCGACCAGGAAGGGCGCCGCGAACATGATCGAGATCGTCTCGGCGAGCTGCAGATAGCGCAGCGCGAAGAAGTTCAGCACCGTCGAGGCGAGCAGCATCAGCGAGCGGAAGAACTGCAGCCAGGGCCGCTTTGCCCTGAGTACGCCGGGATGGCTCCACGGATTGATCAGGAAGGAGACCAGCGTGACGCTGACGCCGTAACGCGCGAAGGCGACGAGCAGCGGGTCCATGCCGTGGAGGCCGAGCCATTTCGCGTTGGTGTCGAGCAGGGCGAAGCAGATGACGGCAGCGCACATCAGGCCAATGGCCGTCAGGCGCGCCCTGCGCGCCTCGTCGACAGTCTGGGAAGGCGCAGGCAAGCCCGCCTCGCTATGATCTGAGCGAATGAGGAGATCAGGCTTAAACGATTTGAGGCGGCCTGCCAGCACCGGAACGCATGCGTTCCATGCATCAATCAGGCGTCGCTATCGGCCTCTTCACCATCGATCTCGGGATCGTCATGGTCGGCGCCGGCCTTGGAGAGGCCCTTGGCCGCCTTGCGCAGCAGCTTGCGCAATTGCTTGCGCTCCTTGCCGTCGAGCTTGTCGAGCAGCTCCTCCTCGACATCGTTCCAGACCGCGTCGAGCTCGGCCGCCGTCTTCTGCCCGGCTTCCGTCAGCGCGACCTGCACCAGCCTGCCGTCCCGATTGCCGCCCTCGCGCGTCACTAGACCCTGCAGCGAGAGCCGGCCGATCGTCTTCGAGACGGTCGGCGGCTTGACCCTGAGCAGCGAGGCGAGTTCGCCCATCGTCATCGGTGCCGGCTGCAACGCCTTCAGCGCCTGCTCCTGCCCGGGAAAGAGGCCGAGCCCGTTCAGCTTTTCGCCCATCCGCGAGCGATGTAGCCGCGCCGTCACGAGCAGGGCGCGACCGACGCTTTTCTCGAGAGCCTTGGTCATGGAGCCATCCTTCGGCGGGATCCTTGCGCGGATAAGGAAGACGCTTCGCCGGCTGCGTATTCGCCCGCCAACATGACAGACAGATGACAATCCCATGTCGGTCTTAAAAGACCGCGACTTTCGCCGCGACTTTTTGCAGGAAGGCGGCGCGGCTTTCGGGCGTGGCGCGATTCATGCCGTAATGCGCCAGATAGAGCGTCCGCACCGCCGGATGGCAGACGGCCCGCAACGCCCGGCAAACCAGCCTGCGCGGCGGATTTCCCATCAGAAAGGCCGTCCAGCGCGTGGCTCCATAGCTCGTCACTGCGACGAGTTTGCGAATGTTGCCGAGCGCCGGCTCGACCTTGCCGCCGACGAGCTCGAAGGAGACGCCCGGCAGGAAGACCCGGTCGAAGAACCCCTTCAGGATCGCCGGATAGCCGAAATTCCAGACCGGAAAGCACAGCACCAGCGCGTCGGCCGCCTGCAATCGCGCGACATAGCCGGCAACGTTCGATCTGTTGCTGGCTGTATCGTGATAGAAGCGGCGCTCGTCGGGGCTCAGAACCGGATCGAACCCCTCGGCATAGAGGTCGCAGTCATCGACCTCGTGCCCGGCCTGCCTGAGCCCCTCGACCACCGTCCGGTGCAGGGCGGCGCCATAGCTCTCCGGGTCGGGATGGGCGAAGAGGACGAGCACGCGCATCGTCAGCCGGCCCCGGCTTCGGACAGGCTGCGGAACAGGAAGGTCTTGCCCGAGCGGTAGTCGTAATCCGGGTCCTCCCAGGCGATCATCTTGCCGGGGTTGAGCAGCCCCTGCGGATCGGCCTCGCGCTTGAAGGCGAGCTGCGTCTCGTCGGTCTGCTTCATGCCGCCCTCCTCCAGCGTGTAGCGATGCGGGTTGAAGATCGGTGCGCCCATCTCCTCATGGATGGCGATGATCTCGTCCAGCCGCTCCTCCGTCGTGAACCGCAATAGCGGCAGGCCGAAACAGGTGATCTTGCCGTCGAAGCGCACGAATTCGAGATGCGCGACGAGCTCCTCGCCGAAGCGCCGATGGATGGCCTCGACCAGTTCGACCTGATCCGGGAACGGATAGAGCACCTGGAGATAGGTGATCGCGGGGTCGACCCGCAGCGCCCTCAGCGTCGTGTGGTTCCAGCCGAGCTCGTAGGCCGGCGGCAGCCCCTTGGCATCCTCCGGTGAGAGCGTGTCCGAGCGCAGCAGGAGCTCCGCGCCCCGGAAGCGCCGCACATAGGCGCAAAGCGCATCGACGGCGAAATCGGCAGCCATGACGACGACGAGATGGCTGTCGCGCGGCAGGAACTTGCGATGGCGCAGGAAATAATCATGCGGCGCCGGCGCGGCGAAGACGCTCAGGTTCTTGAGCGCGAGCCCGTCCTGCTCGCCCACCGCATTGGCGAATTCGGTCGCAACGCGCAGGTTTTCGAAGCCGACGATGACATCGACCCAATCATAGGCCGGGCCGAGCGGCATCTCGACCTCGGTGATGATGCCGTTGGTGCCATAGGCATGGGCGACCTTGTGCAGGTCCTCGCCCGCGAATTCGAGCAGGCGCGGGCTTGCCTCCATCGTCGCGACCTTGAGCCGGATGATGTTGCCCCAGTCGCGCAGCCCGCCCCATTTGATCGAGCCGGCGCCGCCCGAGCCGCCGGCGATGAAGCCGCCGATCGAGGCAGTCTGATAGGTCGAGGGGTGCAGCCTGAGTTCCTGCCGCGAATGCGCCCGTGTCTCGTCGTCGATGCGGGCCATGATCGCGCCGGGCTCGGCGACATAGCGGCCGGCGCCGATCTCCTTGACCTTGTTGAAACCGGCGAGATCGAGCAGCACGCCGCCCGAAAGCGGCATCGCCTGGCCGTAATTGCCGGTGCCGGTGCCGCGCGGCGTCACCGGGATGCCGAGCGCGTGGCAAGCGGCGAGCGTCTGAACGACCTCCGCCTCGCTCGTCGGAGACACGACGATATCGGCTACGACCTGATCGAGCTGGCGCTTCAGCACCGGCGAGTACCAGAAGAAGTCGCGGCTCTTCTGCTTCACCAGCGCCGGGTTCTCCTCGGTGCGGACGCCACTGATGCGGGCTTTCAGCCCCGCGATGTCGTAGCGGCTCGTCATGATGCTCTACCCATCAGATGATCCAGTTCGCGGTAATCCGGGAGGGTCCGGTCGATCGCCCTGCCCGCGACCAGGATGCTGCGGTCCCCCTGCGGCCGGGCGAAGAACTCGGTCCAGCTCCGCGCCCGCGTCAAGATGAGATCGGCTGGCCCGCCCGCCGCCAGCACGCCGACACCGTCAAGCCCCATCACGGCCGCCGGCGTCCGCGCCACGGCGCAAGGCCAGTCCGAACCGGAATGATCGAGCTGAAGGATGCGCGTCGCCTCGCGCAGCACCTCGACGAGGTCGAGATCGCCATAGGCATAGAACGGGTCGCGGGTGTTGTCGGAAGCGACCATCACCGGCACGCCGGCCGCCTTCAGCTCATGCAAGGCCGTGACGCCGCGCCAGCGCGGTGTGCGGCCCGCCTGCCGGTCCTGCAGATACAGGTTGCAGAGCGGCAGCGAGACCACGGCGATGCCGGCCTCCTTCACCTTGCCGATGATCCGCGCTTCGTCCTCCGGCGCCTGCAAGCTGAGCGAGCAGCAATGCCCGCACAGGATCTTGCCCGTGAAGCGGTGCCGCAGCGCCGCATCGGCGATGTGCTCGAGCGAGCGGGCTGCCGGGTCGTTCATCTCATCGACATGGAAATCGAGATCGAAGCCGTTCTCGCTCGCCGCCCGGAACAGGATGTCGAGCGCCCGGTCGAGCTCCGGGATCATGTAGGTGACGCAGCCGAGAAGCCCGTCGCCATGCATCTTCACCGCCGCGATCACCGCCGCCATATGCGCCGGATCGAGCGCCTGCTCGGTGCCGAACAGCGGAGAGGCCTGCAAGGCGATGCGCCCGGCCCAACGCTCCCGCATCTCCGCATAGACCGGCCAGGAGATGCCAATCTGTTTGCCGAGCGAATCGAGATGCGTCCGGATCGCGGCGGTGCCATGGGCAAAGGCCGTGCGCAGCGAGAAATCCATGCGCGTCCGGACATCCAGCGCCGACCAGTTCGCCTCGCGGTCATTGGCGACGGCAGCGAGCGCGCCCGGAAACGTCCCGTCCGGATTGGGACTGCGCGGCCAGATATGGCCCTTGTCGAGATGGGTGTGGCAGTCGACGAGCCGCGGCAGCACGATGCCGCACTCGAGGTCGAGCGCCGGCCGATCGTTCGTCAGCGTCTCGGTTCCCGCCGGCAGCAGCGATTCGATCCGGCCATCGGCAATCGCAAGGTCGATCCGGGCAAGCCCGTCACGATCCGCGGCGAAGGAGCCGCCATCGATCAGGCAAAGCGGCGCGCTCATATTGAGCAGGCGGAAGGCGGATGCATCCGGAAGCGTGGCGAAACCCAACGTCACTTCCGCACCTCCCGCATCGGCCCTCCGCTACTGGATATCGGCCCGCCCTGTGCCCCGCAAGCGCAACCGCCGCAGGGCCCATGGCGCAGAAGGCCACGCAGCCGTCGCATCCGGGCTTGTCCGTGCGGGCGGGATCGCGCATGAGAGCGGCTTCCGGCAGGAGGACGCATCATGGCGCAACAGGCACGCATCATCGACGGCAAGGCCGTAGCAGCGGAATTGCGCGCCGGCATCGCCCGCGAGGTCGCGGCGCTCAAGGCCGAGCGCGGACTGGTGCCCGGCCTGCATGTCGTGCTCGTCGGCGAGGATCCGGCCAGCAAGGTCTATGTCGCCTCGAAGGAGAAGCTCGCCGTTGAGGTCGGCATGAACTCGGTCGCTCATCGGTTGCCGGCCGACACGACCGAGGCGCAACTCCTCGCCAAGCTCGCCGAACTCAACGCCGATGACAGCGTCGACGGCATCCTCGTTCAGCTCCCGCTGCCGAAGCATATCGACACCGGCCGCATCATCGACGCCATCGACCCGGCCAAGGATGTCGACGGCCTGCACCCGATCAATGCCGGCCTGCTCGCCGGCGGCAAGAACGGCCTCGTACCCTGCACGCCTCTCGGCTCGATGCTGCTGCTGAAGCAGGCCCTGCCCTCGCTGTCGGGGCTCGAAGCGGTGGTGATCGGCCGCTCGGAACTGGTCGGCCGCCCGGTCGCGCAGCTCCTGTTGCAGGCCGATTGCACGGTCACCATCGCCCATTCGCGCACGCGTGATCTGCCCGCGGTGGTGAAGCGCGCCGATATCGTCATCGCCGCCGTCGGCCGCCCGCGCATGGTCAAGGGCGACTGGATCAAGCCCGGCGCAACCGTGATCGATGTCGGCATCAACCGCCTGCCCGACGGCAAGTTGACGGGCGATGTCGATTTCGCCGAGGCGGTAGAGGTCGCGGGCGCGATCACGCCCGTCCCCGGCGGCGTCGGCCCGATGACCATCGCCTGCCTGCTCAAGAACACGCTGACGGCCTTCCACGCCCGACGAGGTTGAGCGCAGCAATCAGCGAGACCGCCACGGGCGGCCCGGCCCTTCCTCGGTTAGCCCCTAAAAAAAAGGAGCTGCAATCCTGCAGCTCCTTTTTTCGTTCCTGCAGCAGGGCCGCGCCAGAGGCACGGCCCGCCAACCCGATCACATATGGATCTGGCGCTTCTCCACGGCCATCGCCGCTTCCTTCACCGCCTCGGCCAGCGTCGGATGCGCGTGGCAGGTACGGGCGAGATCCTCGGAGGAGCCGCCGAACTCCATCAGCACGGTCACTTCCGCGATCAGGTCGCCGGCATGCGGGCCGATGATGTGGCAGCCGAGCACACGATCGGTCGCGGCATCGGCCAGGACCTTCACGAAGCCCTCGGTGTGGCGGATGGCGCGGGCGCGGCCATTGGCCGTGAACGGGAACTTGCCGATCTTGTAGGCGACGCCGGCCGCCTTCAGCTCTTCCTCGGTCTTGCCGATCGCGGCGACTTCCGGCGCGGTGTAGACGATGCCGGGGATGGCGTCGTAGTTCACATGGCCGGCCTTGCCGGCGATGATCTCGGCGACCGCGACGCCCTCATCCTCGGCCTTGTGCGCCAGCATCGGCCCGCGCACCACGTCGCCGATCGCGTAGATGCCGGCGACATTGGTCTTGAAATGGTCGTCGATGACGACGCGGCCGCGCTCGGTGGCGACACCCGCCTTGTCGAGGCCGAGACCATCGGTGTTGGGACGGCGGCCGATCGCGACCAGCACGATATCGGCATTGAGCGTCCTGGCCTCGCCGCCTGCGGCAGGCTCGACGGTGACGGTCGCACCGCCCTTCTTGGCCACATCGACCTTGGTGACCTTGGAGCCGAGCTGGAAGGTGAAGCCCTGCTTCTCCAGGATGCGCTGGAACTGCTTGGCGACCTCGCCATCCATGCCGGGCAGGATGCGGTCGAGGAATTCGACGACGGTGACCTTGGCGCCGAGCCGGGCCCAGACCGAGCCGATCTCGAGGCCGATCACGCCGGCGCCGACGACGACGAGCTCCTTCGGCACGGAGCCGATTTCGAGCGCGCCGGTCGAGGTGACGACGGTCTTCTCGTCGATGGTCACGCCCGGCAGCGGCGCCGATTCCGAACCCGTCGCGATGACGATGTTCTTGGTCTCGATCTCCTGCGTCTTGCCGTCCTCGGCGGTGACGACGACCTTGCCGGCGGCGGGGATCGAGGCCGTGCCGCGGAAGGCGTCGATCTTGTTCTTCTTGAGCAGGAAGCCGACGCCATTGACGTTCGCGTCGATGGTCTCCTGCTTGTGCGCCATCATCGCCTTGAGGTCGAGCTTCGGCTTGCCGACGACGATGCCGAGCTTCTCGAAGGTGTGGCCGGCCTCCTCGAACATCTCGGAAGCGTGCAGCAGCGCCTTGGAGGGAATGCAGCCGACATTCAGGCAGGTGCCGCCATGGGTGGCGCGCTTCTCGACCACCGCGACCTTGAGGCCGAGCTGGGCGGCGCGGATGGCGCAGACATAGCCCCCGGGGCCGGTTCCGATGACGACGAGATCGTAGGACATCTCTATAGCCTCGCAGTGCCCGTCATGGTCGGGCTTGTCCCGACCATCCACGTCTCGGGAGGCCGGGAGAAAAGTCGTGGGTGCCCGGGACGAGCCCGGGCATGACGTCGAAGTGAACGTTGCGAAACGCGATCAGAGGTCGAGCACGAGCCGCGCCGGATCCTCCAGGCCTTCCTTGATGCGCACGAGGAAGGTCACGGCCTCCTTGCCGTCGATGATGCGGTGGTCGTAGCTGACCGCGAGATACATCATCGGCCGGGCCTCGATCTTGCCGTTCACCACCATCGGGCGCTCCTGGATCTTGTGCATGCCCAGGATCGCCGATTGCGGCGCGTTCAGGATCGGGGTCGACATCAGCGAGCCGTAGACGCCGCCATTCGAGATGGTGAAGGTGCCGCCCTGCATCTCCTCGATCGAGAGCTTGCCGTCGCGGGCCTTGCGGCCGAACTCGCCGATCTTCTTCTCGACGCCGGCGATGGAGAGCTGGTCGGCATCGCGCACCACCGGAACCACCAGGCCCTTCTCGGTGCCGACGGCGACGCCGATATGATAGTAGTTCTTGTAGACGATGTCGGTGCCGTCGATCTCGGCGTTGACGGCCGGGATCTCCTTCAGCGCCTGCACGCAGGCCTTCACGAAGAAGCCCATGAAGCCTAGCTTGACGCCGTGCTTCTTCTCGAAGGCATCCTTGTACTGGTTGCGCAGCGCCATGACGTTGGTCATGTCGACCTCGTTGAAGGTCGTCAGCATCGCGGCGGTGGACTGGGCCTCCTTGAGGCGGCGCGCGATGGTCTGGCGCAGCTTCGTCATCTTGACGCGCTCTTCGCGCGAGGCATCGTCCGGCGCCGACGGGGCGCGGACCTGCACCGGAGCGGCAGCCGCCGCCGGGGCGGCGCTGGCGCCGGTCGCGATCGCAGCGAGCATGTCGCCCTTGGTAACGCGGCCGTCCTTGCCCGAGGCCGGGACCGACGAGGCGTCGATGCCGCTCTCGGCGGCCAGCCGCGCCACGGCCGGGCCGGAATCAGCGGCCTTGGTGGCGGCAGCCTTCGGAGCCTCAGCGGCCGGAGCCGGCGCGGCGGCGGGCTTCTCTTCCTTCTTCGGAGCGGGCGCGGCAGCAGCCGCACCGCCTTCGGCGATCATGCCGAGCAGCGCGCTGACGCCGACCGTATCACCTTCCTTGGCGACGATCTCGCCGAGCACGCCGGCGGCCGGGGCGTTGACCTCCAGCGTCACCTTGTCGGTTTCAAGTTCGACGAGAGGCTCGTCGGCCTTCACAGCCTCGCCCGGCTTCTTGAACCACTTGCCGATGGTCGCCTCGGAAACGGATTCGCCGAGGGTGGGTACGCGGATTTCGGTCGCCATGTCAGGCCTCTGTTGTCTCGTTCTCTGGCGGTCGGATCGGCACCGGCGGAAACGCCGATGCGGCAGGGAAATCCGGCAGTGCGTAAAGCATCGCCGGGAGGGTCGTCAGGCCGCGAAGGCCTCGTCGAGGAAGGCGTTGAGCTGGGCGAGATGCTTGGACATCAGGCCGGTCGCCGTCGCGGCCGAGGCCGGGCGGCCGACATAGCGCGGCCGCTTCGACTTCGAGCCGGCATGGCCCAGCACCCATTCCAGATAGGGCTCGACGAAGGTCCAGGAGCCCATGTTCTTCGGCTCCTCCTGGCACCAGACCACATCGGCGCCCTTGAAGCGCGCCAGCTCCTGCGCCAGCGTCTTCAGCGGGAACGGGTAGAGCTGCTCGACGCGCATCAGATAGACATCGTCGATGCCGCGCTTCTCGCGCTCCTCCAGCAAGTCGTAATAGACCTTGCCCGAGCAGAGCACGACGCGGCGGATCTTCGAATCCTTGACCAGCTTGGTGGTCGACTTGCCGCGCTCGGCATCATCCGCCAGCACGCGGTGGAAGGTCGAGCCCTCGGCGAGGTCCGCGAGGTCGGAGACGGCGCGCTTGTGGCGCAGCAGCGACTTCGGCGTCATCAGGATCAGCGGCTTGCGGAAGTCGCGCTTCAGCTGGCGGCGCAGGATGTGGAAATAGCTCGCCGGCGTCGAGCAGTTCGCCACCTGCATGTTGTCCTCGGCGCACATCTGCAGGAAGCGCTCGAGGCGGGCGGAGGAGTGCTCCGGACCCTGGCCCTCATAGCCATGCGGCAGCAGGCAGACGAGGCCGGACATGCGCAGCCACTTGCGTTCGCCGGACGAGATGAACTGGTCGAACACGACCTGCGCGCCATTGGCGAAGTCGCCGAACTGCGCCTCCCACATCGTCAGCGCGTTCGGCTCCGACAGGGTGTAGCCGTATTCGAAGCCGAGCACGGCCTCTTCCGAGAGCATCGAGTTGATGACCTCGTAGCGGGCCTGGTCCTCGCGGATATGGTTCAGGGAGGTATGGCGGGCTTCCGTCTCCTGGTCGATCAGCACCGAATGGCGCTGCGAGAAGGTGCCGCGCTCGCAATCCTGCCCGGAGAGGCGCACCGGATTGCCGTCGAGCAGCAGCGAACCGAAGGCCAGCGCTTCGGCGGTCGCCCAGTCGATGCCCTCGCCGCTCTCGACCGCCTTCTTGCGGTTGTCGAGGAAGCGCTGGATCGTCTTGTGGACGTTGAAGCCGGCCGGAACGGCGGTGATCTTCTCGGTGATCTCCTTCAGCGTCTCCGCCGGCACGCCGGTGGCGCCGCGGCGCGGATCGTCCTCGTCGGCGCGGATCGCCTTCATGCCGGCCCAGCGGCCGTCGAGCCAGTCGGCCTTGTTCGGCTTGAAGGCCTGGCCGGCGTCGAACTCGACCTCCAGCTTCGCCTTCCAGGCGGCGCGCATCTCGTCGAGCTCGCCGGCTTGAACCACGCCCTCGGCCTCGAGCTTGGCGCCGTAAAGCTCCAGCGTCGTCTTGTGGCCGCGGATCTTGCGGTACATCAGCGGCTGGGTGAAGCCCGGCTCGTCGCCCTCGTTATGGCCGAAGCGGCGATAGCAGAACATGTCTACCACGACCGGCTTGTGGAACTTCTGCCGGAACTCGATCGCGATCTTGGCGGCGAAGACCACCGCCTCCGGATCGTCGCCATTCACATGGAAGACCGGCGCCTCAACCATCTTCGCCACGTCGGACGGATAGGGCGAAGAGCGCGAATAGCGCGGATAGGTGGTGAAGCCGATCTGGTTGTTGATGATGAAGTGCAGCGAGCCGCCGGTGCGGTGGCCCTTCAGCCCGGAGAGGCCGAGGCACTCCGCCACCACGCCCTGGCCGGCGAAGGCCGCGTCGCCATGGATCAGCAGCGGCAGCACCTTGGAACGCTCGACGACGTCGCCGAACTGATCCTGCTTGGCACGCACCTTGCCGAGCACCACCGGATCGACGATCTCGAGATGCGACGGGTTGGCGGTCAGCGAGATATGGACGTTGTTGCCGTCGAACTCGCGGTCGCTGGAGGCACCGAGATGGTACTTCACGTCGCCCGAGCCCTCGACGTCGTCGGGCGCGAAGGAGCCGCCCTTGAACTCGTGGAACAGCGCGCGGTGCGGCTTGCCCAGCACCTGCGTCAGCACGTTGAGGCGGCCGCGATGGGCCATGCCGAACACGATGTCGCGCACGCCGAGCGCGCCGCCGCGCTTGATGATCTGCTCCAGCGCCGGAACCAGCGCCTCGCCGCCGTCGAGGCCGAAGCGCTTGGTGCCGGTGAACTTCAGGTCGAGGAACTTCTCGAAGCCCTCGGTCTCGACCAGCTTGTTGAGGATCGCCTTCTTGCCTTCCTTGGTGAAGGCGATCTCCTTGTCCGGCCCCTCGATACGCTCCTGCAGCCAGGCCTTCTGCTCGGGGTCGGAGATGTGCATGAACTCGATGCCGACCGTGCCGCAATAGGTGCGCTGCAGGATCGAGACCATCTCGCGGATGGTGGCGAACTCCATGCCGAGCACGTTGTCGATGAAGATCTTGCGGTCGAGATCGGCCTCGCCGAAGCCGAAGGCGGCCGGCGACAATTCCTCGGGGTCGTTGCGGCTCTCGATGCCGAGCGGGTCGAGCTTGGCATGGAGATGGCCGCGCATGCGATAGGCGCGGATCAGCATGATCGCGCGCACGGAATCGCGCGTCGCCTGCTGGACGTCGGCTGGGGAGAGTGTCGTGCCGGCTGCCTTGGCCTTGGCGCCGAGCTTGTCGGAGATGACCTTCTCGACCACGGCCCAGTTGCCGTCGAGCGCCGAGATCAGCTCGCCATTGGCGACGACCGGCCAGTTCGGCTTCTTCCAGGAGGCGCCCTTGGCGTTGTCCAGCACCGACTGCTTGTCGTCCTGCAGCGCGCCGAAGAAGCTCTGCCACTGCTCGTCGACCGACTTGGGATCGGCCTCGTAGCGGGCGTAGAGATCCTCGATATAGGCCGCGTTGCCGCCGTAGAGGAACCCGGTCTGTGCGAGAGCCTCGTTGATGTCCTGGCGAGCCATGATGCTCCTGCCTTCCTTCACCGCTTGCGACATGTCCGAACCCTTGCCCGGACATCCTTCAACTTGCCGTCATGCTCGGGCCTGCGCCCTAAGCATTTGGTCTTCCGTCATGGCCGGCCTTGAGCCGACCATCTCATGCCGTTTTGCCGTCGCTTCCTCGGGGACGTCATGGTCGGGTCAAGCCCGACCATGACGTCCCCGGAAAGGCGCCAGGGCCTCAGCCCTTCAACACTTCGACCAAGGTCTTTCCAAGGCGCGCCGGCGAGGGCGAGACCCGGATGCCGGCCGCTTCCATCGCGGCGATCTTGTCCTCGGCGCCGCCCTTGCCGCCCGAGATGATCGCGCCGGCATGGCCCATGCGGCGGCCCGGAGGCGCCGTGCGGCCGGCGATGAAGCCGACCATCGGCTTCTTGCGGCCGCGCTTGGCTTCGTCCTTGATGAACTGCGCCGCGTCCTCTTCGGCCGAGCCGCCGATCTCGCCGATCATGACGATCGACTCGGTCTTGTCGTCCGCGAGGAACATCTCGAGCATGTCGATGAACTCGGTGCCCTTGACCGGGTCGCCGCCGATGCCGACGGCCGTGGTCTGGCCGAGGCCTTCGCGCGTGGTCTGGAACACCGCCTCATAGGTCAGCGTGCCCGAGCGCGAGACGATGCCCACCGAGCCCGGCTTGAAGATGTTGGCCGGCATGATGCCGATCTTCGACTGGCCGGCGGTGACGACGCCGGGGCAGTTCGGGCCGATCAGGCGCGACTTCGAGCCCGAGAGCGAGCGCTTGACGCGCACCATGTCGAGCACCGGAATGCCCTCGGTGATGCAGATGATCAGCGGAATCTCGGCGTCGATCGCCTCGCAGATCGCATCGGCCGCGCCCGGCGGCGGAACATAGACGACCGAAGCGGTGGCGCCGGTCTTCTCCTTCGCCTCGGCGACGGTGTCGAAGACGGGCAGACCCAGATGGATCGCGCCGCCCTTGCCCGGCGAGGTGCCGCCGACCATCTGCGTGCCATAGGCGATCGCCTGCTCGGAATGGAAGGTCCCGTTCTTGCCGGTGAAGCCCTGGGTGATGACCTTGGTGTTCTTGTCGATCAGGATGGACATATCTGCTCCTCAGGCCTTCTTGACCGCGGCGACGATCTTCTGCGCGGCGTCGTCGAGGTCATCGGCGGGGATGACGTTGAGGCCGGACTCGCGGATGATCTGCTTGCCTTCCTCGACATTGGTGCCTTCGAGGCGCACCACCAGCGGAACCTGAAGGCCGACCGCCTTCACCGCCGCGATGACGCCGCGCGCGATGACGTCGCACTTCATGATGCCGCCGAAGATGTTGACGAGGATGCCCTTCACCTTCGGGTCGGCGGTGATGATCTTGAACGCCGCCGTCACCTTCTCTTCGCTGGCGCCGCCGCCGACGTCGAGGAAGTTCGCCGGGCTTTCACCGTAGAGCTGGATGATGTCGAGCGTCGCCATGGCGAGGCCGGCGCCGTTGACCATGCAGCCGATCGTGCCGTCGAGCGCGATGTAGGCGAGGTCGTATTTGGAGGCCTCGATCTCCTTCTCGTCCTCTTCCGTCGTATCGCGCAGCGCGACGATCTCGGGATGGCGATAGAGCGCGTTGGAGTCGAACGAGATCTTGGCGTCCAGGCACTTGATCTGGCCCTGGGTCGTCACGATCAGCGGGTTGATCTCCAGCATGTCCATGTCCTTGGCCACGAACGCGTTGTAGATCTGGCCGAGCACCGTGCCGGCCTGCTTGGCGAGGTCGCCGGAGAGCCCGAGGATGCGCGCCATGGCGCGGCCGTGATGCGGCATGATGCCGGTGGCGGGATCGACCGAGAAGGTCTCGATCTTCTCGGGCGTGTCATGGGCGACGGCTTCGATGTCCATGCCGCCTTCGGTCGAGACGACGAAGGCGATGCGGGAGGTCTCGCGGTCGACCAGCGCCGAGAGGTAGAACTCCTTCTCGATGTCCGAGCCGTCCTCGATATAGAGGCGGTTGACCTGCTTGCCGGTTTCGCCGGTCTGCACGGTGACCAGCGTGTTGCCGAGCATTTCCTTGGCGTGGGCCTCGACTTCCTCGACCGACTTGGCCAGGCGCACGCCGCCCTTCGCGTCAGGGCTGAGTTCCTTGAACTTGCCCTTGCCGCGGCCACCGGCGTGGATCTGCGACTTCACGACATAGAGCGGACCCGGCAGCTTCCTGGCGGCCTCGACCGCTTCAGCCACCGTCAACGCCGGGAAGCCGGCGGAGACGGGCGCGCCATACTCTTTCAGAATGGCCTTGCCCTGGTATTCGTGGATGTTCATCCGGTAGCTCCTGACTGGGCTTTGAAGAAAAAGGGGCCGGCATCGGGTGCGGCGCCCCATGCGATCGAAGATGGCGAAACCCCGGCGCGGCGGAGCATCGCCTGCGATTGCGCGCGTCCGAATTCCGGTGATAAAAATCCACAATCAGATGAAACATCTGACGGGAGGACAGTGAAATGGCGACGTCGTATTCCTGTATCAACCTCGATTCCGTCCGCGCGGCGCGAACTGAACGCGAGCCCTACAACTATCTCATCGCCAGCGATGTCATCCTGCCCGGTGCGGTGGACGGCCTGCGCAACGACTTCCCCGACATCCGCGAGTCCGGCTACCACCCCGAAGAGGACGTCAACCGGCACGGCACCTTCGCGAAACTCCTGGAGGAGATGAAGAGCCGCGAGATGGCCGAAATCGTCTCCGAAAAGCTCGACATCGACCTCGTCGACAAGCCGAAGATGATCACGATCCGCAAGCTCTCCGCCGCCAAGGATGGACGCATCCACACCGACAGCGAGTCGAAGATCGCGACCTTGCTCGTCTATCTCAACGACGCCTGGCAGGACTCGCCGGCCGGACGCTTGCGGGTGCTCTACAACGGCACCGATTTCGAGAACATGAAGGAAGAGATCAGCCCGATCACCGGCTCGCTCTTCGCGTTCCGTCGCGCCGACAACTCCTGGCACGGACACACATCCTTCGTCGGCGAGCGGCGCGTCGTCCAGATGACCTGGCTCAGAAGCCAGGCCGACGTCGAACGCAAGAAGAGCCGCGGCTCCTTCACCCATCTGGTCAAGAAGGTGCTGCGGTTCGGGTGACGGGCTGAGCCGTCCCCCGAACACCTGCCGGATATGTGCCTGCGCCGGGCGCATGCCTCAGCCGGCCAGCGACGGATCGACGCTCTTGCAGGCGTCGATCAGGCTCTGCACCGAAGCCACCGACTTCGCCAGCATCTCCTTCTCGGCGCCGTTGAGGCGGATCTTCACGACGCGCTCGACGCCCTTGGCGCCGATCACCACCGGCACGCCGACGAACATGTCCTTGACGCCGTACTGGCCCTTCAGCGCGGCGGCCGCCGGCAGCACGCGCTTCTGGTCCTTGAGATAGCTCTCGGCCATCGCGATGGCGGAAGCGGCAGGCGCATAGAAGGCCGAGCCGGTCTTGAGCAGGTTGACGATCTCGCCGCCGCCCTTGCGGGTGCGCTCGACGATGGCGTCCAGCTTCTCCTGCGTCGTCCACTTCATCTTGACGAGGTCGGGCAGCGGGATGCCGGCGACGCCGGAGTAGCGGACCAGCGGCACCATGTCGTCGCCATGGCCGCCGAGCACGAAGGCCGAGACGTCCTTGACCGAGACGTTGAACTCTTCGGCGAGGAAGTAGCGGAAGCGGGCGGAGTCGAGCACGCCGGCCATGCCGCAGATCATGTTCGGCTTGACGCCCGAGAACTTCTGCAGCGCCCAGACCATCGCGTCGAGCGGGTTGGTGATGCAGATCACGAAGGCCTTCGGCGCATATTGCTTGATGCCTTCGCCGACCGCCTTCATCACCTTGAGGTTGATGCCGATCAGGTCGTCGCGGCTCATGCCGGGCTTCCGGGGCACGCCGGCGGTGACGATGATCACGTCAGCGCCCTTGATGTCCTCGTAGGAGTTCGTGCCCTTGTAGCCGGCGTCGAAGCCGTCGACCGGCGCGGATTCGGCGATGTCGAGGCCCTTGCCCTGCGGGATGCCCTCGGCGATGTCGAAGAGGACGACGTCCCCGAGTTCCTTCAGGCCGGCGAGGTGGGCGAGCGTGCCGCCGATCTGGCCTGAACCGATGAGGGCAATCTTCTTGCGGGCCATAGCCTAGTCCTTCTCTTCTGGCGCTTCGATCGAAGCCGGCTGCGGCCGGCTTTCGACATCCGGAATGCCTTGGCCAAAATACCTTGGCGCTACGATGGCCGGCGGGCCGGCCAAACCGTGGCTTCCTTTGGCCCAAACCGCCCTTTTGCCGCAACCCTCGCAGAAAACACGGCTTTTGCGGGGCGAGGCGCCCCCATTCGCGCGGCGAAACAGGCGGCCTCTTTTTTTTCAATGACTTGCAAGAGGCTCCACGTCGACTTTCAGTCGTTTGGGGCAAAAATCGGGCAATTACAATTTACAGAAATTGTAATTGGTCACCAAATTTTTTCACACGATGCCGCTACCGAGCACCCGCAGGATGACGCGGATCAGCGTCGAGAGGCGGGTATCGACCGAGGCCAGCGGCACGTCGGCTTCCAGCGCCAGCGAGGCCGGATGGATGAAGCGATGCGTCGCATCGATGACGAAGGCGATGGCCCGGTCGCGATCGCGCGGCTCGAACACGCCGGTGGCGATTCCCTCGTCGACGACGCGCTCGAACAGCGCCCTGACCCGCGTCCGGTTGCGCCGGCTGATGGCATGGCGCTTGGCGACGGCGAGCGACAGCGCCGCGAAGAGATGCGGATCCTCGCTCAGCAGGTCGCGATTGGCCTTGGCGAGCGCCAGGATCAGCCGCTCGAGCTTGTCGTCGGCCGGGTCGGGGCCATCGGCGATGTCGGCGAGCCGCCGCTCCGTCGCCTTGAGCCAGAGATCGACCACCGCATCGATCAACGCCCCCTTGGACGGAAAATAGCGATAGACGTTGGCATGGGTCATGCCCGCCTCTTCCGCCACGGCGACGACGGTGAAGCGCTTCAGCCCGAACGTCCGCAGGTGCTCGCTGGCGACCGTGAGGATGCGTGTCTCGCTCGGCTCGCGCTGCGGCATGGCTCAGCGGCGCTCCGATTTAGGGTTCGCACGCAACCACGCCGTCATCCCGGGCTTGACCCGGGGTCCATGCCGGAGCGCGACCGAGCAAGGTTCAGGCATGGATCCCGGGTCGGCGCTGCTGCGCAGCTTGCCCGGGATGACCACCCATCCATTGTCGGCGGTAAAACTCACGTCTCGACCAGCCCGGTGGTGTCGCCGCTCGCAGCCGAATCCGGCCGGCCATGCGGCATCGCGAGATACTCCTCCGAGCGCATCTCGATCAGCCGCGAGACGGTGCGGTCGAACTCGAAGGCCTCGCGCCCCTGCCTGGCGTGATAGAGCTCATGCGGCTCGGCCGCCGCCGAGGCGACGAGCTTCACATGATGTTCGTAGAGCGTGTCGATCAGGATGATGAAGCGCTTGGCCTCGTTGCGTCGGTCGAAATCGAGGATCGGGATATCGTCGAGCACCAGCGTGTGGAAGCGCTGCGCCAGCGCGATATAGTCGGAGGCGCCATAGGCCTGGGCGCAGAGATCGACGAAGTTTGCCCGCGCTACGCCGCCGGCCGCCTGCGGCAGCACGAGTTCGTGCCCCTGGACGTTGAGCACGGTCCGCGGCCCCTGCGCCACGCCGGAGAGCCCCTTGAAGGCAGCATCGAGCGCAGCTTTCGCCTTCGCATCGGCCGGCACGTGATAGACCGGCGCGCCACCGAGCTTCTCCAGCCGGAAATCAGTGCGCGCATCGAGCTTGAGCACCTCGACCTTGGTCTGAAGCAAATCGATGAAGGGCAGGAACAGCGCCCGGTTGAGCCCGCCCTCATAGAGCCGCGACGGTTCGACATTCGAGGTCGCGACCACGACGACGCCGGCGGCGAAGAGCGCCGTGAACAAGCGCCCGAGGATCATCGCATCGGCGATGTCGGTCACCGTGAACTCGTCGAAGCAGAGCAGATAGGCTTCCTCAGCCAGTTCCGCCGCGACCGGCGCGATCGGATCGCCGTCCTTGACCTCGCCCGTCTTGATCTTCTGGCGATGGGCGTTGATGCGGCCATGCACCGCGGCCAGGAACTCGTGGAAATGCACCCGCAGCTTGCGCTTCACCGGCGCGGACTCGAAGAACATGTCCATCAGCATGGTCTTGCCGCGGCCGACCGAGCCCCAGATGTAGAGCCCCTTCGGCGCCTCGGCGGTGTCGGGCTTCTTGCCGAAGAGCCAGCCGAGCGCGCTGCCCTTGCGGGCAAGGCGGCGGGCGGCGAGCGCCGCGTTCAGCGCCTCGAGCTTCCTGACGACGGCGACCTGGGCCGGATCGCGCTCGATGGCGCCCGCCTCGACCAGGGCGGCATAGCGGTCGGTGATCGAGGCTGGCATGGCGGCTGGGAACGACGGGTCGCGGAAAGAGGCTTCCGGGTTACGGCAGCCCGGCCGCCATCGCAAGCCCGGCGAGATCGCACCCGCCATCTCCGCGGCCGGCACCCGGCCTCATCGGCCCAAAAACACGTCATCCCGGCACGGACGGACCGGCCGGGATGACGGTAGCGAAGCGAACCTCGGCTTGCGGCTTCGAGGCCGCCGCGCATTCGCGAGGGAACTACTGGCCCTTGTTGATCGAGACCGGCTTCAGCGGGTTGTCGAGGAGGCCGTATTTCTGGATCAGCGCGTCATAGGTGCCGTTGGCCTGGAGCTTCTCCAGCGCGGCCTTCACGGCGTCGCGCAGCTGCGTGCCCTCGGCCGTCTTCGCGAAGGGGATGCCCATCAGCGTCGTCGTGAACGGCTTGCCGAGCGGGATGTAGGTGTTGGGCTCGAGCTTCTGGAAATGGCTCATCGTCTCGCTGCCCTGGACGCCGCCCTGCAGGCGCTGCGTCTTGAGCTGGGTGCGGGCATCGACCGAGCCCTCGGTGCCGACGACGTTGATCGCGGGCTTGCCCTTGGCGACGCAATTGGCCTGGCTCCAATCGCCGATCTGCTGCGGCCAGTTGGTCGAGCGGCTGGCGCCGACGCTCTTGCCGCAGAGGTCGTCAGGGCTCTTCACCGTGTCCTTGAACGGGGTGACCGTGTAGAACTGCGCGCCGGATTCGAGATAATCGACGAAGTCGACCTGCTCGCGCCGGGCCGGCAGATCGCTCATGCCGGCCAGCGCCATGTCGACGCGGCCGGTCTGGATCGAGGGCAGCATCTGGGCGAAGGCCGTTTCCTGCCATTCGACCTTGAGGCCGAGTTCCTTGGCGATGGCCTCGCCCAGCTCGATGTCGAAGCCGATGAGCTGGTTGGTCGCCGGGTCCTTCGAGGTGATCGGCGGATAGTTCGGCTGGGTCCCGATCACGAGCTTGCCGGCGGTCTTGATCCGGTCCGGCACGGTCTGCGCCTGAGCGGCCAGCGTGGTCGCGGCGAGCAGCGCCGCCGTCAGTGTCAAACGAAGCATGTGGTCTCTCCCTCTTATGAACTCAAAGCATTGCGCGAAGAAGCGGGAACCGGTTTTTCGCTGAAGCCATGCGCAAAACGACAAGAATCCCGCCGGTCGTCACTTCAGGACGGCTGCGATGAAATCCCGGGTGCGGGCCTGGGTCGGTGCGACCAGGACCGTGTCGGGCGTGCCGCGTTCGACGATCTCGCCCTTGTCCATGAAGACGACGTCGTTCGCCACCTCTCGCGCGAAGCCGAGCTCATGGGTGACGACGATCATCGTCATGCCGCTGGCGGCGAGGTCGCGCATCACGTTCAGCACCTCGCCGACGAGCTCGGGATCGAGCGCCGAGGTCGGCTCGTCGAACAGCATCAGCTTGGGCTTCATCGCCAGCGCCCTGGCGATGGCGATGCGCTGCTGCTGCCCGCCCGAGAGCTCGCTCGGATAGGCGTCGCGCTTCTCGGCGAGGCCGACACGCTCCAGCAGCGCCATGGCATCCGCGACGATCTCCTTGCGCGGCCGCTTCAGCACCGTGAGCGGCCCCTCGATGATGTTCTGCAGCGCCGTCATGTGATTGAACAGGTTGAAGCGCTGGAACACCATGCCGGTGACGAGGCGCTGGCGCGCGATCTCCGGGTCGGTCAGCTCGTGCAGCTCGTCGCCGACGCGGCGATAGCCGATCAGTTCGCCATCGACGCGGATCGCGCCCTGGTCGATCTTCTCGAGCTGGTTGATGCAGCGCAGCAGCGTGGACTTGCCCGAGCCGGACGGCCCGATGATGCACTGGACCATGCCGGGCTCGACCGAGAGCGAAACGTCGTTCAGCGCCTTCAGATCACCGAAGAACTTGCTGACATTGGCGACGGTGACGATGGCGGTATCCGCATCCGCCTGGTTCTGCACCGCGCTCATGCCGGCTCCTCCTCGAGCTTGACGGTGCGTTTCGCCCGCCTCTCGCCGCGTCCCTTCGAGAAATAGCGCTCGAGGAAATACTGCCCGATCTGCAGCAGCGTCACCACGAGCAGATACCAGCCGGCGGCGACGATCAGCAATTCGATGACGCGGGCATTGGCGAAATAGATCGTCTGGGCGTTGCGCAGGATCTCGGCATACTGGATCACGCTCGCCACCGAGGTCAGCTTCACCATGCTGATCACCTCGTTGCCGACTGGCGGAATGATGACGCGCATCGCCTGCGGCAGCACGATGCGGCGCAGCGCCGTCAGCCGCGTCATGCCGATCGCCTTGGCGGCTTCGGTCTGCCCGGTATCGACGGAGAGGATGCCGCTGCGCACCACCTCGGCGGTATAGGCGCCCTGGTTCATGCCGAGCCCGAGCAGCGTCGCCATGAACGGACCGATGATGTCGATCGTGCGCCAGGAGAACAGCCCGGGAATGCCGATGGTCGGGAAGACCAGCGCCAGGTTGAACCAGATCAGGAGCTGCAGCAGCAGCGGCGTGCCGCGGAAGAACCAGATGTAGAACAGCGCGACGCTGCGCAGCACCGGGTTCGGCGACATGTACATGATCGCGAAGATCACGCCGAGCACGATGCCCAGCGTCATCGCGCAGACCGTCATGATCAGCGTGTTGCCGAGACCGGAGAGGATCGCGGGCGCGGTGAAGAACTGCCCGACCACCGGCCAGGCGATGTCGCCCTTGACGAAGGCGGCGATAATCCAGGCGAGGACAGCGATGATGAGCGCCGCCGCGACCCAGCGCCCATAGAAGCGACGCGGCACGATCCTGAGTCGCGCGATCGCGGCCAGATCGCGGCTGGCGACCGGCGAGGTGACGGCATGGCTCATCGACGGCACTCCCGGACGGGCTTGCCGGCGGCTCTCGAAAGCGCCATCGACCGCGAAGCCGTTGGTCCGCGGAAACCACCGCAGCACGGGCAGATTGTCAAATTCATGCGAGCCCCTCCTCCCCAAGCGTAAGAATGACCTCTTGACCCGGCAGCCAGCAAACGAAACGATCTCCGGTAGCCTAGTCCAAAACGGAATACCCATGGCCTTGCGGCCCCCGCCCTCCTCCACCGCCATGCGCGCCTTCGTCACCGTCGCGCGACTGGGCTCGACCGCCCGCGCCGCCGGCGTCGTCAACCTGACGCAGAGCGCGGTCTCCAAGCAGATCCTGTCGCTCGAGCACCATCTCGGCACGGTGCTGTTCGAGCGCAATCCGGTCGGCCTCAAGCTGACCGAGGCCGGCGCGATCTACCTGCCCTATGCCGAAGCCGCCCTGGAGCAGATGGAACGCGGTGCGATGCGCCTGGCCGAGCGCGTCGCCATCGCCCGGCCGATCCGGTTGCACATGGTCGCCATCGCCGGCGAGCGCTGGCTGATGGAGCGCTTCCCCGTCTTCGCCGAGGCCCATCCCGGCGTCGACGTCCAGTTCACCAACTATGTCAGCGAAAACGAGACGGAAGAGCCGGACATCGAGATCAACCACGGCACCCCGCCCTGGCCCGGCAAGGAGGCGCATTATCTGTTCGGCCGCGATGTCGCCCTCGTCGCCGCGCCCGAATTGCTGGAGCGCATGAGCGGTTTCCGCCGCGCCGCCGACATCCAGAAGATGACGCTGCTGCAGCATTACCAGATGCCGGCCTTCTGGGCCGAGTTCACCGAGGCGCATGGCCTGCGCGGCGCGGTGCCGGCCCATACCGTCCGCTACGGCTATTACTCCGTCATCATCCGCGCCGCGGTCGCGGGGCTCGGCGTCGCGCTGGCGCCACGCTGCTATGTCGCCGAGGAACTGGCTTCGGGCGCGCTGGTCAACCCGCTCGATATCGGCTTCACCAGCGTCACCGGCTGCTGGCTGACCCGCCGCCTGGACCAGCCCTCGCGCCCCGGCCTCGACGCCTTCATCGCCTGGCTGAGGACGGAGGCCGCGGCTTTCGACGCGGCGACGCGAGCAGCCTGAGCGCCCGCAACCTCCCGGCCGGCCATGCGTTGACATCGGCACAGGAGGAGGCCGCCATGATCACCATTCTTCCGGCTCCCGACCATGTTCTCGCCATCGCGCTCAGCGGCACCATCGAGCCGGCCGATATCGAGCGCGTCGCCGCCGATGTCGAAGACCGGCTGAGCCGGCACGAGAAGGTCGCGATCCTCGCCGATATCACCGCCTTCGACGACATGACCTTCGCCGCGGCCTGGAAGGACGCGCGCTACAGCTTCGGCAAGCTCTGGGAACTCAGGCGCTTCCCCAAGGAGGCGATCATCGTCGAGAAGGGCTGGCTCGATCGCGTCGCGCGGCTCTTCGCCCCGGTAGTCCCCTTCGTCGAGATCCGTACCTTCCCGCCGGCCGAGCGCGAAGCCGCCCTGGCCTGGGCCGCCGATATCGAGGGCGGCCCCGACACCTGAAGCACGGGCGCTGCGAGCCGGGGCTCGGCTCGCGTGTCAGCTCCGGCGGCAGTCAGCTTCTGGCGAACGTCTCGTCGAAGGCATAGCCCGCGCCGCGCACGGTCCTGAGCGGATCCTTGGCGTCGGCAGGGGTGATCGCCTTGCGCAGGCGCCCGACATGCACGTCGACGGTGCGCTCGTCGATATAGACGTCCCGGCCCCAGACGGCGTCGAGGAGCTGGGCGCGGGAATAGACGCGGCCCGGTGCCTGCATCAGGAATTCGAGCAGGCGGAACTCGGTCGGCCCCAGATGCAGCTCGCTGCCGGCGCGGCGGACGCGCCGCGTGGTGCGGTCGAGCTCGAGGTCGCCCGCCTGCAGCAGGCCCGCGACATGGCCGGGCTTCGCCCGGCGCAGCAGCGCCTGGATGCGCGCCGTCAGCTCCGGCAGGGAGAACGGCTTCACGACATAGTCGTCGGCGCCGGTCGCGAGCCCGCGCACCCGCTCGGTCTCCTCGCCGCGCGCCGTCAACATGATGATCGGCACCCGCTCGGTGTCGCGCCGCGAGCGCAGCCGGCGGCAGAGTTCGATGCCGGAAAGGCCCGGCAGCATCCAGTCCAGCAGCACCAGATCGGGCGTGTGGTCGCGCAGATGCAGTTCGGCGTCGTCCCCCCGCGCCACGCTGTCGACCTCGAAGCCCTCGGCTTCGAGGTTGTAGCGCAGCAGCAGGGTGAGAGGCTCTTCGTCCTCGACGATCAGGATGCGTGCCGCCATGATTCCTTAGCCTCAGCTACCCGTGATCGCCTCGACCTCGATATTGGTCGTGTCGAGCTTCGGCCGGTTCGCGTCGAGCGAGTCACCGGTGATGAGATAGTGGATCGTCTCGGCGATGTTGGTGGTGTGGTCGCCGATGCGCTCGATGTTCTTGGCGCAGAACAGAAGATGCGTGCAGAAGGTGATGTTGCGCGGATCTTCCATCATATAGGTCAGGAGCTCGCGGAACAGCGAGGTGTAGAGCGCGTCGATCTCGTCGTCGCGGCGCCAGACCTCGAGCGCCTTCTGCTCGTTGCCGGCGGCATAAGCGTCGAGCACATCCTTGAGCTGCGCCTGAACGAGGCGGCTGATGTGCTCCAGCCCGACCACGGCGCGGTGCGGCGGCTGGAACTGCCCGGAGATGGCGACGGCGCGCTTGGCGATGTTCTTGGCGAGATCGCCGACACGCTCGACATCCGCCGCGATGCGGATGGCGGAGATCAGCTCGCGCAGATCGTTGGCCAGCGGCTGGCGCCGGGCGATGGTCAGCACCGCCTTCTCCTCGACCTCGCGCTGGAGATTGTCGAGGCGCTGATCGGCGGAGATGATCTTCTGGGCCAGCGTGGTGTCGCGGCGCACCAGCGCCACGGTCGCATCGCCGAGCATGCGCTCGGCCATCCCGCCCATTTCGGCGAGGCTGCGGCGAAGGCCTTCGAGATCGGCGTCGTAGGAGCGGACGATGTGGTCGGTCATGGGGTTCCTCCTCCGTCGCCGCTCAGCCGAACCGGCCGGTGACGTAATCCTGCGTCTGCTTCTTCGCCGGGTTCATGAAGATCGTGTTGGTCGGCGCGAACTCGATGACCTCGCCGAGATACATGAAGGCCGTGTACTGCGAGATGCGCGCCGCCTGCTGCATGTTGTGCGTCACGATGGCGATGGTGAAGTCGCTCTTGAGCTGCTCCAGCAGGTCCTCGATCTTGCCGGTCGAGATCGGATCGAGCGCCGAGGTCGGCTCGTCGAACAGGATCACTTCCGGCTTCTGCGCGATGGTGCGCGCGATGCACAGGCGCTGCTGCTGGCCGCCGGAGAGGCCCATGCCGGAGCTCTTCAGCTTGTCCTTGACCTCGTCCCAGAGCGCGGCGCGGCGCAGTGCGCCCTCGACGCGGTCGTCGAGCTCCGACTTCGGCGGCTTCTCGTAGAGGCGGATGCCGAAGGCGACGTTGTCGTAGATCGACATCGGGAAGGGCGTCGGCTTCTGGAACACCATGCCGACGCGCGAGCGCAGCTCGTTCACATCGACGTCGTTGGAGATGATGTTGCGCCCGTCGAGCATGATCTCGCCGGTCGCCTTCTGCTCCGGATAGAGCGAGTAGATCCGGTTGAAGATGCGCAGCAGGGTCGACTTGCCGCAGCCCGAAGGCCCGATCAGCGCCGTGACATGGCGGTCACGGAAGTCGAGATTGATGTTCTTCAGCGCCTTGTGCTCGCCGTAGTAGAAATCGAGGTTTTTCACCGCGATCCGGACGGGAGCCTCGGCATCGAGCGACTGCGGGGAGAGTTCAAGGGTCGAAAGCATCGACATGGTCCTCAAGGTCGGGCGCGACCGGGCTGGATTCAAGTCTTATTTGCCGCCGGCGACGACGCGCCGGGCGATGATCGAGAGCAGCAGGATCGAGATCGTGATGATCAGCGAACCAGCCCAGGCGAGTTGCTGCCAGTTCTCGTAAGGGGCGGAGGCGAACTGGTAGATCGTGACCGGCAGGTTGGAAACGCCGCCGACGAGATTGGGCGAGAACCAGAAATTGTTGTTCAGCGCCGTGAAGATCAGCGGCGCCGTCTCGCCGGCGATGCGGGCGAGTGCCAGCAGGATGCCAGTGACCATGCCGGCCTTCGCCGCGCGCCAGGTCACGCTGGTGATGACGACGGAAGGCGGCGCGCCGAGCGCCGAGCCTGCCTCGCGCAGCGGGCCGGGCACGAGGCTGAGCATGTCCTCGGTGGTGCGCACGATGACCGGGATCGCGATGATGCCGAGCGCGACGCCGCCGGCCCAGCCGGAATAGCCGCGGAAGGGCTCGACCAGGATGACGTAGACGAACAGGCCGATCAAGATCGACGGCGCCGAAAGCAGGATGTCGTTGATGAAGCGGATGATGTTGGCGAGCTTGGAGCCGCGGCCGTATTCCGCCAGCCAGGTGCCGGCGAGCACGCCGATCGGCGTCGCCACCGCAATGCCCAGGAAGGTCAGCACGATCGAGCCGACGATGGCGTTGGCGAGGCCGCCGCCCTCGGAGCCCGGCCCGGGCGTGACATGGGTGAAGGTCGCGAGCGAGAGCCCGCCGATGCCCTTCACCAGCAGCATGCCGAGAATCCAGAACAGCACGAAGATGGCGCAGAAGGTGAAGCCGGTGGCGATGACCTTCATCGCGCGGTCGGCGGTGCGGCGCGACTGGCGCACGCGCCCCCAGGCGATGTGCGATGCGGCCGGTGCGGAAGAGGTGGACATGCTCATCTGACCCAGACCTCAGAATTTCTTGACCCGGGCGACCAGCAGCCGCGCGATGACGAGGACGACGAAGGTGACGAAGAACAGGATGCAGCCCAGCGCGATCAGCGAATTGAGCTGCAGGCCCATCGCCTCGTTGAACTCGTTGGCGATGCGCGAGGCGATGGTCGAGCCGGGGTCGAGGATCGAGGCCGAGAGCCGGTTGGCGTTGCCGACCACGAAGGTCACCGCCATCGTCTCGCCGAGCGCACGGCCGAGCCCGAGCATGATCGCGCCGATGATCGAGACGCCAGCCTGCGGCACCAGCACATGGCGCACGACTTCCCAGGTGGTCGCCCCAATTCCATAGGCGCTCTCGCGCAGCACCGAGGGGATCTGCTCCAGCATGTCGCGGGTGATCGAGGCGATGAAGGGCACGATCATGAAGGCGAGGATGATGCCCGCGGTGAAGATGCCGAGGCCCGAGGGCGAGCGCGAATAGAGCACCGTGCCGACGATCGGGATGCCCTCGACGATATTCGAGAGCGGGATCTGGACATAGGCCGCGAAGAGCGGCGCGAAGACGAACAGCCCCCACATGCCGTAGATGATCGAAGGCACGGCGGCGAGCAGCTCGATCGCGGTCGCGACCGGCCGCTTGAACCAGGGCGGGGCGAGCTGCGTCAGGAACACGGCGATGCCGAGCGAGAGCGGCACGCCGATGACGAGCGCGATCAGCGCCGTCGAGAGCGTGCCGACGATCGCCGGCCAGGCGCCGTACTGCTCGTTCTGCGTATCCCAGACGCTGGAGGTGATGAAGCCGAGGCCGAATTCGCGGAAGGCCGGCCAGCCGCCGACGATCATCGAGAGCATGATGCCGGCGAGCAGCACCAGCACCAGCAGCGCGGCGAGAAAGCTCGCATTGCGGAAGACGAGATCGAAGGTCGCCTTCGGCGTCTTCCGGATCACCGGTGCCGGGGGAATGCTTTTCATGTCGGTTACGGCGGTCATTCCGCGAGGCTCCGATAATGTCGCCGAGGCTGCTCGAGCCGGTCCGGCTCGATCGGCCTCAGCCCTCATCCTGAGGAGCCTCCGGTGCCGCGACCGGCGGCTCCTCAGGATGAAGGCTGAGCGTGGTCGGGCAAGGCGGGATAACCCGCCTCGCCCTGTCGGTCAGGCTGCGATCAGAAGATCGGCTTGCCGGAGTTGTCGGTCACGCCCTTCCAGGCGGCGCGGACCTCGTCCTTGACGTTGGCCGGGAGCGGCACGTAGTCGAGATCGCTCGCCAGCTTGTCGCCGCTCTTGTAGGCCCAGTCGAAGAACTTCAGCGCGGCCTGCACGTCGGCCGGGCTTTCCGGCTTGGCATGAACCAGGATGAAGGTCGCCGAGGTGATCGGCCAGGCATCCTTGCCCTTCTGGTTGTTGAGCGAGATGCCGAAGCCCGGCTGCTCTTTCCAGTCGGCATTGGCGGCCGCGGCCTGGAAGGCCTCGATCGTCGGCATCGGGAAGTTGCCGTCGGCATTCTTCACCAGGGCGTAGGAGAGCTTGTTCTGCTTGGCATAGGCGTACTCGACATAGCCGATCGAGTTCGCGACCTGCTTCACCGAAGCGGAAACGCCCTCATTGCCCTTGCCGCCGATGCCGACCGGCCACTGCACGGCGGTGTTGTTGCCGATCTTGGTCTTCCATTCGGCCGAAACCTTGGAGAGGTAGTCGGTGAAGACGAAGGTCGTGCCCGAGCCGTCCGAACGGTAGACCGGGTTGATGTTGGCATCGGGGAGCTTCAGATCGCCGTTGAGCGCGACGATCTTCGGGTCGTTCCACTTCTTGATCTCGCCGAGATAGATCCCGGCGACGATTTCGCCCGAGAGCTTGAGCTTGCCCGGCTCGATGCCGGCGATGTTCACGGCCGGAACGACGCCGCCCATCACGGTCGGGAACTGGATCAGGCCGTCCTTGGAGAGCTCCTCGCCCTTGAGGGGAGCATCGGTCGCACCGAAGGCGACGGTCTTCGCCTTGATCTGGCGGATGCCGCCACCCGAGCCGATCGACTGATAGTTCAGGCCGACGCCGGCTTCCTTCTGATAGGCCTCGGCCCATTTCGAATAGATCGGGAAGGGGAAGGTCGCGCCGGCGCCGGTGATGTCGGCAGCCTGGGCGGAACCGGCGATCCCGGCGGCAACGGCCGCGAGAACGAGAATCTTGCGCATTGAGATGTCCTCTCTGGGTCGCTGTTTGCAGCGACCTCGTCAGAACACCCTCAGTATGACAGCCACATGACATTCCGTCATGAAAACTGTCACAAAGGCTCAGGCCGCTCCGGATTGTCAGGGCTCAGGCCGCGCTGCGGCCCGTTCCGTAGCGGGGCAGGATCGCCTTGAAGGCAGCGCCCTGCCCCGGCTTGCTCTCGATGGTCAGCCGGCCGCGATGGCGCAGCACGATGTGCTTGACGATGGCGAGGCCCAGCCCCGTGCCGCCGGCCTCGCGGCTGGCCGCCGTATCGACACGGTAGAAGCGCTCGGTCAGGCGCGGAAGATGCTCGGGCGCGATGCCCGGCCCGTCGTCGCGAACGCAGACGCTGGCCTCCCCATCGTGGATCTCGACCGCGATCGCGACCTCGCCGCCGCGCTTGCCGTATTTGATCGCGTTCTCGACCAGGTTCTCCATCAGCCGCAGCAACTCGTCCCGGTCCCCCGGCACCTGCAGCGGTTCGGACGGCGCCTTCAGCTTGAGGGTGACCTCGCGCTCGCGCGCCAGCAGCGTGAGGGAATCGACGATCTCGCGCGCGATGCCGGCGAGATCCACCGGCGCGTCTGGCGCGACATGGGCGCGCTGCTCGATCCGCGACAGCGAGAGCAGGTCGTCGACGAGCCGCGCCATGCGCAGGCCCTGCTCGCGCATGATGCCGAGGAAGCGTTCGCGGGCCTTCTCGTCGTTGCGCGCCGGCCCCTGCAGCGTCTCGACGAAGCCGAGCAGCGAAGCCAGCGGCGTGCGCAATTCATGGCTGGCATTGGCGACGAAATCGACGCGCATGCGCTCGATGACGCGCTGCTCGCTCAGATCCTCGAAGGTCAGGAGCGTCGGACGGCGTTCGGCCCGCCCGGCAAGCGCGGCGATGTGGATGCGGAAGGTCCGCTCCACCGGAACGCGCTCGACGAGCTCGATCGTCTTGCGCCCGCCATCCAGCGCCACCGCCTCGATCGCCTCGATCAGGTCGGGGTCGCGCAGCACCAGCGCCAGGAGCTTGCCGGTCTCGAGCCCCGGGATCAGCGCGCGCATCGCCGGGCTCAGCGCCTGCGCGACGCCGAGCTCGTCGAGCAGCACGACGGCGGTGCCGAGCGCCTCGACGAAGCCGCGCGCGGCGGCGATGGGGAAAACGGCGGTGTCGATCATGGAACGTCCGAAGCTGCCGGCCGTTGCCGGCTCGGCTCTTCCTGCGCGGAACGGCAGAGGGCGTCAATTCCCTTCGGCGCGGTAGCCGGCTAGGCTCCACCGGGGAAGAAACGGGCTCGTCCCGGCAAGGAGACAGAAACGATGGCGAAGAAATTCTCAGGCGCCGAGATCGAAAACCTGATCCAGCTGCCGGCGACGCAATCGACCCCGAAGGAGAAGCGGCCGCCCAAGCCGGACAAGTCCAAGAGTACCGGCAAGGCCCGCAAGCCCGGCAAGGCCAAGGGCTTCGACATCGAGGCCGATACCTTGCCGGAAGCGATCGTCGACGCCGCCTATCACAGCGGCGACTATCCCTATGGCAAGCGGATGAAGCGCAAGCGCTACAACCGCGAATTGGAGCCGCTGCAGATCGAATTGCAGAAGCTGACGCGCTGGGCCCAGAAGCATGGCGAGCGCATCGTCGTCGTCTTCGAGGGCCGCGACGGCGCCGGCAAGGGCGGCACCATCGCCCGCTTCACCCAGCATCTCAATCCGCGCCAGGCCCGCATCGTCGCCCTGCCCAAGCCCTCGGACACCGAGAAGGGGCAGTGGTACTTCCAGCGCTACGCCGCCGAGATGCCGACGGCCGGCGAGATCGTCTTCTTCGACCGCTCCTGGTACAACCGCGCCGGGGTCGAGCGCGTCATGGGCTTCTGCACGCCGGAGCAGACCGAGAGCTTCCTGCGCGAGGCCCCCGTCTTCGAGGGCATGCTGACGCGCGGCGGCATCCGCATCGTCAAGCTCTTCCTGACCATCGGCCGCGAGATGCAGATGATGCGCCTGCATGCCCGCTGGCACGATCCGCTCAAGCGCTGGAAGCTCTCGCCGATCGACTTCGAGGCGATCCCGCGCTTCGACGACTATTCCCGCGCCTTCGACGAGATGCTCGGCCGCACCTCGACGAAAGACGCGCCCTGGGTCGTCGTGCGCAGCAACGACAAGCTGCGGGCGCGGCTCAACGCCATCCGCCATGTCCTGCGGGCGATCCCCTACAAGGACAAGGACGAGGCGGCGATCGGCCCGCTCGACGACAAGGTCGTCGTCTCGGTCGAGCGCTATCTCGCCAAGGGCGGCGAGCCGGAAACCGCCTGAGGCTCCCGCATCCGCTCGGCGAGAAAATCGACGAAGGCGCGGATGCGCCCCGCCATATGCTCGTGGCCGGCGAAGACGGCGTGGATCAGCTCGCGGTCATCCGCATCATAGGCCTCCAGCACCGGCACGAGCCGGCCCGCGGCGAGATCCGGCTCGACATGGAACCGGCCGAGCCGCGCCAGCCCCATGCCGCGCAGGCAGAGATTGCGCAGGGTGGCGCCGCTATTGGCCAGGAAGTTCCCGGCGACCGTGCGGCTGAAGCGCTCGCCGCTCGCCGGATCGCGGAACAGCCATTCGTCGAAGCTCGAGCGGAAATTGAAGCGCAGGCAGTTGAACCGCTCGAGATCGTCCGGGGTCCGGGGCGTGCCGTGCCGTTCCAGATAGGCGGGCGAGGCGATGACGATGCGGCGCGTCTCCAGCAGCTTGCGCGCCTTGAGCCGGGAATCCCGCAGGATGCCGGCGCGGATCGCGATGTCCGCGCGCTCCTCGACCAGGTCGATCACCTCGTCGTTCAGCGAGATGTCCAGCTCGATCTCGGGATAGAGCGTCAGGAATTCCTGCACCAGCGGCAGGACATACATCACCCCGAACCCGACGGAGACGCTGACCCTGAGCCGGCCGCGCGGCACCGCCCGCGCCCCGCTGGAGAGCGCGCTCTCGGTCTCCTCGATCTCGGCGAGGATGCGCCGCGCCCGCGCCAGATAGACCTCGCCCTCCGGCGTGAGCTGCAAAGCGCGCGTCGTGCGCACCAGAAGCCGCGTGCCGAGCCGGTCCTCGACGCGGCTGATCAGCTTGCTGACGGCCGAGGGCGAGAGGTTGAGCTTGCGCCCGGCCGCCGAGAAGCTGCCGGCATCCGCCGCCGTGACGAAGACATCCATCTCACCCGCGCGATTATCCATCCGCCACCGCCCCCAAGAGATCGCGCCTCACGCCCGTCGCGCCTCAAGCCCGCGCCTCACGCTCCCTTGGCGATGGCCTGCTTCAACCGCGCGACCGCCTCCGTCGCGCCGGACCGGACCGTGATCTCCAGCGACGGCGCCTCGCGCTCGATCATCTCGATCAGCGTTTCCGGCGAAATCTCGGCCCGCGCCGCGGTGAGCTTCAGCACGGCATTGGCGATGATGTTGGGCCAGTACGCCGCCCCGCCCTTGGCCAGCCCCTTGGCCTTGCGGCCCTCGAATTCCTGGGCGAGCTGTTCGGGGGTCTTTTTGGCCATGGGGAGGGTTCCGTGAATCGCTTTGCGCGGTGAGCTTACCTCAATCGGGTCCGAAAAGGCGCGATGAACCCGTTTCCCGTGTGGAGAAGGGCAGGCCTGCCGTCACCGGGAAAGGCGCGGCGCCCCTGTCGCCGCCTCGCTCGTCGGCGGCGCTCTTCCGCCCCGCCCTTCCCGCCGATCGCGGGCTTGTCCGGGACCAGCACGCGAAGCGTCGAACGCGGCGACGGCCGGCTTCGCTGCGGCAGCGGGTTGCCCGCGCACCTTCCGCACCGTGTTCCGAGAGACGTGCAGCTCGCGGGCGATCTCCTTGATCGTCTTCCCACGGATCGAAAACTCGCGCCGGATCCGCGCAATCGTATCCACGCCCTTCATCCCCCCGCCCGCCCATCCGAAACCAGGACGGGCAGTCTCACCGAAACCGGCTCAAGGGGGGTCAAAGTTGGACGCCGATCCCCCGCCTCAAGGGGTCAAACTTGCCCGCCGAAACACAGAAGCCGGCAAGCTCCGAAGACAGGTCCGTCAAGCGTCGTGCAACCAAGTGCACGACCGAGAACAAGGCCGACGCCCTGGATCACCACGGGCCCAGACTGTCGATGAAGCCGCCGATCGGCTCCCAGCGCCCGTTCCTAATCTCGACGCGCAGCACTTCGGTCGTCCCGAGATGGCGGTCGGGGCCGAGCGTCACCTTGCCGATGATGCCGGTGTCGTAGTCCTTCAGCTGCTCGAAGCCTTTCACGAGCGAGGCGCGCGTCAGCGGCGCCCCGGCGCGGCGGATCGCCTCCGCCGTGACCTTGGCGAGCGCATAGGTCAGGAGCGAGCCGTAGTCCGGCCGTTCGCCCGGTGCGAACTTGGCCAGCGCCTCGCGATATTCCTTCACCGCCGGCCGGTCCGACTCGACGGTATAGGACAGCGAGACGCTGCGCAGGCCCTCGACGGAATCGCCGCCGATCTTGATCAGATCCATGCCGACATTGCCGCCATAGGTCAGGAGCTGCGTCTTGACCTTCTGCTGCTTCAGCTCCTTGGCGAGAGCGACGAGCTCCTGGATAGTGCCGATGAACACGACGCCGTCGGGCGCCTTGCGCGCGATCTCCAGCGCGATCGGCGCATAGTCGCTCGTGCCGAGCTTTACCGGCATGAGCTCGACCTTGGTGTCGGGCGAGGCGGAGCGCGCGCCGGGCTCGACATTGAGTGCGACCTTCTCGAAGGCCGACGCCGCGGCGTGGACGACGATGACGCTCTTCAGCCCATCCTTGCCGACCCAGCGCCCGAGCGCCTGCGCCTGGTAATCCAGCAGCGTCTGTGCGCCGACGATCAGGGCGCGCGCCGGCTCGTACCAGTCGAGCGCACCGCCATAGGGCATGACATAGGGCACGCCGGCCTGCTGAAGATAGGGAAAGGTCGCCGCGCTCGGGCCTGTCGCATAGGAGCCCTGAATCGCCAGAACCTTGTCGCTGTCGACGAGCTTGCGGGCCGCCGCGACGGCTTGCTGCGGATTATAGGCGTGGTCCTCGACGATGACCGTGACCTTGCGCCCGTCGATGCCGCCCTGCTCGTTCAGCCGGCCGAAGAAGGCCGTCTGCCCCGCCACGCCCGGCAGACCGTAAAGCGCGAACGGGCCTTTCAGCGCCGACCACGAGCCCAGCCTGATCTCGTCCTTGCTGACGCCCGGCCCGTCCTGCGCGCGTGCCGCGCTCCCGAGCAACCCGAACGCCAAGGCCAGCGCCGGCAGGCCGATCTGAATCGATCGCGTCATCATCGTCATCCTCCCCAGGATCTCGCTCAATCGACAAATTCATCGCTCTTTTATTTGGTCTAATAATTTAGTTGCGGAGGGATGTCGAGGGATGTAGCGTCCAGGATAACGATAGAGAGCACCGGGGAGGGCTCCATGACGAGGAGGAACGGCGCAGGGCTTGCGCTCGTCGCAGCAGCCGCATGGCTCGGCGCAGCCGCAGCCAGCGCGCAGACGGGCCCTGGCGTCTCGGCGAGCGAAGTCAGGCTGGGGTCCTGGCAGCCGCTGAGCGGACCTGTCTCGATCTACGGGGTGCCGGTCCGCGCCGGGGCGGACGCCTATTTCAACCTCGTCAACGAGCAGGGCGGCATCAAGGGCCGCAAGATCAAGTTCATCGTCGAGGACAACGCCTTCAATCCCCAGCGCACCGTCGCCGCCGCGCGCAAGCTGATCGGCAGCGACGAGGTTCTGGCGATCGCCGTCGCCTTCGGCACCGGCCCCTCCGCCGCAGCCTTCCCCTATGTGCTGCAGCAGGAGAAGACGCCCTTCGTCACGCCTTATGCCGGCGCCGAGGAATGGTTCGCGCCACCCCGTCCGGGGCTGCTGAGCGCTCAGGTCCTCTACGAGAACCAGGCTGCGACCGTCGGGCGTTGGGCCGTGAAGGACGACCGAAAGTCCATTCTCGTCATTCACTCCGATCCTGCCGCCTATCACAAGCCGGGCGAGGCTGCGGTCGCGGCCATCCGGAAGGCAAACCCGTCCGCCAAGGTCGAGGCCCTGTCGGTGAAATGGGGAACGCAGGATTACGCGCCGATTGCGCTCGACGTGCTGCGGCGCGCGCCGGACGCGGTCATCCAAATCGCGGTGGTGCAGGAGGTCGCGTCGCTGGCCAAGGAACTGCGCCAGCAGAATTCGCAGGTTCCGATCTACACCTATTCGCCCAATGTCACGCAATCTCTACCGCTGCTCGGCGGACCGGCCGTAGAGGGCATCAAATCCGTGTCATGGACGGTGCCTGCGACGCTCGACAACCCGGCACTCAGGGAATATCGCGCGGCGCTTGCCAAATATGCGCCGGATCAGAAGCCGGACTTCGATTCCCTGCTCAGCTTCGGCTTCGCCAAGATCGTGGCGGAGGCCCTGCGCCGGGCCGACGAGCCGTTGAACCGGACGAGTTTCCTCGAAGGCTTCTATAAGCTGAAGGGTTACGACACCGGGATCCTGCCGCCGGTCACCTTCGCGCCGGACAAGCCGCTGGGCCTGTCGACGCTGCAGCGCGTCGTCCTGAAATCCGGCATCTGGGAGGCGGTCGGGGAGCCTGTCGATTCCACCGCCGAGTGGTGAGACCGCACCGCCCGCCTTCGACCCCGTTTCGCCTGTACCGGAGGAGCCCGTCATGGGAGACCTGCCCGCCGTGATCGCGTCCGGCCTCGTCAGCGGCTCGGCCTATGCGCTGCTGGCGCTCGGCATCGTCATCATCTTTCGCTCCACCGACACGGTCAATTTCGCCATCGGCGACACCGCGACGCTGGCGGTCTTCATGACCACCTCGGCGATGGCGGCGGGCCTGCCGCCGGTGGCCGCGCTCCTGCTCGCGGTCGTCCTGGCCGGACTCGGCGGCATGGCGACCGAGCGCCTCCTGATCCGGCCCCTGGGCTCCGGACCCAAGAGCTTGTTCAGCGCGCTGGTCGTCACGATCGGCCTCGGCCTCGTGATCCATGCCGTCATCGGCGTCGTCTGGGGCCAGCGCCCGATCGTGGTGGCACCCGTCGCCGCCGGCATGGTCAACGTGTTCGGCGTCGCGCTGACCCTCAACAAGGTGCTGGCGGCGGGGATCGCCCTGCTGGCCATGGCGGTCATCGCCTGGCTGTTCCGCTACACGGCCATCGGGATCGCCATGCGTGCCAGCGCGGAGGATCACTTCGCGGCCCGCATCATCGGCATCCGCCCCTCCGTCATCGCGGCACTCGCCTGGTTCATCGGCTGCGGGCTGGCCGCCATCGCCGCGTTCTTCCTCGCCGCGGACGGTTCGGCCAACGCCAACCTAACCCTTTCGCCGCTCTTTCGCGCCTTTGCCGGCGTCTTCCTCGGCGGGCTGACGAGCATGCTCGGCGCCGCGCTCGGCGCCTTCTCGATCGGGGTGCTCGACAATATCGCCGGCCGCTACCTTTCGGCCAACTACCGCGACACCATCGTCTTCGGGATCATCGTCGCGGTGCTCTTCATCCGCCCGTCCGGCTTCCTCGGCGTCGCCCGGAAGGAGCGCGTATGACCCCCGCTCTTCGGCGTCTGGCGACGGTCGCGGCCGGCCTCCTCCTCGCGCTGCTGGTCGGCTGGCCGGGCCTTCTCGGCGACTACGGCCAGTTCGTCGTCGCTTCCATCGCCTTCTATGCCATCGCCGTCATGGCGGTGAGCGTCTTGGCGGGGCTCTGCGGCATCTGGTCGATGGGGCATACCGCCTTCATGGCGATCGGCGCCTACATGGCAGCGCAATTCGCTCTGTACAGCTGGCCGGTCGAGTTAGCGATCCTCTGCGCGGCCGCCGCGGCGGGCGCGGCCGGCTTCCTGCTCGGCTTCAGCGCGGGGCGATTTTCGGTGCTTTATTTCGGCCTGCTGACACTGGCGCTCTGCATGGCGGCGACCGAGATCATCGGCCACTGGACATCGGTGACCGGCGGCGACGAGGGCATCGCTGTCCTGCAGGCGCGCTCGATCCTGCTCGGCCGGACGCTGGACCTGCGCGGCGCCGTGGTCATGACGGTGCTCCTCGCCACCCTCGCCCTGGTCATGGTCGATGTCGTCGCACGCGGCCCGATCGGGCGTCGCTGGCTTGCGGTAAAGAGCCAGCGCATCGCAGCCGCGGCGATGGGCCTGCGCCCGCATGTCGAGAACGCGACCGCCTTCGCCTTCAGCGCCGCCATCGCCTCTCTCGCCGGTGTCGGCATCGCCTTCACGATCTCCTATCTCGATCCGATCGCCTTCAGCCTCGACGCATCGGTACAGTTGATCGTCGCGACCGTGATCGGCGGCGCCGGCAGCCTGCTGGGCGCGGTGCTGGGCGCCGTCTTCATCGTCGCGGTGCCGGAGGCGGCACGCGGCATCGCCAACGTCTCGGTCTTCGTGTTCGGCGCCGCGACGATCGTCGTCCTCCTGTTCATGCGCCGCGGCATCGTGCCCAGTCTCGCAGGTTGGATAAAGCCCCGCTCCGTTAAGGCTCCGGTCGCGGCGGACATCTTGCCGATCGACCCGAGCGCGATCGAGGCCCTGGTACGGGCCTGTCTGCCGCCAGCAACCGAGAGCCTCGCCATCGAGCATCTCGATCTGCGGTTCGGCGGCGTAAAGGCGCTGCAAGACATCACCCTTGCCGCACCGGCCGGCTCGACATTGGGGCTGATCGGCCCCAACGGCGCCGGCAAGACGAGCCTGCTGAACGTCATCGGGGGCTTCTACCGTGCATCGAGCGCGCAGCGGATCCGCTTCGGCGAGCACGACCTCATGCATCGCTCGTCCTATGCTCGGGCCGGTCTCGGCATGGGCCGGACCTTCCAGCATGCCGAGCTGTTCGCCGAACTGACCGTGCGCGAGAATATCGCGGCGGCGGCGATGCTCGGCGCGCCACGGCGCCTCGCGGCCGGGCTGACGGACCGTTCGCCAGACGCCATCGCCGCGACGATCGTGGCGGCGCTCGGCCTGTCCGCCTATGCGGAGAGCTATCCCCCCGCCCTCCCCTTCGGTGTCCAGAAGGTTGCCGATATTGGCCGCGCCCTGGCGCTCGCGCCATCGCTGGTTGCGATGGACGAGCCGTTCTCCGGCCTCGACGAGCGGGAGCGCTCCGCCATCCGCGCCATCTTGCGCGGCATGCGCGGCGCGGGCGTCACCATCCTGATCATCGATCACGCGGTGCAGGAGGTCCTCCAGGTCGCGGACCGCATCGTCGTGCTCGAATTCGGCAAGGTCCTGGCGGAGGGTCCGCCCGAGCAGATCCGCAACGACCCGGACGTGCACCGCGCCTATTTCGGTGCGGACGGCGCGCCGTCCCGGAGTGCCGCCGCATGAGCGAACCATCGCCTTCGCCTCTGATCGAGGCACAGCGCATCGAACATCGCTACGAGGGGGTGCTGGCGCTGCACGGCATCGACCTTGCGGTGCCGGCGGGCACGTTCCTGGCCGTCGTCGGCCCCAACGGCGCCGGAAAATCGACCCTCGCACTCCTGTTGGCCGGCGCAATGTCCCCTACTGGCGGACGTTTGATGCTCGACGGGGCCGATGTCACGGCGCGTGCCGGACGCCGCGGCCTGGTCGAGGCGGGCGTCGCGCTGATCCCCGAAGGCCGCCGGCTCTTCGGCCAGCTTTCGGTTCAGGAAAATCTGGTGCTCGGCGCTTTCGGTTCAGGCGCGGGGCGGGCCGAGACGGCGCGCCGCCTCGCCGAGGCCTACGCCCTGATGCCGGAGGCTGTCAGGCAGGGGAAGGATCGCGCCGTCGCGACGCTGAGCGGCGGGGAGCAGCAGATGGTCGCGATCGGCCGGGCTTTGATGGCGAAGCCGCGACTGGTGCTGATCGACGAACCCTCGCTCGGGCTCGCGCCGATCCTGATCGACAAGGTCTACGAGACGCTGGCGGCCTTGCGCGCCTCCGGGGTGACGATCGTGGTCTTCGAACAGCTCGCCGTGAAGGCCCTGCAATATGTCGATCGCTTCGCGGTCATCGACCGCGGCGAGATCCGCCATCGAGGCCTCGCCGCCGATCCCGACGCGCGCGAGACCCTGCGCATGGGATACATGGGCGCCGACGCCGCCGCCTGAACCGGGCAGCGACGCATGAACCGGGCCGCGGCGCCTGGCCGTCGGGCGCTCAATAGGATTTCGGCAGGCCGAGAACCCGCTCCGCGATGAAGGACAGGATCAGTTGCTCCGTCACGGGCGCGATCCGCGGCAGGATCGATTCCCGGAACAGCCGCTCGACCTGATATTCGCGGGCATAGCCCATGCCGCCATGGGTCATCACCGACTTCGTCGCGGCATCGAAAGCAGCGCGGGCGCCCAGAAATTTGCCGGCATTGGCCTCGGCCCCGCAGGGCTGGCCGTTGTCGTAAAGCCATGCCGCCCGCATCAGCATCCAATAGGCGGATTCCAGATAGGTCCAGGCTTCCGCGAGCGGATGCTGGATGCCCTGGTTCTTTCCGATCGGGCGGCCGAAGACGACGCGGTCCTTGGCGTATTGCGCAGCCCGGCTGAGCGCGTCGCGGCCGAGGCCCACGGCCTCGATCCCGACGAGGATGCGCTCCGGGTTGAGGCTGTCGAGCAGGTATTCGAAGCCCCTGCCCTCCTCGCCGATCCGGTCCTCCTCCGGGATGAACAGCCCGTCGATGAAGACGGCGTTCGAATCCACCGCGTTGCGGCCCATTTTGTGGATGCGGCGCACCTCGCATTTCCTGCGGTCGAGATCGGTGTAGAACAGCGTCATGCCCTGCGTCGGCTTGCGGCTGTCCTCCTTGGCGGTGGTGCGGGTCAGGAGCAGGATCTTGTCGGCGATCTGCCCCGTCGAGGTCCACATCTTGCGCCCATGGACGACGTAGCCGCCTTGCGTCTTCGTCGCGACGGTCTTGATGCTGGTCGTATCGAGGCCCGCATCGGGCTCGGTCACGCCGAAGCAGGCCTTCTGTTCGCCCTTGACCAGCGGCACCAGCCAGCGCTGCTTCTGCTCGGGCGAGCCGTGAACGACGATCGAGTGCGGGCCGAAGAGGTTGATGTGGATGGCGGACGCCGCCGAGTAGCCGCCGCCGCTGGACGTGGCGGCATGCATCATGATCGCGGCCTCGGTGACGCCGAGCCCCGCGCCGCCGACCTCCTCGGGCATGGTGATGCCGAGCCAGCCGTTCTGCGCCATCAACTGATAGTACTCGCTCGGGAAGGTGCTTTCCTCCTCGCAACGGGTCCAATAATCGTCGTCGAAGGCGGCGCAGATTTCGCGCACGCTCTGGTCGATCGCCTTTTGCTCTTCGCTGAGCTGGATATCCATGATGCTCTCCGGGATGGCGTTCTGGCCGTCTCTCAGCCGATGAAGATCAGTTTCTTGCCGAGGTTTTCGCCGGCATAGAGCGAAGCGATGGCGCCGGGCGCGTGCTCGATGCCCTTGGCGAGATCGGTGTCGAAGCCGAGCGTCCCGGCCTGGTGCAGGCGCGCCATCTCGTCGGCCGCCTTCGCATAGCGCGCCATGTGGTCGAAGATGACGAAGCCGCTCCATACGAGCCGGCGCGTCAGGATCTCGCGCTCGTTGCGCGGCCCCGTGGGCAGTGGGTTCCAGGAGTCGATCGAGGCCGTGCCGCATTGGACGAGCCGGCCGCCGACCGCCATGCGCCGCAGCACCGTATCGAGGATCATGCCGCCCGTGTTGTCGAAATAGACGTTCACGCCATCCAAGACGGCGGCCGCCAGCGCCTCGTCGAGGGCACCCGACTTGTAGTTGATCGCGACGTCGTAGCCGTAGCGCTCCTCGCAGAGCGCGACCTTGCGATCGTCACCGGTCAGCCCGATGCAGCGGCAGCCCAGGCTCTTGCCGATTTGCCCGACGAAGCTGCCGACCGAGCCGGCGGCCGTCGAGACGACGAGCGTATCGCCGGCCTTGGGGCGACCGAGTTCGGTCAAGGCGAGATAGGCGGTGATGCCGTTGATGCCGAGCAGGCTGCCGAAGGCGGTCAGCGGCAGGTCTTGCGTCGCGCGCAGGATCACCTGCTGGGGCGTCGCCACGGCGTAGTCCTGCCAGCCGAACCAACCGTAGAGGAACTGCCCCTCGCCGAAATCGGGGTTCCGGCTTTCGGTCACCACCCCGACCGCCAGCGCCCGCATCGGCCCCCCGAGCGGCACCGGCGCCGAGTAATTCGCCTCGGACGAAGCCCAGCCGCGCTGCGCGGGATCGACCGAGAGATAGATGTTGCGGACGAGGAATTCGCCCTCGCCGGGCTTCGGCACGTCGGAGGAACCGAGCGTGAAGTCGCTGGCCTGCGGCACGCCGGCGGGCCGCGTCGTCAGCAGGACCTGCCGGTTGCGGCTCGGGGAGGAATAGGCCGGGATCTCGGTCGGCATCGTGCGCTCCTCAAAAGCCGACATGCGCCGCGCCCTTGGTGCCGAGCATGCGGCGGGCGTCGTCGGGGGTGGCGATCTGGAGCGACAGCTCCTCGAGGATGCGTCGAATCTTGGCGACCTGGTCGGCGTTGGAGGGGGCGAGCTCGCCCTTGCCGAGATAGAGGTTGTCCTCGAGCCCGACGCGGACATTCCCGCCCAGGATCGCACCCATCGTGACGAAGGGCAGCTGATGGCGCCCGGCCGCCAGGATCGAGAGGTAATAGTCGTTGCCGAACAGCCGATCGGCCGTCGCCTTCATGTGCATCAGGTTCTCGGGTTCGGGCCCGATGCCGCCGAGGATGCCGAAGATCGCCTGGACGAAGAAGGGCGGCTTCACCAGCCCACGCTCGGCGAAATGGGCGAGGTTGTAGAGATGGCCGACATCATAGCACTCGAACTCGAAGCGCGTGCCGAGCGCGCCGAGCTCCGTCATGCCGCGCTCGATCTGCGTGAAGGTGTTGGAGAGGATGAAGTCCTTCGTCATCTCCAGATAGGGCTGCTCCCAGTCGTTCTTGAACGACGGGATGCGCCCGCTCGCGCCCGAAATGTTGAAGTTGAAGGAGCCCATGTTCATCGAGGCGATCTCGGGGCTCGCCCATTTCGCGGCGGCCAGCCGCTCGTCCAGCGTCATGCCGAGCCCGCCGCCGGTGGTGATGTTGACGATGCCGTCGCAGCCCTGCTTGATCACCGGCAGGAAGCGCTTGAACATCTCGGGGTTCTGCGTCGGCTTGCCCGTCTGCGGATCGCGGGCGTGAAGGTGAAGGATGGCGGCGCCGGCCTTGGCGGCGCCGATCGCGCCCTCAGCGATCTGCTCCGGCGTCACCGGCAGATGGGGCGACATGCTGGGGGTGTGGATCGACCCCGTGATGGCGCAACTGATGATGACCTTCTCGGCGCGTTTCATGTCCCTGTCCTCTCGTCCGTCGCAGCGTCAAAAGCGGGCCGCGATCTCGTTCCAGGCGTCCTGAAGCGAAGTCCTGTGCGCGGGGTCGGCGATCGCGATGATGCGTTCGGCCCGTTCCATCACGGTGGCGCCGCGCAGGTCGGCCGCGCCGTGCTCCGTCACCACGACATCGACGGCGTGGCGCGGCAGCGAACAGATGCCGTCGAGCTTCGCGATGATCCGCGAGGCGCCGCCGCGGCCGGCCGTCGACGGCAGAGCGATGATGCTGACCCCGTCCGGCGCCAGGCTCGCAGCCTGGGCGAAATCGGCGGCACCGCCGACGCCGCTCAGCATGCGCCCGCCCAGCATTTCGAGATTGGCCTGGCCGAAGAGATCGACGCCGAGCGCGGAATTCACCGCGACCAGGCGCGGCAGGCCGGCCAGCACGGCGGGCGAATGAGTCTGGTCGCATCCCCGGATCTGGAAGTCGTCGCGTCCTGACAGCCAGGCGTAATGTGCGGCCGTCCCGACATGGACGCAGCTCATATGCGGCCATTGCGCGTCGAGGCTGCCGCATTCGGCAAGGAGCCGCGCGGCGTCGGAGAGCATGCCGGAATGCAGCCGCAGACGGCGGCGGTCGGACACGATGCGCATCAGCGCGTCGGGCGTCTTGCCGAGGCCGACCTGAAGCGTCGTGCCGTCCTCGACGAAGGCGGCGACGTGTTCGGCGATCCGGGAGGCCTGCGCGCTCGGGGCGCCGACATCGTACTCGCATAAGGGCTCGTCGGTCTCGGCAATGAGATTGGCCCTCGCGATATCGAAGGTCTCGGCGCCGGGAATGCGGGGCATTCGAGGGTTGATGACAGCGAAGACGCGGCGGCAGTTCTTCAACACGATCGGCATGAATTCGACGGCGATGCCGAAGGAGCAAAGTCCCGCCGCATCCGGCGGCGAGACGTGAACAATGGCGACGTCGAACGACTGACGCGACAGATGAGACGCAAAGCCGCCATACGAGACCGGAAGATGGCGAAACCGGCCGTTCGCCTGCGCGCCCGGCGGCGAAGGCTGGGCGAAGCAGCTCGTGTAGCGCGCCCCCTCTGGCAAGGCCTCGATCGGCACGGCATTGATGCCGGGAACGAAGCTGGCGGTGATGTCGAGCGGCGGTGCGTGGCCGGAAAACAGGGCCGCCGTCAGCTCCGGCACTTCGGCCCCCGAGCCGGGAAGGAAGATGCGCTCGCCGGCAGAGATCCGCGCGACGAGCGCAGCCGGCGTGCCGACGCTGCGCGCCGCGACCGTGGATCGTGCTAGCGCAGCCGTGACCGTCACGCGCCGGCCCCGGCCCGTGCCGCGATGGCCGCTTTGCGTGCCAGAACCTGCTCGGCCTGCTTGAGATGAGGGATGTCGAGCATCTTGCCGTCAAGACCGACAACCCCGACGCCGGGATTGGCGGAGAACGCGTCGACGACGCGCTGAGCGTGCGCGATCTCCGCCTGCGAAGGCGAGAAGGCCTCGTTGATGCCCGCGACCTGGTCGGGATGAATGGCGATGCGGCCGGTGAAGCCCTCTCGCGAGGCCTCGGCACAGTCGGCACGAAGCCCGGCATCGTCACGAAAATCGGCATACAACGTCTCGATCGCGGCGACGCCGCAGGCTTTGGCGGCAAGCAGGCACTGCGAGCGCACCATGCGGTAGGTGAAGGCCCAGAGGCCTTGCGGATCCCGATTGGTGCTGGCGCCGACCGCCGTGCTGAGATCCTCCGCGCCCCAGGTCAGGCCGTAGAGCCTGGGGAATGCCGCATCGTGATAATGCGCCAGGCCGAAGGGCGCTCGCGGCGTCTCGGTCGCCACGGGCAAGAGGCGGATCGGGCGGCCGATGCCGTCGCGCTTTTCCAGCGCGTCGAGAAAATGACCGATCCGAACTAGGTCGCCCGGCCCGTCGACCTTCGGCACGACGATGCCGTCCGGAGCCGCCCGCACCACCCCCACCAAATCGTCGAGCCCGCCCTCGGCGAGCGGGTTCATCCGCACCCAGAGTTCGGCCGTGCCCGCGCGCGGGGCCGCGAGATAGTCGCGCACCATGTCGCGCGCCAGGGCCTTCCGCGACGGCGCGACCGAATCCTCGAGATCGAGGATCAGCGCATCGGCACCGGAGCCGGCGCTCTTCGACAGCTTTTTCTCGCTGTCGCCCGGCACGAACAGGAAGGAGCGCAGGCTCATGCCGCAGGCCTCCGCCGCTGCAGGCCCGAGCGCTTGCAATGGGCGACGAGCTCGCCGCGCTGGTTGAAGGCACGGTGGAGGAAGACGACGATGCCGGCCTCCGGCCGCGAGCGGCTCTCACGCAGCTCCACGACCTCGGTCTCGACCCTGATCGTATCGCCGTGGAAGAGCGGCTTTGGGAAACGGACCTCGTCCCAGCCGAGATTGGCGACCGCCGTGCCGAGCGTCGTATCGCCGACCGAGATGCCGACCATCAGCCCCAGCGTAAAGGCGCTGTTGACCAGGCGCTGGCCGAACTCCGTTTCGTTGCGGCAATATTCTTCGTCGAGATGCAGATAGGCCGGATTGTGCGTGACGGCGCTGAACCAGACATTGTCCGCCTCGGTGATCGTCCGGCGGATCTCGTGCCTGAACACCTGCCCCACCGTGAGATCGTCGAAATAAAGCCCGGCCATCCGCTGCTCCGCCGCCTCTAATTCATCGTTCTTTTTTTTGGTCTAATAATTTAGTTGCACGGTGTTGTCGAGCCTCTTATCGTGCCGGCAACGAGCACGAGGATGGGACAGGGTGGACAGACAGCCGGACCAGCGGCCCGTCACAGCGCTTCAAAATCCGACCGACCGTCCGGCGACGCCGGATGAGCTGCGGGCCTGGATAGAAGCGCAGACGGGCGGGGCGATCACGTCCTGGACGCAGATCAGCGGCGGCAACCGCTGCCGCTCCTGGGCCGTCGACGTCGCCTCGGCCTCGGAACCGCCCGCTGAACTCTATCTTCGCTATCAGCCGCCGCGCCCGCCTTCCGCCGAGCCTTATACCGTGTGGCGAGAGGCGCAGTTCTATCGCGCGCTAGCCTCCAGCCCGGTGCCGGCGCCCAAGCTGATCGCGGTGCATCCCGAGAGCCAGGCCATTCTGACCGAGCGCGCGCCGGGGCGCGCCGATTATCGCCGCATCGCCGACGACGCAGCCCGCACCACTATCGCCCGCGAGTTCGTCCAAGCCCTGGCGACGCTGCACAGGACGCCGGTCGCGCGGCTCGACATGGCGGGTTTCGACCCCCGCGCGACCCTCGCCGATTGCGTGCGCCAAGAGTTGGCGATCTGGCGCGCCATGTATGCCGAGACGAGGCGCCTGGACCCGCTGATCGCCTTCGCGCTCGACTGGCTCGACGACAACGTCCCCGCGACGACCGCGCCTCCCGTCCTCGTCCACGGCGATGCCGGGCCGGGCAACTTCCTCTTCGACGAGGGGCATCTCACCGCCCTGCTCGACTGGGAGCTCGCTCATCCGGGCGATCCTATGGAAGACCTCGCCTGGTTCTCGATGCGCTGCGTGATGGAACCGGTCCCCGATTTTCCGGCGCGCCTGCGCGAATACGGCGAGGCGATGGGGACCCCGGTCGATCTCGACCGCATCCGCTATCACCGCGTCTTCGTCTCGACGCGCGTCGTCATCATCCGGCATCGCAACGTCACCGGCCTGCCGGGCAACTCGATCGTCTCACGCGCGCTGAACCGCCGCCTGCTCGTCACGGCGCTGGCGGAAGCGACCGCGACCACACTGGCGCCGCCTGCGCGGATGGACGCGCCGGAGACGGAGCGCAGCGCGCTGTTCGACTTCGTGCTTCACGAGCTGCGCCACGACATCGCGGAAGCCAGTGACGATGCCGGCGTCGTCGCGGCTGCCAAGAACATGGCGAAGGTCGTCAAATACCTGCGCGAATGCGACCGCATCGGCCCCCTCGTCGCGGCAGCGGAGCTCGAAGCCCTGACGGGGATGCTGAGCGCGCGGCCGTCGACGGTTCCCGAAGGCATGGCCGCGCTCGCCGACAGGCTGCAGGCGGGCGACATTCCGTTCACCGCGGCCCTGCAATTCTTCGCCGGCAGCGTCGCGCGCGACGCGGAGCTCGCCGCATCCGCGTCCGGCGGGCTCGCCGGGCGCGATTTCCCGCCTCTGACCGAGATGAATCATGTCTGATACCGCCACGCTCGAAACCGCGACGGACACCCCCTTCACCGCGAGGGACGACCGCTTCCATTTCGACCAGATGAGCGACCGCTGGTGGGAGACGGAGACGGCCTGGTTCGCCTTCTGCGCGCCGGAGCGCAAGCTCGGCGGCTGGCTCTACAGCATGGCACGGCCGAACATCGGCACGATCGCCGGCGGCTGCTGGATCTGGGACGACACGGCCGCCGTGCCGTGGGAGGTGCCGTATTCGGCGAATTACACCGCTCTGCGCCTGCCGCGCGACCAGGATCTGACCGACATCGCGCTGCCGACCGGCGTCAGCATCAAGGCGCTCGAGCCCCTGAAGCGCTACAAGCTCGGATTCTTGGACGAGGATCGGCTGACCGTCGATCTGACCTTCGATGCGGTGATGCCGGCGCGACCGCTCCGCAAGGGCGATTCTTCTTTCAAGAACCTCAACCATTTCGACCAGTTCGGCCACGTCACCGGGCAGATCGTCCTCCATGGCGAGACGATCCCGATCGATTGCTACGCGATCCGCGACCGCAGTTGGGGCCCACGTCCCGAACACCGCCCCGGAAAGAGCGCCTACGTCACCGGCATCGCCTCACCCGATGACGGCTTCCTCGCCGTGACCAAGTGGAACGACGAGACGGACCCGATCGCCTACGGCTTCATGATCCGGGACGGCAAAATCGGCGATCTCGTCTCGGGCCGCCGCATCGTCGAGCGCGATCCGGAGCGGGGCTGGGTCACCCGCATCACCATCGAAGGCAAGGACGAGTTCGGTCGCGATCTCGATGCCGTCGGCGAGCGACTGAGCGGCATCATCATCAACCGCCACAGCTTCATCGACAGCAACGGGCTGATCGAATGGACGATCAACGGCAAGCGCGGCCATGGCGAGGATCAGGACATGTGGCCGGTTCACCGCTGGTCGGCCTTCCGCCGCGAAGCCAGGATGGGGCGCGCCTCGTGACGACGCCCTCACAGAGCCCCGACCCGACGCGCCAGCCGCTCGACGGTGTCGTCGTGATCGACCTCAGCCAGATCTACAACGGCCCCTACGCGACCTTCCTGATGGCGGCAGCCGGCGCGACCGTGATCAAGATCGAGCCGCCGGGCGGCGAGCCCTTGCGCCGGCGCGGCGTCGTCGGCGGTGCCGCCCTGCCCTTCGCCATGCTCAACGGCTGCAAGCAATGCATGGTGCTCGACCTCAAGAGCGCCGAGGGCAAGCAGACGCTGCGCGATCTGGTCGCCGACGCCGACGTGCTGGTCGAGAACTACGCACCTGGCACCATGGACCGGCTCGAACTGGGCGCCGATGCGCTCCAGGCGCTGAATCCCCGGCTGATCTACGCCTCCAGCTCCGGCTTCGGCAGCGACGGCCCCTATCGAAGCTACCCGGCGATGGACCTCACCGTCCAGGCGATGGCAGGCGTGATGAGCACGACCGGCTATCCCGACCGCCCGCCGGTCAAGGCCGGCCCTGCGCTCTGCGACTTCTTCGCTGGCGTGCATCTCTACGGCGCGATCGCGACCGCCTTGTTCGAACGCGAGCGCACCGGCGTGGCGCGGCGACTCGAAGTCGCGATGCAGGATGCGGTCTATCCGGCGCTGAGCTCCAGCCTCGGCATGCATTGGGGACAGCGCGAGGCGGAGAACCCGCCGCCGCCGCGCACCGGAAACCGCCATGGCGGGCTCGCCGAGTCTCCCTACAACGTCTACCCGACGAGCGACGGCTGGATCGCGATCATCTGCGTCGGCAACGCCCATTGGCGCACGCTGGTCCATACCATGGGCCGGCCCGAGCTCGCCGAGGATCCGCGCTTCGCCGGCCTCAAGCAGCGCGTGGCCGTGATGGACGAGGTCGACGCGCTGGTCTCCGACTGGACGAGCCATCGCACCAAGGAGGAGGCCTTCCAGGCCCTGATGGCGAACAAGGTGCCCTGTGCGCCAGTCCGCGATCTCGAAGAGGTCGTGAACGATCCGAACATGCATGCCCGCGGTTCGCTGCAATGGCAGGACCATCCCGAGCTCGGCCGCATCGTCGTACAGCATTCGCCGCTCCGCTATGCCGGGGTCCCGCGACGGACGCTGGAGCCGAGCCGCGCGCTCGGTGCCGACACGCAGGCCGTGCTGCGCGAGCGCCTCGGCCGGCATGACGGCGACGCGGCCGGCACCTCCGTGCCGCGACACCCTGCGAAGGCGGAGCTCTGAAGATGGGCGGGATTGTCGGGATCGACGTCGGCGGCACCTTCACCGACCTGTTCTATTCGGCGGACGGACTCGGCGTGGACGCCGTGCTCAAGGTGCCCTCGACGCCGGACGATCCGAGCCGCGGACTGATTGACGCGCTCAAGGCGGCGGATGTCGCGCCCGCCTCGCTCGACGTCATCCTGCACGGCACGACCATCGCCACGAACGCCGTGATCGAGCGACGCGGGGCGCGCTGCGCCCTGATCACCACGGCCGGCTTCCGGGACATCCTCGAGCTGGGGCGGCGCGATCGCCAGCGCATGTATGGGCTGACGGGCGTGCAGCAGCCGCTGATCCCGCGCGCCATGCGCTGGGAGGTGGCCGAACGTCTGGACCACCGCGGCACGGTGCTGACGCCGCTGGACGAGGCCGGGTTTGCCCGCCTTGCGGCCGCGCTGGCGCAGGAGGATGTCGATGCCGTCATCGTCTCCTTCCTCCACGCCTATGCCAATCCGGCTCACGAACGGCAGGCGCGCGAAATCCTGAAAGCCGCCAATCCGGATTGGGAGATCGTCATCTCCAGCGACGTCGTGCGCGAGTACTACGAGTTCGAGCGGACCAGCACCGCCGCCGTCCAGGGCTACCTCCAGCCGCTGGTCTCGCGCTATGCCCGCAATCTCGACGGCAAGCTCCGGGATCTCGGCTTCGACCGCCAGACTCTCGTGATGCAATCGAATGGCGGGCTGATTCCGCTCGGGCAATTGCACGAGCGCGCCGCCAACATCGTCCGCTCCGGCCCGGCCGCCGGCGTGATGGCGGCGGCGAAGCTCGCGGCAGAGGCGGGCTTCACCCACGTCATCACCGGCGACATGGGCGGCACGAGCTACGACGTCGCGGTGGTGGTCAACGGCTTGCTGCGCATCGCGGAGACGACCGAGCTCGATTTCCGCGTGCCCTTGCGCCTGCCGATGATCGACGTGCACACGATCGGTGCCGGCGGCGGGTCGATCGCCCATGTCGACCGTGGCGGGATCCTCCAGGTCGGCCCGCGCAGCGCCGGCGCGGTGCCGGGCCCCGTCTGTTTCGGACGGGGCGGCACGGAGCCCACCGTGACCGACGCGAACGCCGTTCTGGGCCGCATCAACGCCGACCAGCCGATCGGCATGAAGCATCTCGCCCGGCTCGACATCGACGGCGCGCGGGCGGCGATGGCGGCGCTGGGTGCTCCTCTCGGTCTCGGTATCGAGGAGACGGCGGAGGCGATCCTCACCATCGTCAACCACGTCATGGCCCGGCGGACACGGCTGCTCAGCGTCGAGCAGGGTCATGACCCGCGCATCTTCGCACTCGTCGCCTTCGGCGGCGCAGGACCTTTGCATGGCGCCGCGATCATGCGCGAGGTCGGCATCCGCACGATGCTGCTGCCGCCGCATCCCGGCGTGCTCTGCGCGCTCGGCTGCGCCGTCGCCGATCTGCGCTACGACCTCTCCCAGACCGTCGAGCAACCCCTGTCCGAGGTCGCCGAAGGCTTCGCCGGAGAGGTGCTGACCCGGCAGCGCGCGGATGGCGAGGCGCGCCTTTCGGCCAGCGGCACGCCGCTCGAAAGCGTCGTCGTCGGCCACGCCGCCGAGATGTCCTATCTCGGCCAGATCCACACCCTGCGTGCCGTCGTCGATCCGGACTGGGATCACGCGCGCCTGGTCGAGGCCTTCGAGGAGGTCTACCGGCGCGAATACGGCAACACGCTGGGCGACATCCCCGTCGTGCTCGTCAGCCTGAAGACCTCGGTGCAGGGCGTCCGGGCCAAGCCTGAGAGCCGGCCTGCCCCGGTCGAGGCGCAGCCCGCGCCGTCGCGCGCGAGCCGGCCGGTCTATTTCGGCGGATGGCTGACGACGCCGATCTACGATCGCCGGGACCTCGCGCCCGGCATGCATTTCCACGGTCCCGCGATCATCGAGCAGGCCGACACCACCAGCGTGGTCGAGCCGGGCATGCGCGCGCGGGTCGATGCCTTCGGCAACATCCTGATCGAGGTGGCCTGAATGGATCCGGTGACGCTCGCCGTCGTTCGCGGCGCCCTCGAACAGATCGCCGACGAGATGGACCTGCATCTCATCCGCGCGGCGCTCTCCCCGATCATCTCCGAGACGAACGACTGCGCCCACGGGCTCTACGACCCGGCGAGCGGCGAGACGATCGCGCAGGGCGGCTACGGCCTGCCGATGTTCCTGGCGAACATGCAGTTCACCGTCCAGCGCCTGATCCCGATCGCCGAGGCGGCCGGCGGATTCCGGCCGGGCGACATCTGGATCACCAACGATCCCTATCTCAGCGGCACGCATCTCAACGACGTCATCCTGGTCTCCCCACATTTCGTCGACGGCAAGCTCTTCGCGCTCTTCGCCAACACCGGCCACTGGATGGACATGGGCGGCAGCGTGCCGGGCGGCTGGGCGCCGACGGCGCGCGAGATTCATCAGGAAGGCATCATCATCCCGCCGCTGCGGCTGTATGAGGAGGGCCGGCGCAACGAGGCCGTGGTCGCGATGATCACCGCGAATGTGCGCCTGCCGCAGCAGCTGCTGGGCGATCTCGCCGCCATGACCAACGTCTTCGCGCTCGGGCGGCGCGGATTGGACGACCTCGTCGCGCGCTACGGGGTGGACACGCTGCAGGCCTGCATCGACGAGATGATGCGCCGCTCGGAAGCCGAGATGCGCTCCTACATCGCCGAGATCCCGGACGGCACCTATGCCGTCACCGATTGGTTCGACAATGACGGCGTCGTCGACGAGCGGCTCACCGTATCGCTGGCGATCACCGTCGAGGGCTCGGATCTGGTCTTCGACTTCACGGGAACCTCGGCCGCCGCCGTCGGTCCGATGAACATCTCCGACGCCACCACGCGCTCGCTCTGCTTCGTGGCGCTGAAGCACATCTTCCCTGAGGTGCCCGTCAATGGCGGCGCCTTCCGCCCGACGCGCTTCGTCATCCCGCGCAAATGCATCCTTAATGCCGAATACCCGTCCGCCGTGGGCGGCACGACCGACGTGACGCAGCGCATCGTCGACGTCGTCTTCGGCGCGCTCGCGCAAGCGATCCCCGATCAGACGCCGGCCGCCCCGTTCGGAACCACGGGGGTCGCCACCGTGTCGGGCCGCCATCCCGAGACCGGCAAATACTTCGTCGCTGTATATCCCTACCCGGGCGGCTACGGCGCGAGCCGGCAATCCGATGGCCTGGTCAACGGCACGCCGCCGGGCTCGATGGCCAAATTCATGTCCGTCGAGATGTCGGAGCACCGCTATCCGGTGCGCTTCCGTCACTACGCCATCCGAGAGGGCTCGGGCGGCGCGGGTCTCCATCGCGGCGGATGCGGCTCCGACTACGCCATCGAGACGCTGACCGACACCGTGGTCTCGATCCTCGGCGACCGTGTCGATCATGCGCCGTTTGGCGTGCAGGGCGGCGGCCCGGCGGTGGCCAACCGCGTCGAACTGACGACCGGGGGCCGCGCCTGGGTCCCCCCGATGCGCAGCAAGGCCGAGAAGATCCCCTTCGCTGCCGGCGATTGCTTCCATCTCGGATCACCGGGCGGCGGCGGCTTCGGCGCGCCGATCGAGCGCGACATCGACGCCGTCGAGGCCGATCTCAACGCGGGGCTGATCGACAGGGAGACGGCCGAGACCGTCTACGGCGTCGCCGTCGCGTCGACCCGCAGCATCGACGGCCGGCCCGTCTTCACCCTCGACCCGGAGAGAAGCCGGGCGCGACGAAGCGAGATGAGACCGGACCGGCGCCAGGCCTGCTGAACCAAGGCGCAAACAAGAACAAGCCAACGGGAGGACAAGAAGATGCTGACGAGACGTCAATTCGGAGGATTCGCCGCCGGCGCGACCCTGCTCGCGGGCACGCGCTCCTCGTTCGCGCAGGGCGGCGCGATCAAGATCGGCGCGATCAATCCCTATTCCGGCGCGATGGCGCAATATGGCGACGAGGTCACGCGCTGTTACGAGCTCGCCGCCGAATGGGTCAACGGGCAGGGCGGCGTGCTCGGGCGCCAGCTCCAGATCGTTCGCGGCAACGCGACCTCCGCGCAGGAGGGCATCGCCGCCATCGAGCAGTTCGTCGGCCGCGACAAGGTCGACATCTTCGCCGGCACCTATGTCACCGCGATCTCCAACGCAGCCAGCGAAAGCGCGCTGAACTACAGCAAGCTATACTGGGAAACGAACGCGCTGGCGCGCGACCTCACCGATCGCGGCCTGCCCAACTTCGTCCGCTCCGGCCCGAGCAGCAACGAGTTCGCCTCGCGGGCGGTGGACGGCGCGCTGAAGATCGTCGCGACCAAGCTCGGTAAGCAGCCGAAGGACCTCAAGGTCTGGGTCGAGCACGAGGATTCCGCTTACGGGACCTCGATCGCGACCGAGCAGCAGCGCCTGCTCAAGGCGGCCGGCGTCAGCTTCGGCGTCGGCGCTCACAGCGCTCGCGCGATCGACGTCACCGACTCGATCCTGCGCGCCAAGAACGCGGCGCCCGACATATGGATCAGCACGGCGTATGTCGTCGACACCAACCTTCTGCTGCGCGCCGCGCGCGACCAGGGCTTCAAGCCGGCCGCCATCATGCTGTGCGGGGTCGGCGACACCACGGAGACGCTGGAAGCGCTCGGCAAGGAGTATCTCGAAGGCATCTTCGTCGTGTCCTACCCCCGGCCCGACATCAGCGAGAAATACGGCCCGGGCGCCGGTGCCTTCCTCAAGGTCTACCGCGACAAACTCGGCCGCGATCCGATCGCGCCCCAGGGCATGAACGCCTTCGTCGGCATGAAGATGCTGTTCGAGGCCGTGAAGGCCGCCGGCGACGTCGACTATGAGAAAGTCGTGAAGGCGGCCGCCGCCATGGACAAGCCGCTCGGCACCTACGAGACGGGCTACGGCGCCAAGTTCGACGCGAAGATGCAGAACACCCGGGCGCTGCCTGTGGTCGCGCAGTGGCAAAGCGGGCGCGTCAAGGCGGTCTTCCCGACGGAGGCCGCGGCCGAGGGCGTCACCGTCGTCAACCTGCCTCGCGCCTGACGCGCTTGCGAGACCAGAGGGGCCGCTGGCCGGCCCCTTTCGCCCCTCGACCGGAGCGGCCCATGGCGGAATTCCTGAACATCCTGGCGATCGGGCTTTTGCTCGGCGGCATCTATGCGCTCGTCAGCGTCGGCCTGAACCTGATCTTCGGCGTCATCCGCGTCGTGAACTTCGCCCAGGGCGAATTCGTGATGCTGGGGATGTACGGCGCCTTCGCCGCGCAGGCGGCATTGAACCTCGATCCCTATCTGGCACCTGTCATCGTCGTGCCCGCGCTCTTCCTGCTCGGCTGCGTAGTCTATTTCCTTCTCCTGCGGCCGCTCCAGGGCGAGCCGATGATGCAGGTCTTCGCCACCTTCGGCCTCTTGATGGTTCTGGAGAACAGCGTTCTGGCGCTGACGCGCGGCATCAGCTTCAGCGTGGCCTCGGCGCTCTCGCAGACCACGGTCGCGATCGGCCCCGTTCAGATGCCGCTCGCGCGGATCGTCGTCCTCGTGGCCGCGACCGTGGTGGCGGGTGGCCTCGGCTGGTGGCTGCGTGCCACCGTGCCGGGCAAGGCAATCCGCGCCGTCGCTCAGGACCGCAAGGCGGCGCGGCTCATGGGCATCCCTGTCGAGCGGATGTACATGGTGACCTTCGGCGTCGGCGCCGCGCTCGCGGGCCTCGCCGGCTGTCTGCTCTCACCACTCTATTCGATGTCGCCGCAGATCGGCATGAACTTCATCATGCCGGCGTTTGCCGTCGTCGTGCTGGGCGGCCTCGGCAGCGTCAAGGGCGCCTATTTCGGCGGCTTCATCGTCGGGCTGACGGAGGCGCTGGCAGGCTTCTATCTCGATCCGGCGCTGAAGCACGCCGTGCTTTTCATGGTCTTCATCGCCGTGCTGATCGTGCGCCCGTCCGGGCTGTTCGGCGTTGCCGGCGCGGAGGAGGTCGGTCTCCGTGAACAATCCTGACGCCAAGCCCGGCCGCGTCGGCGTGCGGACGCTGCGGCACGAACTGCCGGTCACGCTGGGGGTCATCGCCGGCGCGGGTGCCTTGATCGCAGTCTTCTCTAGCGACAGCTTCACCCTGAACATCCTGGCCACCGCCTTCCTGTTCGCCGGCCTCGCGACCGCCTGGAACATCATCGGCGGACTGGGCGGCCAGTTTTCGCTCGGCCATAGCGTCTTTTTCGCGGTTGGCGCCTTCACGGTCGCGAACCTCTATCTCAAGTTGCAGCTCTCGCCCTGGCTCGCGATCGTGCCCGCCGCCCTGCTCGCGGCGCTGCTGGGCGCGCTGATCTCCTGGCCCGTCTTTCGGCTGCGGGGGCCGTTCTTCGCCATCGCGACCATGGCGATGACCGAGGTGATGCTCTCGCTCGCGCTTTATTTCGACACGTTGACCGGCGGCTCGCGCGGCCTCTCCATCCCGTTCCGGCTCGGCCTGCAGAACATGATCTTCCGCGATCGGCTGTCCTATGCCCTGCTGATGCTCGGCTTCCTGGCCGTGTGCCTGCTGGTCATGGCGGCCGTGACGCGCAGCCGGCTCGGCTACTCGCTCCAGGCGGTTCGCGACAACGAGGACGCCGCGCTCGCCGCCGGTATCGACGTGTTGCGCACCAAGCTGACGGGCATGGCGATCAGCGCGGCGCTGACCGGCATCGGCGGCGTGCTCTACATGATGTATGTCCGCGTCGCCGACCCGCCGACGCTGTTCTCGCTCTTCGACATCGGCGTGAAGATCGCGCTCGTCGCGCTGATCGGCGGCATCGGGACGATCTACGGTCCGCTGCTCGGGGCGCTGCTGATCGTACCGCTGGAAAGCTATCTGCGCGCGGAACTCGGCGGCTTCGTGCCGGGCGCGAACCTCGTCGTTCTGGGCCTCATCCTGATGCTGACGGCGCTCTTCCTGCGGCACGGCATCATGGGCGCTCTGCGCGCGCTGGCGCTCAAGGTGTCGGGGGCGCGCGCATGATCGCCGAGCCTTTCCTTCAGATCGACAACGTCTCCCGTCATTTCGGCGGCCTGAAAGCGGTCGACGAGGTCAGCTTTGAGGTCGCGCGCGGCGAGATCGTTAGCATCATCGGGCCCAACGGCGCCGGCAAGACGACGCTCTTCAACCTGCTGACCGGGCAGTTGCCGCCCTCCGCCGGAACCGTGCGCTTCGAAGGACGCGACATCGGGCGGACGCGGTCCAACGAGAGGGCGCGGCTCGGCTTCGGCCGGACCTTCCAAATTTCGCAGACGCTGACCTCGATGAGCGTGCTGGAGAACGGCATGGTCGGCGCCTTCATGCACGAGCGGAGGCTTCCCGCCGCCGCCGCGCGCGCCTTCGAGGCGCTCGAGCGCGTCGGGCTGGCGAAGCGCGCGACGGACAAGGCGGGGTCGCTGACACTGGGTGAGCGCCGCCGGCTGGAAGTGGCGCGCGCCCTGGCGATGAAGCCGCAGATCGTCCTTCTGGACGAGGTGATGGCCGGCCTCAATCAGACAGAGGTTGCCGAGATCATCGACATGGTCCACGCCCTGAACGCTACGGGCGTCACCTTCCTCGTCATCGAGCACAATCTCAAGGTGGTCCGCGCCTTTTCGCGCCGCGTCCTCGTGATCAACCGCGGCCGCGTTCTGAAGCAGGGCACGGCCGAGGAGGTCCTGAGCGATCCCGCGGTCGTCGAAGCCTATGTCGGAAAGATCCGCGCATGACGCATCATCTTGTCGTCGAGGGGCTCTGCGCCGGATATGGGGACCTTCGCGTCCTGCACGATGTCGGCTTGTCTGTGCCGGCTGGCTCGGTCGTCGCCATCGTCGGCGCCAACGGCGCTGGCAAGAGCACGCTGCTGTCGACCATCGCAGGGCTGATCCGCCCTTCGGCCGGGCGCCTCACCTTCCGCGGCAGCGACATCACCCGCGCTCGCGCAGAAGATCTGCCGGCGCTGGGGCTTGCCCTCGTGCCGGAAGGCGGGCGCCTCTTCCCCTTCATGACGGTGGAGGAGAACCTCCAGCTGGGCGCCTATTCCCGCCACGCCCGCGCCGGGATGGCGGGGCGCATCCGTGAGGTGACGGCGGCCTTCCCCATCCTGACCGAGCGGCGCACGCAGCTCGCCGGCAAGCTCTCCGGCGGCGAGCGCCAGATGTGCGCCATCGCGCGCGCCCTGATGTGCCGCCCGTCGCTGCTCCTGCTCGACGAGCCGTCCGTCGGGCTCTCGCCGCTGATGGCCGAGACCGTGCTGCAGGTGGTCGCCGGCCTGGCCCGCGACGAGGGCCTGACCGTCGTCATCGTCGAGCAGCGCGTCACCGAAGTGCTGGAGATCGCCGACGAGGCGCATATCCTCGACCAGGGGCGCATCGTGCGCTCCGGCCAGGCACGGCAATTTCTGGCCGACAGAAGCATTCAGGAAGCCTATATGGGTTTATGATACGTACGGTGGACCATTGCCGCCTGCGAAGGAATTAAGAATGACCGTGAAGTCGCCCGCCCTGATCGCGCCGGTCGTCGTGCCGAAGGCGGCCGACATCCTGGCGAACCGCCTGCGGGACCTCATCGTCAAGGGACAGATCACGCCGGGCAGCTTTCTTCCCACCGAGCGCGATCTCGTCACGGAATCGGGGCTGAGCCGGACATCGGTGCGCGATGCGCTGCGGATTCTGGAATCGGAAGGGCTGATCACCACCAAGGTCGGGCGCACGGGCGGCTCGATGGTGACGCTGCCGGGCCGGGCCTCGGTCGCGCGCTCGGTCGAGCTTTTCGTCCGCACGCACGGCATCCGCCTCGAATCGCTGCTGGAATGCCGCGTGGCCGTGGAGCCCACCCTGGCCCGCCTCGCCGCCAAGCGCCGCACGCCCGAGCAGCTGGCGGAGATGGAGGAGCTGCACGAGCAGTTCGTCGCGTCGGTCGACGATGTCGCGCACTACAAGAACGTCAATCTCGACTGGCACCTGGCCATCGCCCGCGCCAGCGGCAACGAGCCCCTAATGGCGCTGATGGAGGCGATCTCGACGCCAATCCGCGACGCCATGGACTATCAGCACGTTACCACGCCGGAACTGCGTGTCATCGCGGTCAAGGCCCATACCGTCATCCTCAAGGCCATCCGCGAGCAGGACGAGGATGCCGCCTTTCAGCGCATGGACCGGCACGTCGCGGGCTATCGCGACATCGCGACCGGCGCGGCCCCCATGCCGCCGGCCGCCAAGAACACGACCGCCAAGATCCGCATCATCGATATTTGAAATAATTGGACCATTTAGCTTGTCTGCCCGCAGGTGGGCCGCTAGTCTCCTTCCCGCAGTGACGAACGCGATCCGCAGGTCAAGCGGACGCGCCGGGAGGGTCGACATGAAGCGTCTTGTATCCGCGCTCATCGGTGCGGCGATCGGTCTTTGCGCGACAGCACCGGCCGGCGCCCAAAGCTATCCCAGCCGCAACGTGACCATCGTCGTGCCCTTCGCGGCCGGCAGCGGCAGCGACACCGCCGCGCGCGTCCTCGGGCAGCACCTGGCGGCGCGGCTGAAGCAGAACTTCATCATCGAGAACCGCGCAGGCGCGACCGGCGCCATCGCGACTGCAGCCGTCGCGAAGGCCGCGCCCGATGGCTACACCCTGCTGCTGGGCACCAACTCCACGCATGGCTCGAACAGCGCGCTCTACAAGAAGCTCGCCTATGATCCCATCAAGGATTTCGCGCCGATCGCCCATACCGGCGTCTTCTCCTACTTCCTCGTGCTCGACCCCAAGCTGCCGATCAAATCCGTCGCGGACCTGATCGCGGCGGCCAAGGCCAAGCCCGGCGAGATCAGCTATGCGGGCGGCAGTTCGACCAGCATCGTCATGGCGGAAAGCTTCGCCAAGGGTGCCGGCATCAGCTTCCTGAAAGTGCCTTATCGCAGCAATCCGCCCGCCCTGACCGACGTGATCGGCGGCCGCATCAACATGATGTTCTGCGACATGTCGTCGGCCATCGGCTCGGTGAATTCCGGCAGCCTGCGCGCCATTGCCGTGACGACCAAGAACCGCAGCACGCTGGCGCCCGACCTGCCGACCATCGCGGAGACGGCCGTCAAGGATTTCGACCTCGCCTCGTGGACCGGCCTGTTCGCGCCGGCGGGAACGCCGAACGAAATCGTCGAGCGGCTGAACACCGAGGTGAATGCCATCCTGGCCTTGCCGGACGTGAAGGAGCGCTTCGCCCCACTCGGCATCGAGGCGCAGCCCGTCTCGGCCGCCGAATTCACCCGCTACGTCCAGAGCGAGGTCGTGAAATGGGCGGCACTGGTCAAGGAAGCCGGCATCGAGCCGGAGTGACACGCGACCGAGGCCGGCGATGAGAACCATCAGGATCGGAGCCGGATCGGGCTTCGGCGGCGATCGGATCGAGCCCGCGATCGAGCTCGCCGAACAGGGCGGCCTCGACTACCTTGTCTTCGAATGCCTGGCCGAGCGGACGATCGCGCTCGCCCAGCAGGCCCGGCTGCAGGATCCGGATGCCGGCTATGATCGACTGCTCGAAGAGCGCATGGAGCGGGTGCTGCCGCCCTGCCGCAGGAACGGCATCCGCATCGTCAGCAATATGGGGGCGGCAAACCCGGCCGCCGCGGCCCGCGCGGTGGCCGAAACCGCGCGGCGGCTCGGGCTGGCGGGTGTGAAGATCGCCTATGTTCTCGGCGACGACGTGCTCGAGCCGGTTCGCGCCGCGACCTGGCCGCTTTCGGACGGTCCGGGCTCCACGGCCGATCTCGGCGCGCGCATCGTCTCCGCCAATGCCTATCTCGGCGTCGAGCCGATCGTATCGGCGCTTCGACAGGGCGCTGACATCGTCATCACCGGCCGCGTGGGCGATCCCGCTTTGTTCGCCGCGCCGCTGGTCCACGAGTTCGGCTGGGCGCTGGACGATTGGACCCGGCTCGGCCGCAGCGCGCTGATCGGCCATCTGCTGGAATGCGCCGGTCAGCTGACGGGCGGCTACTTCGCGGATCCCGGCCGCAAGGACGTGCCGGGACTGGCGCGTCTCGGCTTCCCCTTCGCCGATGTCGATGCGGACGGTACGGCCCTGTTCGGCAAGGTCGACGGCTCGGGCGGCGAACTCAGCATCCGAACCTGCAAGGAACAGCTGCTCTACGAGGTGCACGACCCGACTCGTTACATCCAGCCCGATGTCGTCGCGGACTTCACCAGCGCGCGTTTCACGCAGGCCGGCCTCGACAAGGTCCGGCTGGAGGGCGGCGGCGGCTCGCCTCGGACCGACAGTCTCAAGGTCACGATCGGCTATCGCGACGGCTTCATCGGCGAGGGGCAGATCTCCTATGCCGGCACCGGCGCGGAACGGCGAGCGCGCCTGGCGCTCGATGTCGTGCGGGAACGCCTCGATCTGATCGGCGTCGCGATCTCGGAATTGCGGCTCGACGTGATCGGCGTCGATGCCCTCTATGCCGGCCCGCGCGGCCCGCACGAGCCGATGGATGTCCGCGCGCGGATCACGGGCCGGACCGCATCGCTCCAGGACGCGCAGCGCATCGGCCGCGAGATCGAGGCCGCCTGGATCAATGGCCCGGCCGGCGGCGGCGGCGCGACATGGTTGGCGCGCGAGGTCATCGCCGCAGCCTCCATGCTGCTGCCGCGCGACCTCGTCGAGCCGACCATCCATTGGCTGGAGTCGTGACGATGCGCCTCGGCGAACTCGCCCATGCCCGGGCCGGCGACAAGGGCGACATCTCCAACATCAGCGTCATCGCCTATGAGCCCGGCGACTACGCCTTCCTGGCCGAGCATGTGACGGCGGAGCGTGTGAAGGCGCTCTTCGGCGACATCGTTCGCGGCCCGGTCACGCGTTACGAGCTGCCGGAACTCGGCGCCTTCAACTTCGTGCTCCAGCGGGCGCTCGGCGGCGGCGTGACCCGCTCGCTGAGGCTCGATCCGCATGGCAAGAGCTTGAGCTCGCTCCTGCTCGAACTCGACATTCCCGATCGTCAACGCGCGTGACGCCGATGCCGCTCTCGACCCGCTTCAGCGGACGCTGTGTCCTCGTCACCGGCGCGACGGGCGGCATCGGGCAGGCGGCGGCGCGGCGGCTCGCCGACGAAGGCGCCAGCCTCGTCCTGACCGACCAGATCGAAGGACCGCTGACGGAGCTCGCCGCATCCTTCGGACCGCAGGCGATCGCGATCGTCGGCGATATCACGCGCGAAGAGACGATGGACCATGCCATCCGCGACGGGCTCGCCGCCTTCGGACGCATCGACGGCGCGTTCCTCAATGCGGGGATGGAAGGTCGCGTCGCGCGGCTCGGCGACGCGGCGTTTGCCGATTTCGAGCGGGTCATGGCCGTCAATGTCGGCGGCTGCTTCATCGGCCTGAGCAAGTTGATGCCGCTGATGACACGGCAAGGTGGCGGCTCGATCGTACTGACCTCTTCGACCGCCGGCCTGCGCGGCAGCGTCGGGTTGGCGCCCTATGTCGCCAGCAAGCATGCCGTGCTCGGCCTGATGCGTTGCGCCGCGCTGGAAGGCGCCGCTGCGGGCGTGCGCGTCAATGCGCTGCACCCTGGCCCGATCGACACCGTCATGATCCACCAGATCGAGCGCGGCTTCGCGCCCGAGGCGCCGGAGATCGCCGGCAAGGCGACGATCGCCCGGGTTCCGCTCAAGCGCTACGGAACGCCCGATGAGGTCGCGGCGCTGCTCGCCTTCGTGCTCAGCGACGAGGCCTCGTTTTGCACCGGGAGCGCCTTCTCGATCGACGGCGGCATCATGGCAGGCTCGGCCGGCTGAGACAGCCGGCTTGCCGCTAGGCTTCCACCAGCACCGCGCGGCCGGTGATCTCGCCGTGCTTGAGCTTCTGCAGGACGTCGTTCGCCTCATCTTTCGGAAACCGCGTCACCGGCATGGCCGGCAGCTTGCCCGATCTGGCGAGTTCGACCACGGCGCGCAGGTCCTTGACGCTGCCGGTGTTGCTGCCGACGACGCTTGCGGCGCGGAAGACCATGCCCGCAAGCGAGAGGCTGAGTTCGCCGCCGGCGACGCCGACATTGACCAGCCGGCCGCCCTTGGCGAGCGCACCGAAGCCTGCCGCGGCCGTGCTCGTCGCGTTGACGAAGTCTATGACGGCCCGCACGGGTCCGCCGGCAGCCTCGATGATCGCCTGCGCGACGCCTTCCCCACCGCCATCGACGGCGGCGGTGGCGCCCATGTCGAGCGCCGCCTGCCGCTTGGCCGGATCGAGATCGACCGAGACGATCGCCCGATGTCCGAAGGCCCGCAGCATCGCGATTGCGGCAAGGCCGAGCCCGCCGGCACCGATCAGGACGATCGGCTTGTCGGGTGCGATCGGCATGACCTTCTGGATCGCGCTGTAGACCGTGATGCCCGAGCAGGCGAAGGTCGAGGCCAAAGCGGGATCGAGATCGCCGACCGGAACGAGATAGCGCGGATGCGGCGCGACCACCTCGCCGGCGAAGCCACCATGCTGGATCACGCCGATGCTCTTCTGGGCGGTGCAGAGATTGTCATCCTCGTTCAGGCAATCGTCGCAATGCCCGCAGCCGATCCAGGGATAGACGATATAGCTCTCGCCGACCGTCACGCCCGAGGCGTTGGGGCCGGCCGCGATGACGCGACCGACGACCTCGTGGCCCGGCGCGCGCGGCAGCGTCACGCCGCGATCGGTCAACGTCATGGTCTTGCCGCCGCCGAGATTGTAGCTGCCCTTCCAGAAGTGGAGATCGGAATGGCAAACGCCGCAGGCCTCGACCGCAAGCACGACCTGCGTGCCTGTCGGCTCCGGCGTCTTGACCTCGATGCACTCGAGCGGCTCGTTGTTGCGGACGACGGCCCAGGCTTTCATGCGCGTTTCCTTCGGTCAGACTGAGGAGCGTTGTGCGGGCGCGGCGACGTCGCGACAGGCCGCTCGTGCGAATGCCGCGGCGGCCTTCACCTCATCGCGGGCGACATCGAACAGATTGTGCAGGCGGATGAAGCCGTGGGTGACGCCCGCGGCCTCCCGGCGCGCGACGCGAATTCCGGCCCGCTCAAGCGCATCGGCATAGGCACGGCCCTCGTCGGCGAGCACATCGCATTCGGCAAGCGCGATCAGTGTCGGCGGCAGGCCGGTCAGGTCGTCGGCGCGCAGCGGCGCGATCCGTGGCGAGGTCCATTCGTGCTCGGGCGCGTAACGGTGGAAGAACCAGACCATGTCCTGCCGCGTCAGCGGCAGCCCCGTGCCGAACGCGTGATAGGACGGCCGTTCGAAATCGCTGTCGGCGACGGGGTAGATCAGGATCTGCGCGGCGAGAGCGACGTGCCCGCGAAGCTTCAACGCCGCGACCGTGGCGAGATTGCCGCCGGCGCTGTCGCCGGCGACGACGAGCGGCAGGCTCGTCCCGATCAACGCTTCGCCCGCAAGCGCAGCACGGACGAGCACATCCTCGGCATCCTCCAGCCCTGCCGGGAACGGATGCTCGGGGGCGAGCCGGTAATCGGGCAACAGGACGGCGCACCCGCTCTCGGCGGCCAGCGTCCGCGCGAGCGCGTCGTAATCGTTCAGCGTGCCGATCATCCAGCCCCCACCATGCAGATAGACGATCAGCCCGGCCGGCGACGGACCCGATCGGAAGAGCCGCGCCTTGATCGCCCCGCCGCGCGTCGGAATCTCGATATCTCGGACCTCGGCCAGCGTGGGCCCTTCGCCTAGAACGGGGCGGCTCGCCGCAACCATCGCGCGAGCCTGCTGGGGGGTGCCCGCCGAGAGGCCCGGCCGGCCCTTCATTTGTTCCAGCATCGCGGCGATGAAGGGATGAAGCGTCATCAGGTCGGCTCCCGCCGTTCAGGCAAAGACGAAACCTTCGTAACCCTTGGCGACGATCTCGTTGCAGGTACGGCGATAGCGATCGACACCGCCGACATAGGGCATGAACACCCGAGGCTTGCCGGGAATGTTGGCGCCCATGTACCAGGACGCCGCCTTGGTCAGCAGCGTGCCGGCCGCGACCTCCCCCACATGCGCGACCCAGGCGTCTTCCGCCGCCGCGTCGGGCTCGATCTCGGCCCTGGCCTGCTCGCGCATATGGGCGATGCAATCGGTGATGAACTCGACATGCTGCTCGATCGAGGTGATGACGTTGCTCAGCACCGACGGGCTGCCAGGCCCCGTCACCATGAACAGGTTCGGGAACCCTGCGCTCATCAATCCGAGATAGGCGCGCGGGCCATGCGCCCATTTGCTGCGCAGGTCGCGGCCACCGCGACCGCGAATGTCGATGCGGTTCAGCGCCCCGGTCATCGCGTCGAAGCCGGTCGCGTAGATCAGGACGTCGAGATCGTAATGACCGCCGGCGGTGCGGATCCCGCCTGGCGTAATCGCGTCGATCGGGTCTGTCCGGATGTCGACGAGCGTGACGTTCGGGCGGTTGAAGGTCGCGTAATAATCGGTGTCGACGCAGATGCGCTTGGTGAAGATGGGGTAGTCCTTCGGCGACAAGAGATCGGCCGTGCGGGCGTCCTTGACGATCTCCCTGATCTTTCGATGCACGAACTCGGCCGCCGTCCGGTTGGCCGCCTCATCGACGACGAGGTCGTTATAGGCATGCATGAAATTGGCGCCGCCCTTGTCCCAGCGCCGCTGATATTCGGCCTCGCGCTCCTCTTCGGTCGCGGCATGGGCGGATTTCGTGGCGAATTCATAGATCGTGCCCGAGCGCGTCTCTTCGCGCGCCCGCTTGCGCAGCGCCGGGTAATCGTCCTTCCACGAAGCGACGTAGTCGGGGCTCAGGGCCGCGTTCTTCGCCGGCACGCTGAAGTTCGGAGTGCGCTGGAACACGAGGAGATGACCGGCGGTCTTGGCGATTTCAGGGATCGCCTGGATCGCCGACGAGCCTGTGCCGATGACGCCCACGCGCTTGCCGGCGAGATCGACCGGCCGGTGCGGCCAGTTGCCGGTGCGATAGACCTCGCCGCCGAAGGTTTCGGCGCCCTTGATCTCGGGATCTCGGGCCGCCGAAAGGCACCCCGTCGCCATCACGCAGAAGCGCGCCGAAACGGCTTCGCCCTTGTCCGTCGTCAGCGTCCAGCTTGGTGCCGCCTCGTCATAGACCGCGCTTTCGATCGTGGTGTCGAGCTCGACGTCGCGCTTCAGGTCGAAGCGCTGGGCGACATGCTGGGCGTAGGACAGGATCTCGGGCTGCGTCGCGAAGCGTTCCGACCAGTTCCACTCCTGCTGCAGATCCTCGTCGAAGGAATAGGAGTACTGCATGCTTTCGACATCGCAGCGCGCACCGGGATAGCGGTTCCAGTACCAGGTCCCGCCGATGTCGCTCGCCGTCTCGAACGCCCTGACGGTAAAGCCCAGCCGGCGCAGCCTGTAGATCAGATAGAGGCCGGAAAAGCCCGCCCCGACGATCGCGACATCGAAGTTCCGCCTTGCCTTGCCTGAATCCTTCATGACGATCCCCCGAGGCTCACGCCGCTCACTTCGCCAGCGGGCAGAGCGCCGGGTCGGCGGGCGCAAAGGCCTTGTCCGCCGGGATTTCGGCGACCTGCTTGTACAGGTCCCACTCGCCCTTCGACTCCTCCGGCTTCTTGGCCTCGAAGACGAACATCGGCCGCATCACGCGCCCGTCCGGCCGGATCGAGCCGTTCGTCGTCATGAAATCGTTGATCGGAGTCTCGCGCATCGCCTTGTTGACTGCTGCGGTGTCGTCGGTCCCGGCGCTCTTCACGGCGTTGAGATAGTGCAGCACGGCGCCGTAGGCGCTGGCCTGGATCATGTTGGGCATCTTGCCGAAACGGTCGAAATAGCGCTTCGCGAAGGCACGGGTCTTGTCGTTCTGGTCCCAGTAATAGGGCGCCGTCTCCAGTAGGCCCTGCGCCGTCTTCAGCCCCATCGCCTTGGTGTCGTGAAGCGTCAGGCTCAGCGCGGCCAGTTGCTGCTTCGGCCGGACGCCGAATTCGTCGGCCTGCTTCACGATATTGCCGGCATGCGAGGTGGTGGTCGCGAGCGCGATCACCTTGGCGGCAGAACCCTGCGCCTTAAGCAGGTCGGACGAGTAATCGGTGGTGTCGAAGGCATGTTTGGTCGAGCCGACGATCGTGCCGCCCGCCTTCTTGATCATCTCGGTCGTGTCGCGCTCGACATTGACGCCGTACCCGTAATTCACGGTCATGAAGTACCAGCTGTCGTTCTTCTGCTCGATCAGCCGGTTCACGACGCCGAGCGCCTGGCTATAGTTGTTGTAAGTCCAGTGGATGCCGTTGGGGCTGCACTTGGCGCCCGTGAGGTCGGAGCTGGCGGTCGACAGGTAGACGACGAGCTTGTTCTTATCCTTGGAGATCTCCTGCATCCCGAGCGCGACGGTCGTGATGCCGATATCGAAGATCGCGGTCACCCCCTCGTCGTACCATCGCCGGGCGATGCCGAGGCCGACATCGGGTTTGTTGAGATGGTCGGCCGTGAGCAGTTCGATCGGCCGACCGAGCACGCTTCCGCCGAAATCCTCGATGGCCAGCTTCATCGCGACCGTCGTGCCCGGACCGGACAGATCCCTGACGATCCCGGACATGTCGCTGAGCTGGCCGATCTTCAGCGGCCTGCCCTGCGCCGCTGCAGGCAGCGATCCGACAATCAACGCGACACAGCTCGCGGCCCAAAGGACCAGCTGCGAGGTGATCTGCGGCACGCTCGCCATTGCAACCTCCCGATCGCCGGGCGCGCTTCGTTGATGAGCACGTCTCAAGCAGGCGACGAGCGACGTTAGATCAGCAATTAATTTGGTCAACCATTAATTTGGAAGATGTTATGCGAATTTGGCTTTTATGGATCATCTGAGCGATGCCCATCGCGTCGTTGCGGTCGGTCTTGTTGATGCGTGCCGAAAGGGCGGCGTGCATGTGACGGGTCTCGACGCAAATCGCCGGTAGCCCAGCTTCGACCAGGCCGGCATAGAGCCATGGCGAGAGAGGCCCCGCCTCCAGGCCGACACGAGCATAGCTGTGGCCGAGGCCGATGAGGTGTCTGCAGATCACCTCGGGATGGCTCTCGACGGTGTTCCTCGACGATCTGCGAACCGAGCTCGGCCGCCAAATGCGCTGGAGCCTCGCTGCTTCGCAAGAGTTGGCGGGCGCACGCCAAGCGCTTTCTGCATCGTCCAGGCGGCTTTCTCTCCGCCATGTCCCGATCATCAAATTAGATTGTATCCTCATTATTTGTCCCCCTATAATGAGGAGATGAAGCACAATCGAAAATCCGCGCTGACATCCAACCTGCTGCTCGCTGGCCGGCAATGGCGCAAGCTCTGCGAGGCGGCGCTGGCAAAGCACGATATTTCCGAAGCGCGCGCGGCGGCGCTGGTCTGGGTGCATCGGCTTGGCGGCGGCGTCAGACAGGTGACGCTGGCCAATCATATCGGGATCGATGGCACCTCGCTGGTCCGGCTGCTCGACCAGCTCAGCGCGGCCGACCTGGTCGTCCGCCGCGACGACCCCAGCGACCGGCGGGCGAACACGATCTGGTTGACGGCGGAAGGTGAGCGGCTCGCGGGCCGGATCGAGCGGATTCTGACCGAGCTGCGTGATCATGTCCTGCGCGATGTCAGCCCGGCGGAGGTCGCGGCCGCGCTGAAGGTTCTGGATGCAATCAACCGAGCCAGCGGCGCCGAGCAATACGAGCCGCAACGCCCGGAGACAGTCGAGTGACCTTCCCGTCGTGGCGCGACTGGCTGTTCTCGGCAAAGACGTTCGCAGCGGCGATGCTCGCCCTCTACATCGCCTTCGCCTGCGACCTGCCGCGCCCCTACTGGGCGATGACGACGGTCTATGTCGTCGCCAACCCGCTCTCCGGCGCGACGAACTCGAAGGCGCTCTATCGTGCGCTCGGAACGCTGCTGGGCGCCACCGCCGCGGTCGTGCTCGTTCCCCTGCTTGCCAGTGCGCCCGAACTGCTCACCTTAGCGATAGCGCTCTGGGCAGGCGGGCTCTGCTATGTTGCGCTTCTGGACCGAACGCCCCGCAGCTACGTCTTCATGCTCGCGGCCTACACCTTGCCGCTCGTGGCGCTGCCGAGCGTCTCCGCGCCGGAAACGATCTTCGATGTGGCGGTGGCGCGCAGCGAAGAGATCATCCTCGGCATCATCTGCGCCAGCGTCGTCGGCGCGACCATATTCCCGGCGAGCATCGGCCCGGTCTTCGAAACGCGGGTCGCGACCTGGCTTCGCGACGCTGCCGCATGGGCCGAGGACATCCTGCGCGAGCGGCCCGGGCCGGCAACACCACTGGCCCGGCAGCGTCTCGCCGCCGACGTCGCCGCGCTCGATATGTTCATCAGCCAGTTGTCCCATGGCACGGACACGCGAGGCACGACGAGATGGGCGAAAGAGCTCAGGGGGCGCCTGCTTCTGCTCCTGCCGATGCTCTCCTCGCTGGCCGACCGCCTCCATGCGCTGCAATTCGAGGCGAAGACGCTCCCCCCGCGATTGAACGCGGTCCTGGGCGAGACCTCCGACTGGATCGCCGGGGAAACGATCGCCGGGCCGGACAGGCCGGGCCGGTTGCGCGCAGCCCTGGCGGAGCTCCAGCCCTCGCGCGAAGAACTGGGCCGCTGGGAGGGGCTTCTCACCACCAGCCTTTTGTCGCGCCTGAGCGATATCGTCGATCTCTGGCAGGATTGCCTTGCATTGCAGCGGCAGATCGCGTCGCAGCAGCGGAAGGCTGTTGCGTGGCGGCCCGCATTTTCGCGCGCTCAACTGGTCCCCGGTACGCGCTACCACGATCACGGCCTCATCCTGTTTTCATGCGCCTCGTCCGTCCTGGCCACGCTCTCGGTCGGTCTCATCTGGATCCAGAGCGGCTGGCCGGGTGGCGCCTATTTCGTGGCGATGACGGCTGTCGCCTGCTGCTTCTTCGGGGCGCTGGACCGCCCTGCCCCGGCGATGCGGACGATGTTCGTCTGGTGCGCGATCAGCTCGGTCGGCGCCGCGCTGTATCTCTTCGCCATCCTGCCGCAGATCCATGATTTCGAGATGGTGGTGCTGACCCTGGCAGTGCCCTTCCTGCTGATCGGCGCCCTGATCCCGAGGCCGCAGCTCGTGCTGGTGACGTTGCTGCTGGCCGCCAACAGCGCCGGCAACCTGGCGCTCCAGAGCCGTTACAACGTCGATTTCGCCGGCTATGCGAACGAAGGCCTCGCCGTGCTCGGCGGCGTTCTGTACGCCCTGACCTGGACGCTCGTCACCAAGCCGTTCGGCTCCGAGATCGCGGCAAGACGACTGCTGCGGGCGGGCTGGTCCGACCTCGCGACGCTGGCGGAGGGAAGGCACAGGCACGACCTGTCCACCCTGGCCGGGCGCAACCTCGACCGCTTGAGCCAGCTTGCGCCCCGCCTCGCCACGGCCTCGCCCGAGCAGAGTGCCGCCGTCGATGTTCTTCGCGAGATCCGCGTCGGCTACAACATCGTCATGCTGCAGCGCGACCGGCGCCTGATCGCCGGCCCGGCCCGGGACGGCATCGACGCCGTGCTGCGCGACGTGGCCACCTTCTTCCGCCGGTGCCTGGACGAGGGCGACGCGACCGAGGCTCCCCGGCATCTTCGTATGAGCATCGACTCGACGTTCCGGAGCGTAGTCCGGCACGGGCAAGGCACGGTGGAGCTCGACATCCTGCAGTCCCTGGTGGGGCTGCGCCGGGCCCTCTTCCCCAACGAGCCCGGCCCGCCACCGGAACCTCTGAATGCCGAGCGGCAGCCAGCCCCATTGGCATTACTGGCCGCGGAGTAGGAACCTCATGCCTTCCGAACTGGATATCCAGGGTGTCTTCGTTCCCAGTTTCTTCGCCGTGGCGCTCGCCGCCTACATCCTGACCTATCTGCTGAGCGGCCTGCTCGCCCGAACCAGCTTCTACAATTTCGTCTGGCACAGGGCGCTGCTCAACGTCGCCCTCTTCGTTTGCATCACCGGGGCGTTGTTCTCCTTTTCCCAATGGCTCTCGTCATGAAGACCTATCTCGCCTCTGCAGGACGCGTCTTGCTCACCCTTATCGTCGTCGCGGCGGCCGTCCTGGTCGGTCGTGGGCTCTGGAACCATTATATGAACGAGCCATGGACCCGCGACGCGCGGGTGCGTGCGGATGTGATCGGCGTCGCCCCGGACGTCTCCGGACTGGTGAGCGAGGTCTTGGTCCGCGACAACGAGGTGGTGCGCAAGGGAGATCTGCTGTTCCGGGTGGACCGCGAGCGTTTCAGGATCGCCCTCGATCAGGCAGAGGCCGCGCTGGCCGGTCGCGCAGCCGCGCTCGACCAGGCGAAACGCGACCTCGACCGCTATCAGCAGCTCCAGGAGGTGATCTCCCGCAAAAGCAGGGAAGAGGCCCAGACGGCGCTCGCGCAAGCCGAAGCCGACCACCGCAAGGCCGTGAGCGACCGGGATCTGGCCAGGCTCAATCTCGACCGTTCCGGGGTGAAGGCCGCGACGAACGGCATCGTCACCAATCTCGATCTCCAGCCCGGCGATTACGTGACGAGCGGGAGAGCGGTCGTCGCCCTCGTCGACACGGATTCGCTCCATGTCGAAGGCTATTTCGAGGAAACCAAGCTCTCCTCGATTCAGATCGGCGCCCCGGTCACGATCCGCCTGATGGGACAGGCGGGCCTGCTTCATGGGCGGGTCGCGAGCATTGCGGCTGCGATCGAAGACCGTGAGCGGACCGTGGGCAGCGGACTGCTCGCGAATATCAATCCGACCTTCACCTGGGTGCGTCTCGCTCAGCGTGTACCGGTTCGCATTGACGTGACCGAGATCCCGCCAGGCCAGCGCCTGATCGCCGGGCTGACGGCGACGGTGGAGATCAAGCCGCAAGGCGACTTCCCCGCGGCGGCACAAGCTGCTCAGGTCGGGATCTCTCCGCCTCCGGCAGTCGGGAAGCCAGCAAGATGACGACCGAGCAATCCGAGATGCCCGCTCCGGTCGGCGCGTCGTTGCCGAAGGCGCCGCTCTGGCTGTCGGGATCCTGCCGATGGAGTTCGTGGAGATCTGGAACAAGAACTCGGGCGCTCGTATCTCGACTTACGCCATTCTCGGTGAACGCAGCCCGCGATGCTGTATCCTCAATGGCGCAGCCGCCCGCACCTGCAAGGCGGGCGACCAGATCATCATCTGTAATTCCGTCTATGATGACGAACGGCAGATCACCTCGCTGAAGCCGCGCATCGTCACTTTCGATCAGGACAATCGAATCCGGGACCGCCTGAGCTACTCGGTCGATCACGATGCGCAGGGTCGATACAGCTTCTCGATTCTGGACGACACGGATGCAGCATTGGCTATTCCTGGCCTAGTCTCCAAAGGCTGAATGTCAATCAGAAGCGGATTCGAAGGATCTACAATGAGTTAGGCTTGCAGCTCAGGAACAAGACGCCCAAGCGACGGGTCAAGGCGAAGCTGCGCGAGGATCGCGCCGGCGACGCGGCCGAACGATGTCTGGGCGATGGATTTTGTCCATGACCAGCTCGCGACGGGCCGCAAAATCCGGGTTCTGACCATGGTCGATACCTTCTCGCGCTTCTTGCCGGCGGTTGATCCGCGCTTCAGCTACCGGGTTGATCAGGGCTCCGAGTTCGTCAGCCGCGACCTTGACCTGTGGGCCTACGCCAAGGGCGTCACGCTCGACTTCTCCCGCCCAGGAAAGCCGACCGACAATGCCTTCATCGAGGCGTTCAACGGCCGCTTCCGTAGCGGGTGCCTGAACACGCACTGGTTCCTGACACTTGCGGATGCGGCCGAAAAGATGGAGGCTTGGCTCAGATACTACAACGAGGATCGGCCGCACGGGGCCATCGGCAACAAGCCCCCGATCCTGCTGCAAAATCCCGGCGGAGCACCTAGCCCACCGCCGTGATCGAAGGCCGGAAACTCCAGGCTCCGGCGCTCCAGCAAATGGTCTCGGATCAATTAACCTGAGGACTCTCCCTCAGGTCGGAGGAGAAAAGGGTCTCAGGTCACGCGGCAGCGACGTAGTACTGTACCTCAAGCATGATGCAGCCTTCCTCTGACCGGAACGGCCCATGTGGCGTTCCTGGCGGCCGGCAGGAATACATCAGCGCACTTGGGCCCGCGGCCCCACCACCAACCGGCCCGATCGCGCCCTTTAGCACGAAGACCTCCTCCCAATAGTCGTGAACGAGGGGCGCGGCAGTCGCGACGCCTGCAGCAAAGCGCACGAGGCGTGTTCGAGCGCCCGTCTTGCGATCTTCGTCCAGGTCGTCGGCCAGGATTTTCACATCAAGCCCTGCTGGAAATCCGGGCAAGGGCAGCCAGCCGTCGTTGTTATCGAACGGCAGCATTTCGATGTGCCGACGGGGCGCTTTCGACATCCTATGCTCCATCTGCTGACTAGCACCTGCTTTGAGGTCGCTCGGCTTCGCCGCCCCCTTACCCCCGCGCTAGCTCTTGCTCGAGCTCCGGCAGGACGGTGAAGAGGTCGCCGACGAGGCCGTAATCGGCGATCTGGAAGATCGGCGCCTCCTCGTCCTTGTTGATGGCGACGATGACCTTGCTATCCTTCATGCCGGCGAGATGCTGGATCGCGCCGGAAATGCCGACCGCGATGTAGAGCTCGGGCGCGACCACCTTGCCGGTCTGGCCGACCTGCCAGTCGTTGGGGGCGTAGCCGGCATCGACCGCGGCGCGCGAGGCGCCCATCGCGGCGCCGAGCTTGTCGGCGACGGGCTCGATCACCTTGGTGAAATTCTCGGCCGAAGCCAGCGCGCGCCCGCCCGAGATGATGATCTTGGCCGAGGCCAGCTCCGGACGGTCGGACTTGGCGACCTCCTCGCCCTTGAAGGACGAGTTGCCGGGGTTCTCGGCGGCCGAGACGCTCTCGACGGCAGCCGAGCCGCCTTCTCCGGCCGCCTGGAAGGAGGCGGTGCGGATCGTCAGCAGCTTCTTCGCGTCGGCGGATTGCACCGTCTGGATGGCGTTGCCGGCATAGACCGGGCGCTCGAAGGTGTCGGGCGAGACGACCTTGGTGACGTCCGAGACCTGCATCACATCGAGCAGGGCGGCGATGCGCGGCAGCACGTTCTTGCCGGTGGTGGTGGAGGGGGCGACGATGGCGTCGTAATTGCTTGCCAGCTTGACGATCAGCGCGGCCAGCGGCTCGGCCAGCGCGTGGCCGTAGGCCGCGTCGTCGGCGAGCAGCACCTTCTCGACGCCCGCGAGCTTCGCAGCCGCCTCGGCCGCGGCCTTGGCGCCCTCACCGGCGACGAGGATATGGACGGGTGCGCCGAGCTGGGCGGCGGCGGTCAGCGCCTTGGCGGTGGCGTCCTTGACGGAAACGTTGTCGTGTTCGGCGATCAGCAGCGTGGTCATCAGATCACCCCGGCGGTCTTGAGCTTGGAGACGAGTTCGGCGGCATTGGCCACCTTGATGCCGGCGGAGCGGCCGGCCGGCTCCTCCGTCTTCAGCACCTTCAGGCGCGGCGAAACATCGACGCCAAGCGTCTCGGCCGAGGTCTCGTCGAGCGGCTTCTTCTTCGCCTTCATGATGTTGGGCAGCGAGGCGTAACGCGGCTCGTTCAGGCGCAGATCCGTGGTGACGATCGCCGGCAGCTTGAGCTGGACCGTCTGCAGGCCGCCATCGACCTCGCGGGTGACGTCGACCGAGCCGTCGCCGACCACGACCTTCGAGGCGAAGGTGCCCTGCGGCCAGCCGAGCAGCGCGGCGAGCATCTGGCCGGTCTGGTTGGCGTCGTCGTCGATCGCCTGCTTGCCGAGGATGACGAGGCCGGGAGCCTCCTGCTCGACCACCTTCTTCAGGAGCTTGGCCACCGCCAGCGGCTCGACCAGCCCATCGACCTTCACGAGGATGCCGCGGTCGGCGCCCATGGCCAGGCCCGTGCGGATCGTCTCGGCGGCTTGAGCCGGGCCGATCGAAACCACGATCACCTCGGTCGCCTTGCCGGCTTCCTTCAGGCGCAGCGCCTCTTCGACGGCGATCTCGTCGAACGGGTTCATCGACATCTTGACGTTCGCAAGCTCGACGCCAGACCCATCCGCCTTCACGCGGATCTTCACGTTGTAATCAACAACCCGCTTCACGGGCACCAAGATCTTCATTTCGGAACCTCTTACTGAGATGTCGAGCGGGGTGTGTCGAAGGCTGTGGCAGGCGCGCTCTGCACCCGCTTCAGGATTGATCGCGCTCGGATGCGAACGGGCTCGTCGACCATCGCGCCGTCGATAGCCACTGCGCCGTCGCCGCTGGCCATGACGTTACGGGCCCAGAGAACCTCGGCCTCATCCGGCGCGAAGCCCAGCTGGATCGCGGCTACCTGACGAGGATGGATGCAGAGCTTCCCACTGAACCCGAGATCTCGCGCATGGCGCGCATCGCTCGCGATCAACGGGGCGTCATCTATTGCGGTCGTCACTCCGTCGATGGGCTGCGGCAGACCGGCCAACCGAGAAGCAATGACAAGCTCGGAGCGGGCCAGCAGCAGCGCTTCCCGCGTATGAGCGCATCCAAGATCAGCACTGAAGTCGATGCTGCCGAAAGCGATGCGTATGACATTGCGTGTGGTCGCAATCCGGCGCGCATCGGCCAGCCCCCGCACGCTTTCGATCAGGGCCACGACCGGCAGGTCGAGCCCATCACAGAGCGCCTGAAACTCGGGACCAAACTCCGCTTTCGGAAGGACCACCGCGCTGAAGCCATGCCCCCTCAGCGCCGCGATGTCCCGTTCATGCCAGGGCGTACCGAGCCCGTTGACCCGTACCAGAACCGGCTCGTCGGTGAAGTCGCGCTTTAGAGCGGAGCGAGCCTTGTCCTTGCCCTCAGCCGCGACAGCGTCCTCGAGGTCGATGATGATCGCATCGGCGTCGGTCGAGGCCCCTTTCACAAAGCGCTCAGGCCGGTCTCCCGGAACGAAGAGCGCGACGGTGATGTCCGGCACCGCGGTCATTGCCACGACGCCTCGGCTACCATGCACTCCGGACCGTCCTGCCTGGCGGTCCAGAGCTTCAACCCATCGCCCTCGTCACGTGCGTTGAGTGCGAAGGCGGCATCGTCAAACAGCGGGGACTGGCCGCGAAAGCGGAAACGGCTCGGCGGCGAGCCGTGCAGTTCCGTGGCGTAGTTCAGGAGCATCGCAGCCTGCATCGGCCCGTGGACGACGAGAGCCGGATATCCCTCGACCTCCATCGAATAACGCCGGTCGTAATGGATGCGATGGGCATTGAAGGTCAGCGCCGAATATCGAAGCAGCAGCGGAGGCTCGATTTTCATCGGACGCCGATGTGCGCCCGCCTCAGCCGGTGGCGGCGTCTTAGGTGTGGCTCCGGAAGCCTCAATATTCCGGTAGACGATGTCCTGCCGCTCTTCGAGCACAAGCCGTCCGCTCGCCTCGATCTGGTGCTGCACTGTGACGAAGCAAAGCGCCCCTGTCCGCCCCTCCTTGAAGACGACGTCAGCGATGCGCGAAATCCGCCTCACCTCATCGCCAACCCGCAGATCGTCGTGGAAGGTTTGGCTGCTGCCTGCCCACATGCGACGCGGCAAAGGCACCGGGGGAAGGAATCCACCGCGTTCGGGATGACCGTCCGGACCGAGTTGTGCAGTCGGGACCGCAGGCTGGGCCAGGCAGACATGGATCATCCGTGGCGCGACCTCGCCAAACTTCGGCGCTTCGCCAGCAAGGTCGAAGGTCGCGTGATATTTTCGCGCGAGGTCCTCGGTCAGGACATCTGAGCCAAGATCCTCGCGGCCGATCCAGCTTCGAAGATGGTCGATATCGACAGTGAGCGCTTCGGCCGCGGTCATCAGTATGACCTCGGCATGCCGAGCACATGCTCCGCGAGAAACGAGAGGATGAGGTTCGTCGAGATCGGTGCAACCTGATAGAGACGCGTCTCGCGGAACTTGCGCTCGACGTCATACTCTTCGGCGAACCCGAAACCGCCATGGGTCTGGATGCAGGCGTTGGCGGCCTCGAAGGAAGCATCCGCCGCCAGCATCTTGGCCATGTTGGCCTCGGCGCCCGGATTGGCGCCGGCCTCGTAGAGCCGGATCGCCTCGCGCACCATCAGCTCCGCGGCACGCATGTTGGCGTAGGCCTTGGCGATCGGAAACTGAATGCCCTGGTTCTGGCCGATCGGGCGCCCGAATACATGGCGCTCCTTGGCGTAGTTCGACGCCTTGTCGATAAACCACTTCGCGTCGCCGACGCACTCCGAAGCGATCAGGATGCGCTCGGCATTCATGCCCGACAGGATGTAGCGGAAGCCCTTGCCCTCCTCGCCAACGAGGTTCGCGGCCGGCACCCTGACATTGTCGAAGAACACCTCGGTGGTGGCGTGGTTCATCATCGTCCGGATCGGCCGGATGGTGAGGCCCGCCTGCAGCGCTTCTCGCATGTCGAGGATGAATACCGAGAGCCCATCGGTGCGCTTCGCCACCTGGTCGCGCGGGGTGGTGCGAGCCAGAAGCAGCATCAGGTCAGACTGCTCGGCGCGGCTCGTCCAGATCTTCTGACCGTTCACGACGTAGTGGTCGCCCTCGCGAAGGGCCGTCGTCCTCAGTGCCGTCGTGTCCGTGCCACTGGTTGGCTCGGTAACGCCGAAGGCCTGAAGGCGAAGCTCGCCCGAGGCAACTTTGGGGAGATAGCGTTGCTTCTGGTCCTCGGTGCCGTGTCGCAATACCGTGCCCATCACATACATCTGGGCATGGCAGGCGGCGCCATTGCAGCCCTGTCGCTGGATCTCCTCCATGATGACGGCGGCGGCCGATAGCGGCAGACCGGCCCCGCCATATTCCTCAGGGATGAGCGCCGACAGGAAGCCGCTTTCCGTCAGAGCCGAAACGAACTCGGACGGATAGGCCATCTCGCGATCGTGCTTGCGCCAGTACTCGCCCGGAAAATCGGAGCAGAGCTTCGCGACGGCGTCGCGGATCTCTGAGTGATCGGAAGCGTGCTGCATGGTGGCCTCAGAATTGTCGAGGGGCGGTCGCAACCGCGCGCCAGGTCTGGAAAGTTTCGTCGCCAACCCCTTCGAGCACCGCTCGCAGGGCGCTCGTCATCGGCAGGGGGCCGGCGGCTTCCCCGATCGTAAGCGCAAGGTCGATGTCCTTGCGCAGGATGGCTTGGAGGGAATCGAAATCCGCGCGGGTCGCCGTCCAGGCCTCATAAGCCTCCCCGGCATCGTTCGGGCGGACGGTGAAGAAGTTGCGCCCTGTGCTGGCTTCGAAGACCGGAATGGCGTCCGGCAGCGCGATGCCGTTTTCGCCGGCAATGCGATAGGCTTCGGCCGCGATCATCAGCGTGGTGATGCCAACGAGATTGTTGACGATCTTGGTCGCCTGCCCCGCTCCAAGCGGGCCGCAATGGAAGATGCTGCTGCCCATGGACTGCATCAGGGGGCGCAGTTCCTCGCAATCCTCAGCACGCCCGCCCATGATGATGGCGAGGGTCCCATCGCGAGCCTTCAAGGCTCCGCCGCTGATCGGGGCATCGGCGACCCTAACGCCGTCAGGCTCAAGTTCCTGCGCGAGCTCGCGCATGGTTTCGGGAGCGATCGTTCCCATGACGACGAGGATCGGCTTGCGGCCGTTGAGCCCGCTGCGCAGGCCGCCTTCCCCAAGCACGACGGAGCGAGCCTGCTCGGGCGTCGCGACCAGGATGATGACCGCGTCGCAGCCAGCGCAGTCAGCGGCGCGTTCAACGCAGTTGACGCCTAGCGCGGCGAACGGCGCTCGCGCAGCTTCGCCGCGATCGCAGACGGTAAGGGCGAAGCCCGCCTTATGGATGTTCATGGCCATCGGAGCGCCCATGGCTCCGACGCCGATGACGGCGACTGAATTGATCATGGATTGCGCCTCAGGAAATGGTCACGCCACTGTCGACAGAGATGACCTGGCCCGTGACCACGCGGGCTTCATCGCTGCCGAGGTAAACCGCCATGTCGGCGATATCGAGCGGCCGGCAGGGACCGAGAAGGTGCTGTCCGGCCAGACGCCGCAACTCCTCGCGCTCCTGCAAAAGCGCTTCGGCTCGTGGTGTCAAAACGAGGCCGGGCGCAATCGCGTTCACGCGAATGTTGTCGGGCGCGTATTCGACGGCCATCGAACGGGTCATCGCCGCGACGCCACCTTTGGCCGCGGTGTAACAATCGCGTTCCGGCAGAGCCATCAATGCGACCATCGACGAAAGATTGACCACGGAGCCCCCGCCCGAACGGACCATCTCGGGGATCGCATATTTGGAGCACAGGAACGTGCCGTAGAGATCGAGCTTGATGACGCGCCAGAATTCCTCGTCCGGCGCCTCCGTCACACGCGCATCGGCTGAGCTGGATCCGCCGGCGATGTTGCAAAGGATGTCGAGCCTGCCGAACTCCGACACGGTCTTCGCCATCGCGGCCTTGACCTGTTCGGGATCGGTGATGTCGCAGACGAGCGGCAGCCCATTTTCGCCCGCCTTGGCTTCTTCCAAGGTTTCATCGAGTGCAGGCCCGCTGATATCGGCTGCGACGATGCGGGCGCCTTCGGCGATGTAGCGGGCGCAAGTCGAGCGGCCGATGCCGCCAGCAGCACCGGTAATGAAAGCAATTTTGCCGGACAGCCTTGTCATGTCGTCCTCCTGTTCAGACCATCCAGCCGGCGCGTTCGCCGTCGAGAATGGCGATGTCCACCTGACGCGGCGCCACGGCATCACCGACAAGCTGGATTTCCAGGTCATTGCCGGCCAGTTCCGAAGCCAGGCTGGCATTGGCGCTATTGCCCATGGCGAGGATGATCGGGCCGGCATGCTCGATTTCACTGACCGCGCCGCCAAAGCGATCCTCACAGATCAGGCGCAGTTGCTCGATTGCAGTGACGAAGCGTGTCGGCAGAACCTCGATCCCCAGAGCAGCCAGGCGCCGGTAAAGCGCGGGTGCATGATGGACAGGCAAATCCGCGCCGGCGTGCATGTGCGGCGTGACGATGGTGACGGCATGCCCCCGCTCGGCCAACTTCTCCGCGGCAGCTGTTCCGGAGAGATGGGGATCGTCTTCGATCACAATGACCGGGCCGTGGAAGCTCTCAGGTTGGAGAAACGCATCCCAGACGGTTCGGACGCGCGGGAGTTCGGCGCCGGGAATGCCCGAGGCCCCGGGGCGCAGCGAGCTGTACCCGTCGCGGCGAGGCGATGAGCCCGTCGCAAGGACAACGGCTTCGAAAGCGCCGCTCGCCAAAGTCGTCCGATCGGCCTCGGCATTCAAACGGATGTCGACCTGGAGCCGCTCCAGCATTTCGATCTGCCAGCGGTGAATCTCTGCGAAGCCGCGCCGCGAAGTGATCTCGCTGGTCATGAGGTTCTGACCTCCGAGGCGCGTGCCGCGCTCGAAGAGCGTTACTCGGTGGCCGCGCTCGGCGGCGACACGCGCGGCTGCCAGTCCTGCAGGGCCACCGCCCACAACCGCCACGAGTTTGGATCGCGGCGCAGGACGCATGGTCCCGATTCCAATCTGGGCTTCGCGGCCGACTGCGGGGTTGTGCACGCAGCCAACACCGCGCCCGCGATCGAGGCCGACGATGCAGGACTGGTTCGAGTAGGTGCAGATGCGGATGCTCTCGCGGTCCCCTCTGGCCGCCTTGAGCGGCAACTCGGGATCAGAGATCAGCGCGCGAGCCATGCCGATGAAGTCGGCGCTGCCGGATGCGAGCACCGCCTCGGCCGCTTCCGGAGTCGCGATACGGGAGCTGACGCAAACCGGGAGGCCATCTACGGCCTGCCGTATCGCTCCCGCTTCTACAACAAATTGGGCTTCCGGAGCAGTGATGTCTGCGATCCAGCCGGGATAATGCAGTGAGGTCAGCCCGCTGACATTCAGATAGCTGATGCCTTCCGTCTGGAGCCTCTCTGCGATTGCGGTGGCATCCGCGAGCTGAAGTCCACCCGGAACGTCATCCCTGCCATTCACCCGGGCGCCGATAAGGAAATTCGGACCGACCGCGGCTCGGATTGCCCGAAGCCCTTCGAGCAGGAAACGCATGCGGTTTTCGAGGGATCCGCCATAGCGGTCTGTCCGCTTGTTGGTCGCGGGCGAGAGGAATTCGTGCAGGAGATAGCCTTGAGCCGCAAAAAGCTCGACGCCATCGGCGCCTGCCTCCTGCATGTTCTGGGCGGCCTCGACCATGGTCGCGACGTATTCGGCGATGTCCTCTTCGCTCATCTCCTTCGGGATCTCGCCGGTTCGCGGACACGGCAGCGGCGATGGAGCGAAGAGCGGGATGCCGAACTGGGTTGTGCCTGGTGACCGCAACTGGCGGCCGCTCATGTTGAGCTGCGAGACGAAGCAGGCTCCCTCGGATTTAATCGCCGAGATCATACGCTGATAATACGGCTGCAGGCCGCGATCATTGGCCAGGTCCAGCCCGCCGAGTGCCGTCGTTTCGAGCGCCCCGCCCCAGCTCGCTGTATGACGCCAGGACGGCGGCATCAGAAAGTTGGACATGACTATGAGGCCGGCGCCGCCCTTCGCGCGCTCGACATGGTAGGCGATCGTGCGCTCGATCGCGGAGCCGTAGCCGGCGCCGAACATCACCGCATGCGGCATCATCGCAATGCGATTGCGGAACGTGACGTGGCCGAGAGCGAGCGGGCTCAGCAGCCTCTCGTAGCCGGCGGCGGGCATCTCAGAACGGCGCCTTCTTCGGGAAGTTGGGTGCTCTCCGTTCGCGGAAGGAGTCGAGCCCCTCCTGCGAGTCGGGACCTGAGAAGCCAAGCATCTCCAATGCGAGCGAGGCATCGAAGGTCGGGCCAGCCATCCGCAGCCAGTTGTTCAGGGCGTATTTGGTCCACTGGATGGCGGAAGGCGCACCTTCGGCAAGCCTCGTGGCCACGGCGAGCGCCTTCTCCTGCAACTCTTCTTCGTCGACCGCGAGCGCGACGAGCCCGAGTTGCTCGGCCTTCTCACCGCTCACGGGTTCGTTGAGCAGGAGGTGATACTTGGCCTTGGCCATGCCGCAGAGCAGCGGCCAGATGATTGCGGCATGGTCACCCGCAGCAACGCCAAGCCGAACATGGCCGTCGACCAGCTTGGCATTCTTGGCAGCGATTGGAATGTCGGAAACCAGGGCGGCGGCCAGACCGGCGCCGACGGCCGCTCCTTGAATGGCCGAAACGATCGGCTTCGAGCAGTTGACGATGTTGTAGACGAGGTCTCTCGCCTCCCGCCACATGTTGGCGCGTTCCTCGAAGCTCTGCGTCAGCTTTTTCACGACCTCGAAGTCGCCGCCGGCAGAGAAAGCCTTTCCTTTGGCGCAGAGCAGAACGGCCAGTGTTTCGCGATCTCGATCGACAACGCGCCAGATGTCGGCCAGCTCGCGATGGGCGTCGGCCCCAAGCGAGTTCAAGCTTTCCGGGCGATTCAGCGTCAGCCGCAGCACGCCTGGAGCGGGCCGGTCGCAGAGGATCGATGGAAAGGCGGAATAGGCTTCGAGTGTCATGCTGCCTCCGGTCAGATCGAGCGGCGCGAGGTGATGCCGCCATCGACGGTGATGATGGTGCCGGACGTGTAGGCGGAGCGCGGCGACGCGAGGAAGGCGAAGAGGTCAGCCACCTCGCGCACGCTCGCTGCGCGGCCAAGCGGATAGGCCGCCAACAGTTCGACGTAGCGGCTCTCGTCGTCCCACTGCTCGCGAGCACGCTTCTTCATGATGTTGACGATCCGGTCCGTGGCGACTGGGCCCGGATTGATGCCGAGGACGCGGATGCCGTCATCGAGGCTGCGGCCACCGAGCGCCCGGGAGAAAGCCATCAGGGCAGCGTTGCCGGTCGAACCCGCGATGTAGCGGAAATCGGTGTTCTCGCCGCCATTACCAATGTTGTTGAGGATGACGCCGCCTCCAGCCGCCTTCATCGCTGCGTAGAATTCGCGGCAAAGGTCGATGTAGCCGAAGACCTTCACCTCCCAGCCTTCGCGCCAGCGCTCTCCGTCGACCTGCCAGAGATCGCCGCCTGGAATAGCTCCCGCATTGTTGACCAGCACATCGACGCGTCCGGCTGCCTTGCCGATCGCCCCAGCGGCCCCCTTAGCGGCAATATCCTGCTCCTGAACCACCACGGTGATGCCATGCTGATCGCGCAGGCGTTCGGCAAGCCGGGTGAGCTTGTCGCCCGAGCGCGCGACGAGATGCAGGTTGCAACCCTCCTCTGCGAAGACCTCGGCCAGCCCTTCGCCGATGCCCTGCGAGGCACCGGTGATCACGACTTTCTGGCCGCGCAATTGCAGATCCATGGCTTCAGGCTCCTTGGCGGACGATGCGCTCGATGTCAGCGATCGCTTCCGGGTTGACGAGAGAGGAGAGGTCTCCCGCGGGGGAGCCGGAATAGACGCTGCGGATCACGCGACGCATGATCTTGGAGCTGCGGGTCTTCGGCAGCTGAGGCACGACGAAGACGGCCCGGGGCGCAAATGGCTTGCCCAGCCTTTCCTGGATTCGTGCTGTTGCGAGCTTGAGGATGTCGTCGGCCGGCCCCGAGCACGTGAGGAAGGCAACGAGCGCCTGGCCCTTGACCGGATCCTCTGCGCCGATCACCGCGGCTTCGATGACACCTTCGATCTCGACCAGGATTTCCTCGACCTCGGCTGGGCCAACGCGCTTGCCAGCGACCTTGATGGTGTCGTCGGAACGCCCGAGCAGGAAATAGTGCCCTTCCTCGGTGCGCATCGCGAGATCGCCGTGGATCCAGACGCCGGGTACGGTGCTCCAATAGGTTTCGAGATATCGCTGCTCGTCCTGCCAGAAGCTCGCAGTCATGCCCACGAAGGGCGCGAGCACCGCAAGTTCGCCAATCGCGCCGATCAGAGGTCGCCCTGCGGGATCGAGCACGTCACACGCCACACCTGGTGAGCGTGTGTTGAAGCCGGCGGGTACTATCGGCTTGGTCACGACGCTGGAGAGCAGGCAGCCTGAGACTTCCGTTCCACCCGTATAGTTGATCAGGGGGCACTCCCCCCGTCCGAAGGCCTGTTCGAACCAGACGAAATGCTCGGCGGCGATGCTTTCGCCAGCTGTAATCAGAAGGCGAAGCGATGACAGATCGGGCGCGGTGCTGACCGCCTCGTTCGAAGCCAGGCCGCGGATCAGTGTCGGCGCTGAGCCGTAGTGAGTGACGCGATAGGTCTCAATCAACCGGCCCATTCGCGACCAGTCGGGGTAGTCAGGGGCGCCATCGTAGCAAACCAGGGTCGCGCCGCGGAGAAGCGCCGAACCAAGAATGAGCGAGCCCGCGATCCAGCCCATGTCAGCCGGCCAACAAAAAACGTCGCCTGCTCCCACGTCGAAGTGAACCGCAGAGTCGTGTGCGATCTTGATGGGGAAGCCGCCATGTACATGGACAGCTCCCTTGGGCTTCCCAGTCGTCCCCGAGGTGAAGATCACCATGAACGGGTCATTCGGGGACATCCGTGCAGACGGCGGCGCACTGTCCGGGCTTTGCCTCACCAACTGCCAATCGAGGTAATCCGCATCGGCATCCGTCGGAGCAGTATCCTCAGGGGACCGCTTCAACACGACGAGCTCCAGGTCTGGCAGCTCCTTTCTGACGGACGCAATGGTGTCGCGCGTCGAGATAAACCGTCCGCGCCGCTGAAAACCGGTCGTGGCCAGCAGCGCCTTGGCTCCGCAGGATCCGAGACGGGCCACAATGGCATCGGTACCGAAGCCGCTAAAAAGCGGAACGACGATTGCGCCAATATACGAGACGGCAATCAGCGAGACCGAGGCCTCGATGCCATTCTCCATCAGCAGACCAATGCGGTCGCCACGCTTCAGGCCAAGGCGTAGCAACCCGGCAGCGAGGCTGCGGACTTCATCTTTCAATTCTCGGTACGTGACTTCCCGGACCGAGCCATCCTCGCGCTCGGCGATGATAGCCGTCCGGGCCGCCCATTCGGGATTGTCCAGGATCGTATCGACCCAGTTGAGCTCACCGCCGACGAACCAGGCAGGGAACGGAGCGCCGCGCGACAGATCGCAGTAGCGGTCGTAGTCGCGGCTCCAGCGGATATTGCAGAAGCTCGTAACCTCGCGCCAATACCGCTCCGGTTCGGCCAGCGACAAATCATAGAGCGCGTCGATGTCCGTCGCGCCAAGGCGTTTGGATAGGGCGGTCACCTGGGCACGGTCGATATAGTCGGCGGTAGGCTGCCAGATGTCGTTGCTGTCGAGCGCCATGGTCAGATTCCCAGATAGGCCCGTTGCACCTCAGGGCTCTGCGCGAGCACGCTCGCGGAGTCCTCGGCCGTGATAGCGCCGCCCTCGAGGATGTAAGCGCGGTCGGCGATGGCGAGCGCGGTTTCCGCGTTCTGTTCAACGAGCAGGATGTTCACGCCGGTTTCGGCGACCGTTTTGATCATCTCCGCGATGCGATCGACGATCGCCGGGGCGAGACCGATTGTCGGCTCGTCGAGGAGCAGGATGCGCGGCGCGCTCATTAAGGCACGAGCCACTGCAATCATCTGCTGCTGGCCCCCACTGAAGGTCGAGGCCTGCGTCGCGAGCCGGTCCCTTAGTTCCGGAAAGAGCGAAATCACGCGGTCGAGATCGCGCTTCACCGCCGCGGTGTCATTGCGCGCGAAGGAGCCCAGCTCCAGGTTCTCAAGCATCGTCATCTCGCCGAAGAGGCGCCGCCCTTCCGGCACAACGGACAATCCCTTCCGCACGAGACGGTCCGGGGACATGCCGGTGACGTTCTCCCCGAAGAGATGCACGCTTCCGGCGCTGGGGCGCACGAGACCGCAGATCGTCTTGATGAGCGTCGATTTGCCCGCACCGTTCGCGCCGATCAGCGTGACGATCTCGCCGCTGCCTACAGTGATGCTGACCTCGTTCAGCGCCGGCACGACGCCATAGCGGGCCGAGAGGCCAGAAACCTTGAGGGGTAGCGCTTCAGTGCTCATGACGATGCCCCAGATAGGCCTCGATGACCTTTTGATCGGCGCGGATCTCCGATGGCGTACCGGTTGCCAGATGCTGGCCGTGGTGCAGCACGACGATGCGGTCACAGACACGCATCACCGCCTTCATGTTGTGCTCGACGAGCAGAACCGAGCAGCCGAATTCGTCCCGAATGCGTTCCAGAACGGCCAGCGTATTGGCGACCTCTGTCTGGTTCAGGCCCGTCAGAGGTTCGTCGAGGCAGAGCAGCTTGGGGCGCGCCGCAAAGGCGATACCGATGGAGACGAGGCGCTGCAGGCCGTGAGGGAGATTGCCGGCCTCCTCCGCGAGATAAGCTGTAAGGCCGAGCATCTCGGCTGTTTCCGCCACTCTCGCACGCCGTTGGGCACTGCCGCGGACGCCGTAAATGGTGCCCAGCAGAATGTTGTCGCCGACCGTCATGCTGCGCATGAGGCTACCATGCTGGAAGGTCCGCACCAGGCCGAGGCGGCTGATAGCCAGAGGCGACCGACCGGTGCAGTTCTCACCAAAGACAAAGAGCTCGCCGGCTGACGGTTTGTAGAAGCCGCTGATCAAATTGAAGGTCGTGCTCTTGCCGGCACCGTTGGGGCCGATCAGCCCAAGGATCTCACGCGGGCGTATTTCCAGATCGAGATCGGAGACCGCGACCAGGCCGCCGAAGCGGCGGGTCAGACCCTTGGTGCGCAGCAGGGGTTGTTGCTCTGCCAGCATCTCAGTGTCCCCCTCCGGCTTGGGGCCGCTTGCCGCTGATCAGTCCGGTGACGCCGTGGGGCAGCAGCAGGACCGCCAGCACGATGGCCGCGCCGTAGAAGATGTGCTCCCCTCCTCCGAGGCCGAGCGCGTAGCTTCCGAGCACCACGAGCAGCGCGGTTCCCAAGAGCGGGCCGATAATGCTGCCCTCCCCGCCGACCTTGACGTAGGCCAGGGCGAATGCCGCAACGAGGAAGCTGAAATCGCCGGGGCTGATCACATTGTTGGCGAAGGCGTGCAGGCTTCCGGCCATGCCGGCTGCTGCAGAGGCCGTTGCGAAGCAGGCGATCTTGACCAGCAGGATGTTGAGGCCGACCGTCCTGGCAACATTTTCGTTGTCGCGGATCGCGGTCAGGATCTTCCCGAAGTCAGAACGCTCCAGCGCATAGAGCCCGAAGATAAGGAGGGCTGCCACCGCGACGATGAAGGTCGGCATCCAGCCTTCCAGGATCATCGGCGGAAAGATCCCGATCATGCCCGAGGTTCCGCCGAGCGTGATGCTCTTCGAGTAAAGAATGCGGACAGCTTCAGTGAACGCGAAGCCGATCAGGAGAAAGTACGGCCCTTTGGTCCGGAGAGTGATGTAGCCGAAGATGATCGAGACGAGGCCGGCCATGACGCCGCCGGCCAGCAGGGCGAGCAGGAACGGCCAGTTCAGGATCGTGAGCGTTGCCCCAGTGGTATAGGCGCCGATGCCGACGAAGGCTGCGGTGGCGAAATTCAGCTCGCCCATCAACATCACGAAGCGCAGGCTGACCGCTGTTAGCGCACCGATCGCGATGAGATTGGCCACGCTCCCAATATAGGGATCGCGAACAAAGGCGGTGGCCGCAAGTACAACAGCGATCCCGCCCAGCCAGTAAGGAAGCTTCACATCAACCATGGCCGAGAAGTCCCTTCGGCCGCACCAGCAGAACGGCGATGACGAGGAGGAAAATGGCGACGGTGGCGGAGCTTGGGTCGAAGTAGAAGCTGCCGAAGGTCTCGATCGCGGCAACGAACAACCCGCCAAGGATGGCACCCGGAACGCTGCCGAGCCCGCCCACGATAACGGCGATGAAGCCTTTGATCAGATAATCGGCGCCGATCACCGGCGAGACGATGGTCACTGGGGCGATCAATGCCCCGGCAAGGGCTGCGAGGCCTGATGCGATCATGAAGCCGGCGAGCGCCATGCGGTTGTACGGGATGCCCTGCAGCATGGCGGCTTCGTGGTCGATCGAAACAGCCCTCAGGGCCTTGCCAAGCTTGGTTCGCGTGAGCGCCCAATAGAGAGAAGCGGTGATCAGGATCGCGGCAATGCACAGGGCGAAGCGCTGATTGGTGATTGCCGCCCCGAAGATCGAGATAGTGCCAGGGAAAATCTCCGGCACGGGCCTCACCGCCCCGCCAAAGACTTTGAGCAGCACGCCGTCGAACAGCAGAACGAGGCCGATCGACAGGATGAAAGACCCAACCATGTCGCGTTGGAAGAACCGGAAGCCGGTTACGTACATCAGGAGGCCGAGCGCCATCGCGACGGCGATGCCCCCCACCGCTGCAAGCAGATAAGCTGGCAGGATGGGGAGACCGTTGCCCGCCAGCCAAGGCACCGCCCAGGCCACTGCCAGCGCGGAGACGGCGAACAGATGCCCATGGGCGAAGTTCACGATCCGCATGACCCCGAAGATCAGGGTCAAGCCGAGCGAGAACAGGATGTAGACGGCGCCGATCTGCAGGCTCGTCAGGGTGAGCTGTATCGCGGTTTGCATGGTGGGCGTGCCTGGCTTGGTCTGGAGGTCACTTGCCCGAGGGCACGAGACGGGTCTTCTCGACCAGATTGCCGTCCTTCACCTGGGTAATCGTCACGGGCAGGCGCATCTGCTGGCGGGACCCGTAAGTGTCCGTGCCATAGAAATCGACCTTGCTGCCGTAGAACGAGGTGAACGAGACATCGGCCATCACGGCCGCGACCTTCTTGGGATCGATCGACTGCGCCTTCTCGATGCCCGCCTTCAGAGCGTAGACGGAGTCGTAGAAGCCAATCTGGATCGAGTTGAGCGACTCACCAAGGACGCCCCGAGCCTCTTCGTTCGTGGCCTTCTGCTGGCCGGTCATGGCCGGGCTGTCGAAGGTGATGGCCGCACCCATGTAGACGTCTTCGATCGCCTTGCCGCCAGTCGCCTTGAGCCCGTCGATACCGGTGCCGACTGCCACGATCTTGACGCCCTTCCAGCCGAGAACATCCAGTTCGCGCAGGACAGCCCCGGCATCGGCCGGCGGCATGGAGGCCAAATCGACCATGTCAGGCTTGAGAGAGGCTATGCGAGCCGCGATCGGCTGGAACTCGGTCGTCCCGCGCTCATAGAAGTCGCTCGACAGAATCTTGATGTTGTTGCCGACCCAGGCCTTGTTGGCCACGCCTTCGGTTTCGCGACCGGTCGCATCATTCGGGTTCAGCATCACGACCGACTTGGCCTGCGGATGCTGCTCAAGCACGTACTTGAACATCGGCGGAATGATCTCGAACGCCGTATTCATCTGGGTGTAGGTCAGCGGGAACTTCGGGCCCTTGATGCTGAAGCCCCAGGCGGTCGTGAACATCAGCACGCCCTGCCTCTCGGCGAGCGACTGCAGCGCCTGCACGGGAGCTGTTCCAAGGCTACCGCCGATGAACTTCACGCCGTCGCGGTTGAGGAGTGTCTGCGCGACGCGCGTGCCCTCGGCGGCGTTGTACTTGTTGTCATAGGCGAGGCATTCGAAGTTGTAGGTCTTGCCCTCGGCTTTGACGCCGCCGGCTTGCGCAATCTCCTGCGCCGCCTTCTTGCACATGAACTCCGACCCCTTGCCCCAGATCGCTCCAGAGCCCGACAGGGGAACGGAAAGTCCAAGCTTGATCGTCTCCTGAGCCTGCACGCCGCCGAGGCTGGCGAGCAGCCCTAGCGAGGTCCCCAGTCCGAGAAGCTTCATCCGTGCCGTAAACGTCATTTCCTCTCCTCCACTTCCGAGCTTCGGTTGATTCCGTGCCCGCTATCGATGTGTCGTGTTGCCAGTCGCTGCGCCCGTGAGGCCGGCGATTTCGTCCGGTTCGTAGCCGAGCGAGGCCAAGAGCTCTGCTGAATCGGCGCCAAGCTTCGGCGCAGGCCGGTGCTCGGGCCGCAGCGCAGCTGTTCGGACAGCGTTTGCGACGATTGGTATTTGGCTCGCGCCGTCCGGCGCCGGCTCCATTGAAAAGAAGCCGCCATTGGCATTCTCAGGAGCCACGAGGGCCTCGGCCGGGGTCAGGGCCCGGCAGGCCGGAATCTTGGCGGCTTCAAGCTCTGCCAGGCATTCATCGGACGAGCGCGTCGAGCACCAGTCAGCCATGACCGCACTCAGAGCCTCGCCATTCTCGCCCCGGCCGATGTCGCAGGCGAAACGCGGGTCCGCCAGCAACTCGGGGCGACCGACAAACTGCACCCAGCGGCGAAACATGCCGTCACCGATGACCTGGATCATCAGCCAGCCGTCGCGGGTCTGGAAAAGATCAGATGGGCCGGCTATCGGGCTGCGATTGCCGATCGGCTTGCGGCTACGCGCGCCGGCCGCCTCCTCGATCAGCATCGGATTGGTCATCGTCAGCGCCGTTCCCAGCAGCGATGCCTGGACATGCTGGCCCCGCCCGGTGCCACGCCGTTCATAAAGCGCCGACAAGGTCGCAAAGGCAGCTGACATTCCGGTGGCGTAATCGACATAGGAGACCGCGGCCCGGAGAGGACGCTCACCCGTCCCGCTTAAAGCCATCGCGCCGCTGAGCGCTTGTCCCGTGCCGTCGAAGCCGATCCGGTTGCGACTATCTCCCTCCACCCCATAGGCACTGATCGTGCAAAGCACGATGTCGGGGCGGATAGCCTTGAGGCTGTCGTAGTCGAGGCGGGCGCGACGCAAGGCGGCTGGCGGCAGATTGACGATGACGGCGTCCGCGGTCGCGACCAACTTCTCGAATGCCGCCCGTCCGCTCTCGGTATCGAGGTCGAGCGCGAGCGACTTCTTGTTGCGATTCATCTGAAGATACAGCGCACCCCGACCCGGCTGGCCGATCGGCATCACTTCACGATCGGGAGCGCCGGAGGGCGGCTCGATGCGGATAACCTCCGCCCCGTGATCGGCCAGCAACGCTGCGCAGAACGGGCCCGCGATATAGCGCCCGAGATCGAGCACGCGCAGGCCAGAAAGACCAGCCGCCACGCCGGATGCGTCGTTCAAGCCTATCGGGAGTTCGGTCCCGTCCAGCACTTTCCTCACCCTTATTTTCTGCGAAGGGGGCTTTCCATCGCTTGCTTTGACGTGTTAGTCATTCTCTATTCTGAATGACATTCACAGTTTCTTGAAAGCCATTCATACATGAGTGCAAGCCCTGATCAAGACCTCTCGCCAAAAATCGTCGGAGCCGTCGCCAACGCGGTTTCCATCCTCCGATCGCTTGCTCAGATGAGTGAGCCGGCGGGCGTCGCCGTCATCGCGCGTGATACCGGCGTGAGCGTCAGCACGTGTTTCAACATCCTGCGAACGCTCTCGACGGAGCGGCTGGTGGACTTCGATGCCGAGGCTAAGACCTACCGGATCGGCCTGGGTGTGTTGGAGCTGTCGCTGCCACTACTAGGCGCTAACCAGGCCGATCTGATCCGACCGGAGCTCGCGCGGCTTTCCGGCGAGCACAAGAGCCTGCTCTGCCTTTGGCAGGTGACTGATGGCGAGCGCATCGTCCTGGTCGATCGCGTATCAACGGCGAAGACGGTCAGAGTCGACATGTCCGACGGCTCGCGCCTTCCGACTTTCGTAGGCGCGGTCGGTCGTTGCTATGCGGCGTTGCGCAACCTGTCTCACGACGAACTGAAGCTGCGCTTCGACACGCTGCAGTGGCAGGCCCCGCCGAGCTTTGAGGACTATGCGGCCGACGTCGAGGAGGCCAAGCGCGACGGCTATGCCTTCGACCTAGGGCAGCTGTTCAAAGGGCTGGAGATCGCCGCTGCCGTCATCACCGACGCGGAAGGCAGGCCGCGCCTCGGTATCAGCGGGATCAGCATTGCGGGGCAACTCTCCCGTGAGGATATCGAGCGCCTTGGTGTCGACCTGCGCGATTCCGCTGACTGGATCAGTGAAGCGCTCTTCGGGGTTTCTCGGGGCGTGCGGCAGTCCGAGCGGAGGCTGGCCGGTGGGCGCGCGGTGCCGCACAGCCGGGGAGGACAGCGGTGAGCGGCGCGCAAACCGATCTCCCTGTTTGGGTCTTCGACGATTTCAATCCCGGCCAGCCACTGGGGAATTTCGCCATCACGCTCGACGATGCGCATCTGGACAACTGGACGGCGATCTATGGCGACCGGCCATCGGGCGAAAATGTGCCGGCCGGGATGCTCGTCGCCGCGATGATGGAAGCCTACCTGAACACCATCCAGCCTCGCCCGCCCGGCAACATTCACGCCAGCCAGAAGCTCGTCTTCGGCCGCTCGGCGAAGGCCGGCGACAAACTCGAAGCGCAGGTCAGCTGCCTCTCGAAAGAACGCCGCAAGGAACGCGGTTGGGTGACGTTCGGCGTCGTCCTGAGCGTCGAGGGGCAGGACGTTCTCAATGGCGAGATCCGGACGATCTGGGCGCGATGACACAAGGCCGGGCAATACGCGCTCCACGGAGATAATGCGGAATGGGAACGCTGGAGACTGCGGCGCTGCCGCGTGAACTAGCCATCGCAGAGATGATGACGGGACCGGACATGGTTGCGCGCTACGCCGCGCTGACGGCCGACTTCAACCCGATTCATCTCGATCCAGACTTTGCCGCCAAGACCTCATTCGGCCACCCGATCGTGCACGGCACGCTCGGTCTCAACCTGGTGATCGAGGCGATCGAGCGCACGTTCGGCGGGATCCCGGAACGGCTGGCCCTCGATACACGCTTCATCCGACCGCTGCCGGTCGGTTCATCCATCCGAGCAGGCGGCGTCCTCAGGGAAGGCGCGGCGGGCACCTACGACATTTTCGTCGAGACAATGGCAGGGGAACGAGCAGTCGAAGGAACCTGCACCGTCATCCCTGCCGCAGAACATTGCAGCAAGGGACGTGACGCATGAGTGAGCCGGCAGTCGACGACGAAACCTTCCAGCATCTCAAGGCGACCGTCGAGCGCTTCGTCGCGGAACGCCTCGTGCCCAACGAGATGCGGCTGGAGATTGAGGATGAGGTCCCTGAAGAGATCATCGCGGAAATGCGTGAGCTCGGCCTATTCGGCCTGACGATCCCGCCGGAGTATGGCGGCATTGGACTAACCGCTAGTCAAGAAAGCCAGCTTGCCATGATCTTCGGCGGGACGGCGCTCGCGTTTCGTTCGCTGCTGGCGACCAACATCGGTATTGGCGCGCGCGGACTGATCTTCGAGGGGACGGAGGAACAGAAGCAGGCCTATTTGCCTCGAATGGCAAGCGGTGAACTGATCTCGGCCTTCGCCCTAACCGAGCCGGACACGGGGTCGGATCCCGCCAATTTGACGACGCGCGCCGTACGGGACGGCGATGACTACCTGATCAGCGGGACCAAGCGCTACATCACCAATGCACAGCGCGCGGGCGTCTTCACTGTCATGGCGCGAACCGAGTTCGACAGGCCGGGCGCAGACGCTATCTCGGCCTTCCTAGTTCCGAGCGATTCACCTGGCCTGACGATTGGAAAAAAAGATCGAAAGATGGGCCAGCGCGGGACAACGACGTCGGACGTGATGTTCGACAATGTCCGTGTTCCGGCCAGCGCAATCATCGGGCTCAAGCCTGGACGAGGCTTTCGCCTCGCGATGCGTGTGCTCGATCGCGGCCGCATCCATATCGCTGCTCTCGCGACTGGCGCCTGCAAACGGCTCATTGCTGAGATGACCGGCTTTGCCAAGGAACGCCGGCAGTTCGGTAAGCCCATCGCCGAGTACCAGCTGATCCAGGCGATGATCGCCGACAGCTACACCGAGTATCTCGCCTCCCGTGCGCTAGTGGAGCAGACCGCGGCGATCTACGACCGCGATGGTGCTGCGCGGACGGAAGCTTCGGCCGCGAAGTACTTCGCCACCGAAGCCGTGGGCCGGGTCGCGGACCGAGCCGTGCAAGTCCATGGCGGCGCCGGCTACATGAGCGAGTACGCGGTCGAGCGCTTCTATCGCGACGTGCGGTTGATGCGGATCTACGAGGGCACCAGCCAGATCCAGCAGCTCCTCATCGCCCGCCAGATCCTGAAGGAGGCCTGATCATGAGCGTGAATCACATGCTCGACGGCAAGGTCGTTGTCGTCACCGGCGCAGGCGGGGGCATTGGGCGAGATATTGCCCTGATGGCTGGCGCGAACGGAGCACGAGTCGTGGTCAACGACATTGGCGCCGGCCTCGACGGCAGTGGCCAGGATGACGGGCCGGCGGCTCGCGTGGTGGCGGAGATCAAGGCGGCTGGCGGCGAGGCCGTCGCCAGCCTCGACAGCGTCGCTGATGCCGAGGGTGCCCAGCGCATCGTGCAGGCCGCGCTCGACGCCTTTGGTCGGCTCGACGGCATCGTCAACAACGCAGGCATCCTGCGCGACACCTTCTTCCACAAGATGACGGAGGAGGAGTGGGATCGGGTTGTGAAGGTGCATCTATACGGCAGCTTTCACGTCAGCCGAGCTGCGGCCCCGGTTTTCAAGCAGCAGCAGTCGGGCAGCCTCGTGCACATGACCTCGACCTCGGGGCTCATTGGCAATCTCGCACAGGCGAACTATTCGGCAGCCAAGCTCGGCATCGTGGGGCTATCGAAGTCGATCGCGCTCGATATGCAGCGCTTCGGTGTCCGCTCGAACTGCATCGCGCCCTTTGCATGGAGCCGCATGATCAGCTCGATCAAGGTCGACTCGCCGGAGCAGGAGGCACGTGTCGCTCGCCTGCAGCAGATGACCCCAGCCAAGATCGCGCCGCTTGCCGTCTACCTGCTGTCGGAGCGTGCGGCCTCGGTCAGCGGGCAGATTTTCTGTGTGCGCAACAACGAGATCCTTGTTTTCAGTCAGCCTCGCCCAGTGCGCTCGGTACAGCGCGAGGGTGGTTGGACGCCGGAGCAGATAGCCGAGCACGCGATGCCGGCGCTGGCCGCAAGCTTCCACGGCCTCGACGTGTCGTCTGACGTTTTTACCTGGGATCCGGCCTAACGCCGAAGGAGCTGCCGCATGCGTCGCGCCGCGATCGTAACCCCTCTCCGCACGCCGGTGGGCCGCTTCGGCGGCGCGCTCAAGGACGTTCCCGTGGAACGGCTTGGAGCTATTGTCGTCAATGCTGTCCTCGACCGGACCGGCCTCGACCCGGCGCTGGTGGACGACGTCGTCTTCGCCCAATCCTATGCGAATTCCGAGACGCCGTGTGTTGGTCGCTGGATCGCACTGGAGGCGGGGCTGCCGGTTCATGTCCCAGGCATGCAGCTCGACCGGCGCTGCGGCGGCGGCCTCCAATCGATCGCGACCGCGGCCATGATGGTACAGTCGGGCGCCTGCGACGTCGTCATCGCTGGCGGCGTCGAGAGCATGAGCAATATCGAGCACTACACGACAGGTGTGCGCTGGGGCACACGATCAGGGTCGCCCGTGCTCTATGATCGGCTCGACCGCGGGCGCGAACGCTCTCAGCCCGAGCATCGCTTCGGGCACATTTCCGGCATGATCGAGACGGCCGAGAACCTCGCCCGGAAGTATTCGATATCGCGCGAAGCTGCTGACGCATATGCCGTGCGCAGCCAGCACCGAGCTGCCGCGGCCTGGTCCGAGGGCCGCATGGCCGCCGAGGTCATTCCGGTCAGCGTCCAGCAAAAGCGCGGTGATGCAAATGTCGTTGCGCAGGACGAGGGCATCCGCGCTGACACCACGCTGGAGAGCCTTTCGAAGCTGCGCGCGATCCAGCGCGAGGGCACCGTGACGGCCGGCAATGCTGCGCAGCAAAACGACGCGGCGGCCGCCTGCCTCGTGGTGGCAGAGGATAGGCTGGCCGCGCTTGGTTTGACACCGGATGCGTTCCTCGTGGGCTGGGCTGCAGCTGGTTGCGAACCGGCTGAAATGGGGATCGGCCCGGTTCCCGCGACGGCCCGGCTGATGAAGCGGCTCGGGCTTGCTGTCGAGGACATGGATCTCATCGAGATCAACGAGGCGTTCGCCTGCCAGGTGTTGTCTGTTCTGCAGACCTGGCGCGGTGTCGATCCCGAGCGGGTCAACGTCAACGGGTCCGGCATTTCGCTGGGGCACCCGATTGGGGCCACCGGCGTCAGGATCATGACGACGCTCCTCCATGAAATGAAGCGTCGCGACGTGCGCTATGGCCTTGAGACCATGTGCATTGGCGGCGGGCAAGGTATGGCAGCGGTGTTCGAACGAGCTTGAGCCGGCAATGGCACCGCTCACTGTATCCCTCGAGGCTCTCGACTTCGCCGCGATCGTTCGCCCCGGTAAAATGGTTTGCTGGGGCCAGGCGTGTGGCGAACCGACCGCGCTGACTAGTCGGTTGATGGAGCAGCGCGCGCAGATCGGAGGCGTTTCCGCCTTTGTCGGTATCGGCCTAGGGGAAGCGGTCGACCCCGTTCACGCTGACCATGTCCGCTTTACGTCCTTCTGCGGAACGGGCACCAATCGAAAACTCGCCGCTGTCGGAGCCCTCGACATCCTGCCAGTGCATTACTCGGACCTGCCGAATACGTTGGCGGGCCAGGTCGACGTGCTCCTTTTGCAGCTAGCAGAGCACCCAGATGACGGCAGACTCAGCCTCTCTTGCACCAGCGACTACGTCGAGGGCCTCACGAAGGCTGCTCGCATCGTGGTGGCTGAAATCAACCGTCAGGCCCCCTTCACCGGCGCATTGGTCGATGCGGACGATGTCGATATCGCTATTCGGACAGATCGCCCTGTCCTTACGCTCGCCCGCGGCACGCCCAGCGCCGTCGACCAAGCTGTTGCGGCCAATGTCGCCTCCTTGGTTGAGGATGGCGCAACGCTGCAGCTCGGCCTCGGCGCGCTTCCCGACTGCATCGCAGACCTGCTCGTTGACCGACGAGATCTCGGCTTGCACTCGGGCCTGATTGGTGACGGGGCTATGCGGTTGATCCAGTCCGGCGCGATCACCAACGCAGCCAAACCTGTTGACCGCGGCCTGTCGGTGACCGGGACCCTCCTCGGCAGCAAGGATCTGCTCGACTTCGCGCATCTCAATCCAACGATCGAGGTTCGCCCGATCGCAAAAACCCATTCGCTCTCGAAACTCGCCGCTTTGCCCCGCTTCACGGCGATTAATTCCGCCATCGAGGTGGATCTGTCAGGCCAGGCCAACACCGAGATTGCCGGCGGTCGCTATGTCGGCGCAATCGGAGGCGCTCTTGATTTCCTCCGTGGAGCACGCGCATCGCACGGAGGGGTGCCGATCCTTGCCCTCCCCTCCACCGCCGAGGTGAGGGGCCAGGTGAGCAGTCGGATTGTAGCCCGCCTATCCGGGCCGGCGACCATCGGCAGGGCCGACGCCAGTATAATCGTCACGGAATATGGGATTGCCGACCTTCGTGGTTTGTCGCTCTCGGAGCGGTTGAAGAAAATGGTTGCGATTGCTCATCCGGACTTTCGGGATTCTTTCCGCAAAACGGCAAATTTGTAGACGTGCGAGAAACACCAACGCTTGAGCTGACGATTATAGCTTCCTGTGATCAGCTCTGGCCTCGCCCGACAGGCCACACACCGCGCTCGGCGGCTTGACCCCGAGCGCCTTTGCAAACCAGGCTTCCGATGCCCGAACGCTTGCATAGTGCCTGGACCACAAAACGGGTCAGGACCAGTTGCGTAGGATCACCGAACTACGCGCAATGGGATGGTTCCGCGCGTCGACGCCGAAGATGACGCTGTGAGCGCTCTTTGAAGCGAAGGCCGTTAATAGGGCGGCGAGTAGGGAAAGAGTGCGCAGCATAGGCCATGGATCACGGTAGGAGGGCCTAGAAGAGCTGTCGTGATCTGGTGAGTCAACACCCCCAGCAACGTCCTGAACGGCAGGCAATTTTCTCGGCGAAAGATCTACTCGATCAACACACGACTTCCCGAAATAAGATGCAGACTGAGCCGGCAAAAGAACTTTGCCCGCGATCCAGGCTTCCCACTCCAGAGGATCAAGACTGCATCGCGATTGGCGGCCACTGAAGAACGCACCCGCATTCCTTGGCCGCGGCCAACGCCCTAGCGGAAACAAGGGCTTGCGCTAAGGATTAATAGGCTCGTTCATTACAATTATGACTCAACGGACGGCGAGCACGAATTCTGAACAATACTACAACATATTTACTTATGTCACCCCGTTCAATATTTAGCCAAAAAACAACGCCACCCAAGCGGCGGCAGGCTAATCGATATGTTTGGCGCCCTGGCGATCAGACCTCATCTTCGTATTAGCCCGCGCTGTTGTCTGCGTTGGACAACGGCGTCTCCGCCTTCCAAGCAGACGCACACAGATCAAATAACCTTGCAAATTCGGAATAAGGCTCCGCGATTGCAAGGATGATAATCGAGCGGCTTGAGTCTCGGCAAGATGACGGCGAGGGCGCGCCAACAGCCGACCTTAGCGCCTTACCCGAAAGCGGACATTGCCGAGGCGAAGAATCTCTACAGTCGGGGTTAATGGGCCGACGCGATCTCTATTCCCTCTCCCCGGCGCTGTTATCCTCTCAGAACGGCATCTTGCAGTCCTTGCCATAGGCGTCGGGCAGCCCCTCGACGATCTTGCTCTCGATCTCGGTGGCGAAGCTGCCGTCCTCGCGCTTCTTCACCGCGACCAGGTAATAGTCCTGGATGGGGAACTGGTTCGGTCCGATCTCGAAGCGTCCTCGCACGGATTCGAACTTCGCCTTGCGCAGTGCGTCGATCAGCTTCGTCCGGTCCGCGATCTCGCCCTTCAGGGCCGTCACCGCGGCGTTCAACCATGTCGCCGCGTCATAGGCGTGCGCGGCATAGTTGGCGGGCGTGTATTTGTACTCCGCCGTGAAGGCCTCGACGAAGCTGCGGCTTGCCGGCACTTCAAGCGCGGGCGACCAGTTGGTGACGCCCGACGTGCCCACCGCCGCGTCCTGAAGCGCCGGCAGGTTGGTCTCGTCGATGGTGTGGGCTGAAAGCATCGGCAGCGTGATACCCGCCTGGCGCCACTGCTTGACGAAGGTCACGCCAAGGCCGCCGGGCATGAAGACAAAGGCGGCGTCGGCCTTCGCGGCCACGATCTTGGCGAGATCGCTGGAGAAGTCCGGCTGCGTCAGCGGCACGAAGATCTCGTCGACGATCTCACCCTTGTATTCTCGCTTGAAGCCGGCGGCGACGTCCTTGCCGGCCTGGTAATTGGGCGCGACGACCACGATCTTGCGATAGCCCTTTTGCGTGGCGTGGCGCCCCATCGCCTCGGCGTTCTGATCGTTCTGATAGGCGGCAGAGAACAGATAGGGGCTGCATCTTGTGCCGGCGATCGGGGATGGGCCGGCATTGGTGCCGATGAAGACGGTCTGGCCATCCACCATGCGCCGGGCGGTCGCCATCAGGATGTTGGAGAAGACGATGCCGACGATGGCATCGACCTTGTCGCGCTCGATCAGTTGCTGCACGCGCTGGATGCCGACCTCCGGCTTCAACTCGTCGTCGACGACGAGCACCTCGGCCGGGATGCCGGCGATCTTGCCGCCGAGCTGCTTGATCGCGAGCTGGAAGCCGTCGCGAGTGTGCTGGCCGAGCACGGCCGGCGGCCCGGTCAGGGTGGTGACGAGGCCAATCCTGATCGACTTGGCCGGCTCGGCCGATGCGGTCGTCGCGAGAGCCGCGAGCAGCGCCAGCGCGCTCGCAGCCGTCTTGAGGCTGTAGGACATGTCGTTGCTCCCTTGATCGCTTGGTCTCAGCCGATGCCGTAGCGTCCGGGCGCGATCACGCCGGCCGGGTCGAGCGCGGCCTTGATCGCCGTGCAGCTGTCGCGGAAAGCCGGCATGGCCTGGCCCATATGGAGCGCGTGGTAGTCGAGCGGGGCACGGCCGACGAAGATGCCGCGTTCGGCATAGGCCCGTGCGAGCGCCTCGTAGCAGGTGTTGGCGCGGGCGTTCTCCTCGGGGTTCTCGCGGTCGAAGGTGATGACATGCAGCCCGCGTGCGAAGCGGGCGCTGCAAACGTTCATGATCATGTAGTCCATGCCGTACTCGGCATAGATTCTGCGCGCCATGCGCTGGCACTCATTGGCGATGCTTCCGACCATCGGCGTCCCCGGCAGAAACCAGAGATTTCCGCCGCCGGGGCGCCATTTCAGCAAGCCGAGCTCGCCGACGCCGGGCACGCCCGAGCAGGCATTGATCGCCACCTGCAGGGCGTGGAAGCCGAGCGCCTCCTCATGCGGGATGTAGGTCGCCTTACCGGACTTGCCGAAAGCGGCGCGCACGCGCTCGATCTGCGGCTCGATCGCCGCCATGCTGGGACCATAGAAGGCGCCCGACACTGTCCAGGCGCCGAGCTTGTCCTTCTCTCGCAGGGCGCGCCGGCCGGCATCCGAGATCGGGGTGCGATTGCCCGGGCTGTACTCCGGGCTCGGATGCTCGGAACCGCAGAGATAGAGGTCATTGGCGACGCGCAGCAGCGTCGGCACGAAATTCGAGAGCTTGAGCGCCCGGCAGATGTCGACGATCTCGGCGAGGTCGTCATCGTCGGGATAGGTGAAATGGAAGCTGCGGACCGCCGGCGGGCGCGGCAGCAGCCAGATGCCCATGCGCGTGACGATGCCGAAATTCGATTGGGCGAACAGCCCGTCGAGGATCGGGCCGAAGCTGTACTTGCTGACATGCCAGTTCGGCAGCTCGGAGCCCGCGAGCGCGCCGTCGCCGGTGCGCAGCACCTCGCCATTCCCCAGCACGATCTCCATGCCGCAGGAGAAACCGAAATGATCGAAATACGGCCCGTAGCCGGCGCCCTTGTCGAGCGCATTGCCGAGCATGCCGCCCTGCGGCGGGCCGGAGGTGACATCGACCATGAACTTGTCGCCGCGCCGGAGCAGTTCGTCATACATCGCCTGGTAGCTGACGCCGGGCTCGACCACGGCGAAGGCCAGTGTCTCGTCGATCTCGAGGATGCGGTTCATCCGGCGCCCAAGATCGAGGACAACCTGCCCGGCGTGCACCGCCGAGCGGCTGCCGAGGCCGATATTGTTGCCGGTACTGACCGGGTAGAGCGCGACGCCGTGGCGGTTCGCCGCCTTCACGATCGTCTGCACCTCGGCCGTGCTGCCGGGATAGACCACGCCGAGCGGACGCCGGTCGCCGCCCGGCATGGTGTTCTCGCCATAGCGGCGCAGCGTCTCCTCGCTGCGATTGATCCACTCGGCGCCGATCGCCGCCGCCACCTCGTTGAAGAATGCCTCCGCCATGCCGGCGTCTCCCTCTGTTTTCGTGTGTTCGTGCCGGTCACCAGAAGCCGGCGTCGTCGTTCGGCGTCGGGGCGGCGGACGCGGCTGGCGCCTCCTCCGGCTCCGGCGCGGGCCGGCTCGTCAGCGTCACCCCCGCCAGGGCCGGTGGCAGCGGACCGCCCGTCGCCCAGTCCAAGAGCTCGGCGGTGTGCGCCATCGGCGCGCCGACATAGCGCCGCAGCTGCGTCAGGCAGCCAATATTGCCGGCCGCCACGATGTCCGGCGCGGTGCTGTCGATATGGCCGGCCTTGCGCCGGCCCAGGGTTTCGGCGGTCGCGGGCTGGAGCAGGTTGTAGGTGCCGGCCGAGCCGCAGCAGAAATGCTTCTCCGGCACATCCACCACCTCGAAGCCGGCAGCGCGCAGCAGGTCGCGTGGGGGCCGGGTGACGCGCTGGCCGTGCTGCATCGAGCAGGCGTCGTGATAGCTGACGCGCAGGCGCGGACGCTCGGGCGCGACCGGCCGGAGCCCGATGCTGGCGATGAATTCGGTGACGTCGCGGGCGATGTCGGCGATCTCCTTCGCCTCGCCGGCGAGCTCCGTGCGGGCGAGCAGATGGCCGTAATCCTTGACCGTGGTGCCGCAGCCGGAGGCGTTGACGATCACCGCGTCGAGCCCCTCGCCACGGCGCTCGCGCATCCAGGCGCGGACATTGGTGGTGGCGGCCGCGATCGCCTCGTCCTCGCGGCCCATATGCAGTGTCAGCGACCCACAGCAGCCGACCCCGGCGGCGACGACGACCTCGCAGCCATGACGCGTCAGCAGCCGGATCGTCGCCGCGTTGATGTTGCCATCCAGCACCTGCTGGGCGCAGCCGGCGAGCAGCGCCACCCGCGCCCGCCGCTCGCCCTGCGCCCTGAACACTTGCGGCCTCAGGACCTCCGTCCGCGTCCGCTCCGGGATCATCGCGAGCAGAGGTCTGATCCGGCTCGGCAGGAGCCGCTGCAGGGGGCGCCCGAGACGGCCGAGCACCAGTGCCGCATGGAACAGCTGCGGTCGCGGCAGGACAAGAGCGAGCAGCGCCCGCAGCGTGCGCTCGGCGAGCGGGCGGCGGTGATGACGCTCGACATAGATTCGAGCCCGGTCAATCAGATGCGCATAGTCGACCTTCGCCGCGCAGGTCGTCATGCAGGACAGGCAGGAGAGGCAGCTGTCGAGATGGGCGACGGTCTGCGGCTTCGGTGGTCCGCCGCTCTCCAGCATGGCGCGGATCAGGTCGATGCGCCCGCGCGGGGATTCGTTCTCGTCGCGGCTCAGCACATAGGTCGGGCAGGTATTGGTGCAGAAGCCGTAATGCACGCAGGTGCCGAGGATGTCGGCGGCTTCCCGAATCGCGGGATCGCGCAATTGCCCGGCGGTGAAATCCGTCTGCATGGCTCGTCTGCCCCTCCAATCGGAAAGCTATGAAGGGACGCAGGATGGGTCTCGGCGCTGCGTGCAGAAAAATCCGGCTTTGCGTGCAAATCGTTCTTATGAAAAGCTGCTGGCGCCCCGGCGGATCCTGTCGGCTGCCGGGCGGAGAAGGTCATGGGGACCATCGTTTGGGGCACGGAAGGTCTGGAACCCGATTCCGGATTCGACTACTGGCGCGAGACCGTGTGCCGCGCCGTGCTCAACGTTGCGACAGAGGCGCCTGGCCCGCAGGAAACCTTCCACGCCTCCATTGTCGGACGCAGCTTCGGCGAAGTCAGGATCGCGAGCTTCCGCTCGACGCGGCACGAGGTCGTGCGTACCCCTCGCCACGTCGCTCAGGGCGACGACAGCGTTCTCATCAGCCTGCAGGAGCGGGGCGAATGCCGGCTCTCGCAGGGCGATGAGCGGCTCTTGCTCCAGCCTGGCGAGATTGGCCTCGTCGATGGGGCGCGGCCGTTCCGCCTCTCCTTCTCGGAAGACGTCCGGCGCGTTGTCGCCGTCCTGCCGCGCCGAACGCTCCTGCTCAAGGCGCCCTGGCTCGTGCGGGGCCGCCCGCACCGTATCGCGCTGACATCGCGCTTCCTGTCGCTGGCACAGCGCCACCTCCTGGAGCTGGCTCGTCATGGCGAGGTCATGGACGAAATGTCGGCGAGCCTGCTCACCGATAATCTCTGCAATCTGATCGGGCTGTCGAGCGATGCCGACGGTCCCCGCCCCGATCGTCTGCATGAGGCGATCCTCGCCTTCTGCCGCGGGCGGCTCGGCGACGAGACGCTGTCGCCTGGTGTCGTGGCGGCGCATTTCAACATCTCGCTGCGCACGCTGCATGCACGCTTTGCCGCATCGGGCCAGAGCTTCGGGCGCTGGCTCCTGGCGACGCGGCTGGAGGAGAGCCGCCGCGCCCTGCTCGACCCGCGCCGTGCCGCCGAGGGCATCGCCTCCATCGCCTATTCGGTCGGCTTCAACGACCTGTCGGCTTTCAACCGGGCCTTCCGCAACCGCTTCGGCGTCGCACCGCGGCAACGTCGAAGCAGAGATCGCGCTTAAACCATGTCGACGGTGCGCCGTTTGCGGACACTGTAGTTCTGCCCGAAACCGGACATGGGATTGAGCGCTTAAATGAACAATGACGGCGAGATGATCGCTCTCGCTGTCATTGTTAACTGGATCCGGCGCTGGCCCTTCAAACGATCGTCGGTGGCCGGATCCATGTCTTATGGGGCGCTGGCCACGAACTCATTTTGCAGACGCAGGGCGTTGGTCTCGGTAACATCGATGGCGTCATCGTTGCCCGCGAGGGCCACCCTGTAGACGCCCCGTGCAGTCTCCACCGAGACCAGGCCTTGCCGCACGTCGCGCAGCACGGCGGCCGGATCACGCGTCGCGGGATCGCCGAAGCCGCCGGCGCCGGCCGTCCGCAGGCTGAGCACGTCGCCCTTGCGAAGGGGGTAAGTGCCCTTGGAATGCAGGCTGCGCTCGCTCCGGGTACCGGGGTTGAGAATGGTCGCCGCCTTCGAGCCCGCCAGCCCGCCTTCGAGCCCATAGGGCGCGTTGACATAGCGGTCGCCGAGATTGGTGACGAGCCCGGCATCGGCTAGGAGGCGCACATCCTTGCGCACCGCCATTCCCCCGCGGAACTGCCCTGCCCCGGCCGTGTCCGGGATCAGCTCCATGCGCTCGACGAAGACCGGCGCATTCATCTCCTGCACCTCGATCGGCGTATTGGTGCCGTTGGTCGGAGACGTCGTGGCCTCCTGCCCGTCGCGATGGCGGTGGGCGCCGACCCCGCCGATCGCCGTCATCCAGGCGAGGAAGGGCTTGCCGGTATGCGGGCTGACCGTGCCACTCACCTTGGGGTTGCAGAAGCCGGAGCTGGCCGCGATGACCCTGTCGGGTACGATCTGCGCGAGCGCGCCCATCACCACCTCGTAGATCCGGTTTGCGTTGACCGCACGGGCGCCGCTTGCCGCGCCGGGGTGCGGGTTGACGTAGCAGCCCTTCGGCGCACGGATCTCGATGCAGTCGATAATGCCGAAATTCTGCGGCGAGCGCGGCAGCGTCACCGCCTTGATCGCCGCGATGCAATAGGAGCGGGTATATTGCATGTAAGCGTTGATCCCGGCCGGCCGCTGCGGGCCGGTACCATCCCAATCGCAGATGACGCGGCCGGGCTCGACGGTCAGCGCCAGCCTGAACGGCACCGGTTCCGTATCAGGGCCGACATCGTCGAGGACATCCTCGAAGCGATAGGTGCCATAGGGCAGCTCGGCAATGGCCTCGACCATCGCGTCGCGGCTGCGGGCCACGATTTCGCGCATGCAGGCGGCCAGTTGCTCGGGTCCGTATTGCAGAGCGAGCCCCTGCATGCGGGCGACGCCCGTCATGTTGGCGGCGTATTGCGCGTGGAGGTCGCCGAGCACGTCCTTGATGCGGACATTGCCCTCGATGATGCGCAGGATTTCCTTGATCGGCTCGCCCGCCTTGTAGAGCAGCACGGGCATCAGCTTGATGCCCTCCTGGCAGGTCTCGCTGACGCCGACCACCTCCTCGCTGCCCGGCGCGCTGCCGCCGACATCGATGTGATGGGCGATGTTGACCGCGTAGCCGATCAGGTCCGCCTCATGGAAGACGGGCGTGACCATGAAGATGTCCGGCAGGTGACCGGAGCCGATGGTGGGATCGTTGCAGATCACCGCATCGCCCGGGCCGAGCGAGCCCTTGGGATAATAGTCCAGCATCTGCCGGACGGTGAAAGCCATCGAGCCCAGATGGCCCGGGCTATAGTCACCCTGGGCGATCATGTTGCCTTCGGCGTCGAAGACGCCGGTCGAGAAGTCCGAGCCCTCGCGGACGGTCATCGAATAGGCGGTGCGCAGCAAGGTGCTGCCCATCTCGGCGGCGGCGGAGAGAAGGCCGCCCCACACCACCGAGAAGGTGACGGGATCGATCGTGCTCATGACGCAAATCCTCAGTTGAGTGTGGTGACGAGATTGCCATGCGAGTCGACGGTTGTTTCGCTGCCCGGCGGCAGGACGATCGTCGACTCGCGTTCCTCGACGATGGCGGGCCCGGAGAAGACATCCCCTGCGCTCAGGCGATAGCGGTCATAGACGTCGCAGAGCGTGAAGCCCTCAGTCTCGGGAAACCACACCTGGCGCTGGCTGCGGCGCGCGCGCTCGACGCCTCCGGGCTCCTTCGGCAGTTCGTCCATGGTCAGGGTTCCGCCGATGGCGATGCCGCGCAGGCGCCAGTGGACGGCAACGATCGTCCAGTCGGGATCGAAGGTGCGGGCGCCGTAGGATTTGGCATAAGCCGCGTGGAAGGCGGTGCGCAGCACGTCGAGATCATCAGGCGCATAGGGATAGGCCGGCAGGTCGACAGCGATCTCGAAGCCCTGACCGGCGAAACGCATGTCGCAGCTCGCCGAGAAGCTCTGGCGCTCGCGCAGCACCCCGGCCTCGTCGAGCTGGCGGCGCGCCTGCCCCTCCAGATCGGCATAGAGCGTGTTGATCTGCGCGATGGCGGCGCCGTCGAGGTTCATCACCTGCGTCCGCGCGAGGTCGAGGGAGATTTCCGCCATCAGCAAGCCCACGGCAGACTCGACGCCCGCGGCGCGCGGGAAGACCACCTTCGGGCAGCCCAGCATGCGCGCCAGCCGCGTGCCGTGAACCGGGCCGGCGCCGCCGAAAGGGACCAGCGCGAACAGGCGCGGATCCTTGCCGCTGTTGATGGTGACGGCGCGGGCCGCCTGCGCCATTTGCGCGGTGACGATCTCGTGGATACCCCAGGCCGCCTGCATGGCGTCGATGCCGAGCGGTACCGCGATATCGCGCTCGATCGCGGTCAGCGCGGCCTCCGAATCGAGCTTCATCTCGCCGCCGAGGAAGTAGTCGGGGTTGAGATAGCCGAGAACCAGATCCGCATCCGTGACCGTGGGCTTGGCGCCGCCGTGGCCATAGCAGGTGGGTCCGGGCACCGAGCCGGCGCTTTCGGGGCCGACAGCGATCGCGCCGAGCTCGACCTTGGCGATACTGCCCCCGCCCGAGCCGATCTCGATCAGGTCCACTGCCGGGATGCTGACCGGCAGGCCACTGCCCTTCTTGAGATGGGTCATGTCAACCTCGAACTGGCTGGTCAGCAGCGGCTTGCCGCCCTCGACGAGACAAAGCTTTGCGGTGGTGCCGCCCATGTCGAAGGAGATCAGGTTGTCGGTGCCGGCAGCCGGCGCGAAGCGCGCTGCGGTCAGAACGCCCGCGGCCGGCCCGCTCTCGATGATGCGGATCGGGAAGCGCTTGACCGTATCCGCGGTGGCGACGCCGCCATTCGACTGCATGATCAGCATCGGCACCTGCGCGCCGAGCTTCCGCAACTGCCGGTCGAGGCGCTCCACATAGCTGGCGACGCCCGGCATGACATAGGCGTTCATCACGGTCGTGCTGGTGCGCTCGAACTCGCGATAGAGCGGTGACACCTCGCTGGAGACCGAGACCATCAGCTCCGGAGCTTCCTCGGACAGGATCTCGGCGACACGCCGCTCATGCGCGGGGTTGGCATAGGAGTGCAGGAAACAGATCGCCACCGCGACCACGCCGCGCGCCGTCAATTCGCGGGCGACGACACGGGCATCGGCCTCGTCGAGCGCCGTCTCGACCTCGCCGGTGAAGAGCATCCGCTCCTTGACCTCGAAGACGAAATCGCGCGGCACAAGCGGCAGCGGCCGGCCGGCCATGTTGTCGTAAAGCTCGTAGCGCTTCTGGCGGCCGATCAGGATGACGTCGCGGAAGCCCTTCGTCGTAATGAGCGCGGTCGGCGGCCCCTTGCGCTGGATGACGGTGTTGGTGGCGATGGTGGTGGCGTGGACCACTTCGCTGATCTCGCCCATCGCCCGGCCGCTCTGGGCCATGCGGGCCTTGAGGCCCTCGATCACCGCTTCTGCCGGGTCGGCCGGCGTGCTCAGCACCTTGCCTATCTCGAAATGGCCGGTATCGGGGTCCAGCACCGCGAAATCGGTGAATGTGCCGCCTATGTCGACGCCAACGCGCAAACCCATCGTTCTAACTCCCGGTGTGGAACGGCTTATCTCGCCGGATCAGTGAAGAGATGCGGGCTCCAGGCCCGCGGTGATGATGCCCGGCGCCGGCGCATGCTCGCCGCCCAGATAGGCCTCCCGGATGCCGGGATTCTCGCGAAGCTCCGCGGCGCTGCCCTCCATCGAGACGACGCCGTTGCGGAGCACATAGGCCCTGTCGACCAGTTCCAGCGCCTTGTTGGCGCTCTGCTCGACCATGACGATGGTCAGGCCCTGCGACTTCCAGCGGGTGAGGATGTCGTAGACCCGGTCCACCATCAGCGGCGACAGGCCCATCGAGGGCTCGTCGATGCACAGCACCAGCGGCTTGCGCAGCCAGGCGCGCGCCATCGCGACCATCTGCTGCTCGCCGCCCGACAGGGTGCCCGCGAGCTGGTCGAGGCGGTCGCGCAGCCAAGGGAATTCCGCCACAGCCGCTTCGATGTCGCGGTCGAGCCGAACACGCGGCGTGCCACGTCGCGCATAGGCGCCGATTAGGATATTGTCGCGCACGGTCAGCTCGGCGAACATGCGCCGGCCCTCCGGGATAGAGGCGATGCCTTGCTCGATGACATCGGCCGTGGTCCTGGCCTTGAGCGGCTGCCCGTAGAGCGAGATTTCGCCGCTCCTGGGCGTGACCAGCCGCAACACGGTCTTGATCGTCGTCGACTTGCCCGAGGCGTTGCCACCCAGGACCGCCACCGCCTCGCCGCGCCCGACCTTGAGCGAGACCCCGAACAGGGCCTGGACCGGGCCGTAGAACACATCGACATTATTCAGCTCGATCGCGGGCGTGTCCGGCGGCCCCGGCATCGGCGCCTCCGGCTCGTGGTCGAGATGGCCGCGGACCACCGCATGGATGCGCCCCCCGCCCTGGCCGAGATAGGCAGCCGCGACCTGCGGATCGGCAAAGGCGCGGTCGGGGTCTGCGTCCACCAGAACCTTGCCCTGCGCCATCACGATGGTTCGCTGGGTCAGCTTGCGGACGATATCGAGCTTGTGCTCGACCATGACGATCGTCATGGCCGGAAAGCGCCGGCGGACGTCGAGCAGCAGATCGGCCAGCTCATGGCTTTCGGTCGGGTTCATGCCGGCCGTCGGCTCGTCGAGCAGCAGGAGGTCCGGCGAGGTGGCGAGCGCCCTTGCGATATCCAGCCGCCGCCGGTTGGCATAGGACAGGCTATGCGTCGGGCGATCGCGGCGCGGCCACAGCCGCTCCCCGAAGAGCTTCAGAATCTCCTCCGCCCGCGCATCGGCCTCGCGCGCGGCCTTGCCATAGCCGGCGATGCCGAAAAGCCCCCCGATCGGCTCCGCGAGGCAACCAAAGCGCTTCGGTGTGCGTCCGCCACCGATCAGCCCGCGCTGGGTGCCCACCCTGACGCTTTCGCCGATGGTCAGCGCTGGAAAGACGCGACTGGTCTGGAAGGTGCGGGCGATACCGAGCGCGGCGATGTCTTCCGGCTCGGATCCATCGAGACGTCGGCCGCCGAGACTGATCGTGCCGGCACTGGGCCGGGCGAAGCCGGTGATCGTCTGGATTAGCGTCGACTTGCCGGCGCCGTTGGGACCGACGATCCCGACGAACTCGCCGGGCGAGACAGTCAGGTCCACCCCGCCGATCGCCTTGAGCCCGCCGAAGCTGACTTCGACGCCGGAAAGGACAAGCTCCCTGCCCTGCGCTGGGTTCTGCATGCCGTGCATCACCGGACTCCCGCGATTCCTTGCGGCCGGAACCGCAGCGTTAGGTAGAGGATTGCACCGAAGAGGATCATCCGGAACTCGGCGGCATCCCGTAGCGTCTCCGGCAGTACGATCAGCGCGACCGCGCCGAGCACTGCCCCCGTGAGGTTGCCGAGCCCGCCCAGAACGATGATCGCGACCATCAGGAAGGACGTGTCGAGACGAAAGCTGTCAGGGCTGATGAAGCGCTGGAGGAAAGCGAACAGCCCGCCGGCGAGTCCGGCGCAAAGCCCCGACAGCACGAAGGCGGTGACGAGATAGCGCCGCACCGGCAGGCCGGCCGCATGCGCCGCGATCCTGTCCTCGCGGATAGCGCGCCAGCTCAGCCCGATCGGCGAGGCAAGCAGCCGCCCGACCGCCAGCACCATCAGCACGAGAATCGCGACGGCGAGCCAGTACTGGGCCGAGATCGAAGCGAGCGAGGTGCCGGGCAGGAACGACAATGGCGGGCGCGGAATGCCGAAGATGCCGTTGGGGCCGCCGGTCACGTCGGTCCAGTTCAGCAGCACGAGCCAGATCAGCACGCCGACCGCCAGCGTCGCGAGGCCGACGACATGTCCCGTCAGGCCGGCACAGATCAGCCCGACCAATCCGGCCAGTGCGGCGCAGGCAAGTGCCGCCGCAAGCAGGCTGAGATCGGCCGTTGCGCCCTGCTTCGCCACCAGCGCGGCGACATAGGCCCCCACGCCGAAGAAGCCCGAAAACCCCAGGAACATGATGCCCGATGCCCCCGAGAGCATGGTCAGCCCCGCGGCAAGCAGAGCGAAGATCACGATCTGGAGGCCGATCTGGACGATATATGGCGAGACCGGCAGCAAGGGCAGAACAGCGCAGGTGGCCACGGCGAGCGCCAGCAGCGGATAGCTCATGGAGAGGCGCCTGACCGGCGGCAGCGGCTGTCCGCCCTGCCCGATCAGAATGCTGGTCGACGGCATCACACCGGAGGCTCCGCGCGAACCGCCAAGCGCGTTCAGCCGCTTGTCGCCGAGCAGGCCCTGCGGCCGGAAGGTGAGGATTACCAGCAGGATGCCGAAGGCGACCATGTCGCGAAAGCCTTCGCCGATATAGCCGACGGCCAGCGCCTCCAGCACACCGAGCAGCAAGCCGCCCACGACCGCACCGGGAATGCTGGCGAGGCCGCCAAGCAAGGCCGCCGTGAACCCCTTGAGCCCGAATGGCACGCCCATTTGCGGATAGACCGACTGGTAATACATCGCGATCATCACGCCTGCGATCGCGGCCAGTGCGGCTCCGAGCCCAAAGGCGAGCAGGCGCAGCCGGTCGGTCCGCACGCCTATCTGGCGCACCGCATCCATGTCCTGCGACATCGCGCGCAGCGCCCGCCCGGCCCAGCTGCGTGTCAGGAACAGGTAGAGCGCGGTCATGGAAGCCAGCGAAATCGCCAGGATGGCGCCGTCCATACCGGTCACATAGGCGGCGCCGATCGTGACGCTGTAGCGGGACAGGGGGCTGGGGAAGGAATGCGCTTCCGGTGTCCAGATGATCTCCGCCGCCTGGTCCAGCATGAAGGTGATCGCCAGCGTCGACAACAGCGGAGCGATCCATGGCGCATTTTCGAGCGGGCGCAGCGCCACCCGCTCGATCAGCATGCCGATGGCGGTCGCGACCGCCACCGAGACCACCGCGGCAGCCGCGAGCGGCAGGCCCAAGCGCACGCCGGTATAGGCGAAGAAGGCGCCGAGCATCAGGAGCGAGCCCTGGGCGAAGTTGATCAGGTTCGTCACCCCGAAGATCAGCGAAAAGCCGATGGCGACGAGTGCGTAGACGTTCCCGATCACCAGCCCGTTCAGGATCTGGCTGAGGAATTCGATCATGATGGCGACATCCTCTGTGCAGCAGGCACCTCGCGAGCTCAGTTGAAGGGCTGGTAGGCCTTGCCCTTCACGACGATGTAGTTGATCGAACGCTCGCCAAGATCTCCGTTGCCCACGTATTTGAGGGCGCCGCTGACACCCTGAATCGGCGCTGCGTCGGCGATCTGGTCGCGGATAGCCTGCCGCGTGATGGGCTTGCCTGCGGTAGCCAGCACCTTCATCGCGTCCGTGACGATTAGCATGGCGTCCCAGGTGAAGGCGGAATAGTAGTTCGGTTCCTTGCCGAACTTGGCTTCATAGGCTTTCGAGAACTTGATTGCCTCGGGCGCATCGGCGAGAAACTGGGTCGGCATCACCACCCCCTCCGCCGCCCCATTCGCCAGCTCGATGAATTTGGGGTCGTTCAGCGTGTCGGTCCCGGCGACCTTGAGGGCCGGGTCGGCTTGCCGCAGTTGCTGCATGAACAGCGCCGATTCAGCATAGTGGCTGACGAGGAAGACGCCGTCGGGCGCGGCTGCCTTGATCTTGGTGATGAGCGGCCGGAAATCGCGAGTTTCCGGGATCATCGCCTCGGACAGCACCACCTCGGCACCCAAGTCTTTCAGGCGCTTGGAGACCAGCGTGTTGGTGACCATGCCCCAATCGTCCTTGAAGTAGACGATCGCGATCTGTTTCATCCCGAGCTTCTTCAGCAACATGTCGACATGCGGCTGCACCATGGATGATTGCGTCGGCGTGGTGCGGAACTGGTACGGGCTAATCTTGACGTAGTCCGGATGGCTGGCCGTCGGCGCGACCTGCGCGATCTTGGCTTCTGCGAGGATCGGCGCCGCGGCCATGGATTCGGTCGAGGTCTGGCCGCCCAGGACGGCCAGCACGGCCGGATCGTCGGCGAATTTCTGGGCGATCGTCGCGGCCTCCCGCGGGTTGCCGCGCGTATCCTCGACACGGACCTCGATCTTGCGCCCGGCAATGCCGCCGGCCGCATTCAGCTCGTCGGCGAACATGCCGGCGGCTTCCTTGAAGCGCGACCCGAGCGCAGAGCGCTCCCCGGACATCGGCCCGAAAAGCCCGATGACGATCGGATCCGCAGCTTTCGCCACACTCAAAGATTGGGCACCGAGCGCAGCCGCAACGGCCGCCCCGATCAGAAACTTCGACCCCTTCATGATGACCCCTCCCAGGGTTGCTAAGCTCAAAAAGTTTATTTGCTAAACAAGTCGAGCGGCAAGCAAAAAAAATTAGCCGGGCTTCGACTCCCTCCTTCAACCATCGCCGCAGAGCGCCAAGTAGCGGAGATACCCACAAAAATCGACCGAATTAGCCTTTATATCGATTCATTCCCGTAAATCACTGATCGATCCAGAGGCGCATGAGCTTAATTCCTGAGCAACGTTCGCGGCGGGGCGCTGACCCGAGCGGCGCAGAGACTACTAAACATTCTACTTGATCCAAGTGGGGAAATCGCGTTTGCTCACAGCATGAGAAAATCCAAAAAGACCTCCAGCTCCGCCGGTCGGGAGTTCGAGCTGTTCGACGATCTGATGCCGGTGCGCCGTTACAAGCTGCTGCTGCAGACATTCCTCAAGCGGCGCGGCCCCGGCGCACGGCAGACGATCGCGGAGTCGCTCGGGCACACCCGCAGCTTCGTCACGCAGATCACGAGCCCCGCCTACGATCTCGCCATCCCTGCCAGCCAGGTTCGTGCGATATTGAAGCTGGCGGAGCTGACGTCCGAAGAGGAGCGCATCTTCCTGGACGCCTATGTCGATGCGCATCCCGAGCGCGCCGCCGAGGTGTATGCAGCATCGCAGCATGCGCTCACGATCGCATTGCCCGATCTCGGCGACCCGTCCGCGCAGGCGCGGCTCGAGGAGCTGATCCGACGTATAGCCGAGGCCGCGATCGACAGTTTCGTCGATACCCGGGCCCGGCAGGCCGGGCGGGCGGCATGAACATCGACCTCACCCAACGCGGTAACATGCTCAGCGTGCTGGCACGCGATCCCGCGGACGGCACCCTCGGGATCGCGCTGGCTTCCAGCTCCATCGCCATCGGGGCGCGCTGCCCGCATGTCGAGACCGGGCGCGCGGCGGTGGCGAGCCAGGGCTTCACCAATCTCAAGGTCGGGCCGCTGGCGCTCGATCTGATACGCTGCGGCCTAACGGCGGCCGAAGTGCTGGAGGCGCTGCGCCAGCACGACCGGTGGCTGGACTATCGGCAGATCGGCATCCTCACCGCGGACGGGCAGATCGGCGCCCATACCGGAAGCCAGGCGACGGGCTGGGCGGACCACCGCATCAGTCCTGATCTCGTCGTGTTGGGTAACGGCCTCACGCAAGGCAGTGCCGCTCTCGACGCCGCAATGAGCGGCTATGCGGACGACCCGGCATCGCCGATGGCGAAACGCCTGCTGACGGCGCTGGAGCGAACCAAGACGCTGCTGGTCGACAGCTTTCCGATCAACTCGGCCTCGTTGCTCGTGCGCTCGCCGGGAGCCGAAAGCCAGATCGACCTCAGGGTGGACCTGCCCACGCGCCCGATCGAGGACGGCGGCAACGCGCTCGCCGATCTGGCGCGGCTGTATGAAGCCTATCGGCCGCTCGTCGAAATCTATGCCGCCCGCTCGGTGGCCCCGCGCTCCTTCTGAACAGGCGAGAGCTCTGCCATGACCTTCACCATCGTCGCCCGATGCCCGGAGACGGAACTGCTCGGTATCTGCCTTGCGACCAGCCCTCTCGGTGTCGCATCACGCTGCCCGCATGTGCGCGGAGGCGTCGCGGCCATCTCCTCGCAATGCCATTCCGACTGGCGCCACGGACTGGCCGGCATGGCACTCGCCGAACAGGGCTGGGCACCTGACGAGATCATGGGCGCTCTGCGCCAGAAGGATCGCTTCTTCGACTATCGCCAGGTCGGCATCGTGACGGCCGATGGACGCGCCGCCGCACACAGCCCGACGATGGGCGCGCCCTGGACGGGGCACCGTGTCGGCAAGGGCTTTGTCGCGATGGGTAACGGGCTGGTCGGGCCTGGCGTGGTCGATGCGATCTTCGACAGCTTCGCGGCAGGCAAAGACCTGCCGTTCTTCGAGCGGCTGGTGCAGGCAATCGAGGCCGGTGGAGCAGCAGGCGGCGAGGCAATCGGTCACAAATCGGCCGGCATCATCGCTTGCGCGCCGGGTATCGAGAGGCCACTGATCGATCTGCGGATCGACATGGCCAACCCGCTTCCGCAGGAAGGGGGCGACGCGATCCGGGATCTCCGCCGCGTGTTCGACGCCTACGAGCCGCTGGTTCCCTATTATGCCGACCATTGGCTGGACAATCCGCAGGCTTCCTATGGCGACTACCTCGCTATGACAGCGGCGGAGCGGGCCAAGCTGTCGGCAACCGTGCGGTAACGCCAAGAGCTGACCTAACTGACTGCCGGAAAGCGGACATCGCGTGCTGCCCTGCTGTGGGTGCGAACGATCAAAGGGGCCACCGCTTCGCCGAAACCGCGCGCGATGGCGCTGGTTCACGCCCGCGGCTCCGTCTGGGGCGCACTGATCTTCCAGAACATGTTCAAGAAAGAACAGTAGGGGATCGGCTGGCAATTGTGCGAGAGGTGTAGCTGCGACCTTACTGCCAGCTTCCTTTGCCATGAGGCTGGGACGCGCCCAGCCTCGCTTTCGCGCTGAGTTCAGGCAGGCAACCCGAAAATGGCCCCTGTCAACGCTGGCAATGAGCCCGGCGCTGGACGACGAAGGAAAGCCGGAGTTCGTGATCGACGCCGCTTGTTTTCCAGGCTCGTCGGGCTCGCCTATCATGGTGGCCAACGGGGGGCCTATTTTGATCCAACCGGCAAATTGATGAGCGGAAGCAGAGCTCGATTTCTCGGCCTCCTATGGGGAGGCCCTACCTTCACCGCCAGAGGTGATCTGAAACCCGAGCCCATCCCTACTGCGGTAACTGCCATCGAAACCCAGGTCATGATGAACCTCGGCTTCTGCATTAAAGCGCACGCCGTGAGAGTCTTTTTGGAAGGCCTACTGGAGAAAGCATGGCCTCGGAAGGCCTGAGCCCATATTTCAATC